>CANRHI010000030.1 GCA_947630365.1 uncultured Clostridia bacterium
GAACGAAGTCCGAATTTTCATCCTCGGGATTCTTCGCTACGCTCAGAATGACGCGCGGGGGCGGGGCGGGGCGGGGCGGAATGACGCGTTAGCTCGGGCGGGGGAGCCTCCTCATACCGAGCCCCGCAAGGGGCGAGTGTATCTTCTACTTTGTGGTACGACTTGCGGGGAAGATTCACTCTCTCCGCTAACGCTTCGTTCGGAATGAGGGCTCGGGCGGGGCAGAATGACGCGTCTACCCGCAGGGGCGGCATGGAATAGAAATATGCCCGACGCGCATCTGCGCGTCGGGCAAGAAGAATTTTTTAATTTGTCCAAATGGCGATTTCGCCGTTTTCGTAGTGCCACCAATTTGAGGTTTGGCTCCACTGCTCCTCCGTCGGTGTGGTTTCCGAGTAGTAGTAGAACTCTTGCCAAATCTTCACATTTGTAGCCTCATAATCCTCCGGCGCTCCTTCATAAAACGCTTTTGTGCTCAATAATTGATCATACCTCGAAGTGCGCACGTTTGTGTCTTTGAAACTCTTTGGTAAAACGATTTGATCGATTTGATAACCATCAGAAATGTTCCCGCGAACAGTTCGGTATTTGAATGAAAACTCCTCTAAAGGTTTGCCATAAATCTCACTGGGAATTTTGAGGGTTTCTTGATACCTATTGATAAATAGCACTCCCTCAATCGTATATCCCACCACCTCGTTCGTTTCTTCATCAAGATGTTCACTTATTTCATACCAAACACCGTTGTCCTTATAATACTCGCCCTCATCTCCTCCCGATGCAACTCTTATGTTACACACGATTGCACTTATTATAAAACTCATGGTTATGCCTATTGTCACGATTGAAACAACGATTCGCCAAACCCTGCCTACCTGTACAAAATCTACGATAAAAGCAACGATCGTCGCGCCGCCGCATACGGCAGCAAAGAAGACCATGGGAAGTACTAACCCACTTTCCAGTACCAGTGCCTCGATTGCCCAAAGCGACCAAAAGCTCCAAACGCCCGTATAGGCCAGCGATACGCCGGCAATGCCGAATACTAACAGCACAATTGCGCTTCCCACCAACGCTATGAACAAATGATCCAGCCTTTTTTCGCGGGTAAGTTCTTTCTTCATTTGGGCTTTTCGAAGCAACCTTGCCCTCTCGTTTTTTCTCGCCTCCTCCGGTTGCTCGTTGTATATCTTGTCGATCCATTGCTTGATATTTTCCGACTGGGCAAAAATCTTTGCGAGGCGCAAGTTGATATCCCCCGTAATATCTTCGCACAGAGTGAAGGTGCTCTCGAAGTCCGTCACATGATAGCGCTCCTTGACGCTCCCCCAATAGGCGTATGCCATCTCATCCAAAGCGTTTTGTATGCTTTTTTTGCAAGTGAGGATCTCCTCCTTCTCCAAATGGAATTTTTGCAAAGCAAATCGGAGACATTCGGGAGCTTGCAAGAGCGGGGCGATTCCGACAAGTGCATCGTTGAGCTTGAGATAAAAATTCTCTTCGTGCGGGTGCTTCACGGAATAGGCGTTGTAGGCGGACATGAAATTCTCGTCATCGAGAAGTGCGTTGGCTTCCGCATAAACGGCAAGCCCAAGCGGGGCACAACACTTTTTTTCTATCATGCAACGGTAGAAATAGGCGTTGTCGTCGTATTCGTCGATGGAGAGAAGAAGGTCGACATACTTGCGGGCTTTTTCGTGGTCCTTTGCCTCGAACAATGCTTTGATGAAGTCGTTCAGGTACTGTTTGAACAACTTATCGCTCTTTTCGGGAATGAGGGACAGGAGAAAGTCGAACAGTGCAGACGCCTTCTCGCGCTGACGTCCCGCGTTCTTGCACACAAGCGCCACGAGCTTTTCCATGGCATAGCCGTTAAAGCCGTAGGCAAAGAGCCCGCGTTCCACGGCCGAGCGATTGGCGGGCGCCGCGTAATATTCGAATGCCGCCGCTTCCGCCAGCAAGCCTTTATCTACGATAAAGCACTTATAGAGCGCCTCGGCGTGCCCCGCGTCGACATTCAAAATGTTTCGATAGTAGCGGACCGCCTGCTTCGCATCCGAAAAGAGATGGGCGAATTCGGCGTTCATGGCGATGTAGCGGTCGGTATCCGTGACCGTCTTGATGAGGACGGAGAACATCTGCTCATCCTTTGTCTCCTTCGCGGTCGCGAACATATCCTCCGTGAGCGAGGCGATCCAGCTTTCCGTCACCTCGGGAAGGGCGATAAATTCGGAATAGGTGTTCAGATCGCGCACCTCTTTGATGCGCTCGGAGAGGACGATATAGTACTCGTTCCGCTCCTTTGCGTTTTCCGTTGCGGAGAGAGCCCGCTCGAAGTTATCGTACCCGACGACGGGCGTTGTTGAATGGACCATCGCATCGGCGTCGCGGCAGCCGTTTTCGGCGAGGAAGAGAAGCCAATACGCCCTGCCCGTAGAGGGATTTTCGCGAATGACCTCCATGCAGAAGCGCATGGCGCGATCGAAATCGCCGCGTCTCATGAATTCCTCTGCGTTCCCCAACTTCACCTGATCGGAGACGGTCACCGTTCCGCCCTTGATGATCTCGATCTTCCGCTTTTGAATGTCCTGCTTGAGCGAGGTCCGCTTTTGCACGGCGATGCCGCTGTAATCCTTGCGCTTGATCTCGGGGAGCGCCGCCTTCGCCGACGCGAATTGATCGACAAAGCGCAACACGCGAGAGAGCCCGTCCATGACGCCGAGGTCGATGCCTTGGATCTTCCACGGGAGCCCCGGCAATTTCTCGATGGGCGTTCCCTGAAAGGCGATGGTGATGCTCTCGCGCTGTTTTTCCGCCTCGCCGAGCATTTTTATGTAGCGGCTGTATTCGTTCTTGACCCAAGGCGTTTGCAGATAGCTTTCGTCCGAACAGACGATGAGCATGCAATCCGCACAGTAGAGCGCGTAGAGAATGAGCGCCTCGTACCTTGCGCCGCTCCGCTCCTTCATCTCCTCCTCGGAAAAGAACGGAGAGTAGCCCGCCTTTTTGAGCTCGTGGTAGAGCTTGGTCGCCGTAAGCGCATCCTCCGTGTGACCCTTTTTGTCCTCGGAGGAAACCTTTACGCAGATGAAGCAGTCGTAGGAGAGCCCGGACTTTTTGAGCGCGAAAAATTCGCTGCGGATGCGGTCGATCTCCTCGCCCTTTTCGAGGTAGACTTTCCTTTGTGCGGGAGTGGCGAGCTCCAACGCGCGACGAAAATTTTTGTCGTCCGAAAACTTCCACTGCGTCGCGTCGAAGGAAATGTCGTAACAGATGGGCTGCATGCGATACTCGGGCGGATCGGTCTTTTGCCTCCCGTTGGCGCGGTAGTCCCGCAAATACTGAACCTGCGCCGTTGCAAGCGCCATGCCGAAATACGCCTCGGGCTCCGAGCTATCCTCTTCCGCCGCCTTGCGGTAGAGCGTGTAGGCATCGTCGAAATGCCGCGTGTCCAAATTGCGCTCTGCCTCCCCCAACAGCATGAGCACCTTCGACATGGTCTCCTTCTTGGGGAGGGTGTACGTCGTCCCGCAATACTCGCAAACGAGAACGCCCTGATCGCTCTTTCTCACGTCGAGATTTGCACCGCAATTTTTGCATTTGAATTCCACTACGCCTGCCATATTTCCTCCTGTGCAATTTTTTGAGTGTGTTCGTATCCACCCTTAATTATAACCCCCCCCATAAAATGTCAAGTTATCCACATGCGTTGGTGGAAATTTTTTGAAAATTATTTTCTGCCGCTTGCTTTTCTATGCCGTTTCATGTATAATATCCTGCGGAAGAAAACTGCGAGGTAGTACTATGAAAACACCCTATGCGATCATCATTATGGACGGCTACGGGCTCAACCCGGAGACAAACGGCAATGCCATCTTCATGGACGGCAGCAAGAATGTGACGGCGTACCGCAAGGAATATCCCTCCGCCACCCTCGGCGCGAGCGGGCTCTCGGTGGGGCTCCCCGACGGGCAGATGGGCAACTCGGAAGTGGGGCACCTCAACATGGGCGCGGGGCGCATCGTCTATCAGGACCTCACCAAAATCACAAAGGCCATTCAGGACGGCGACTTCTTCGAAAATCCCGCCCTCATCAAGGCGATGGACAGCGCCAAGGAAAACGGCAAGCAGCTGCACCTTTGGGGGCTCCTTTCGGACGGCGGCGTGCATTCGCACATCACGCATCTCTTCGCCCTTTTGGAGATGGCGAAAAAGCGCGGCGTGCCCAAGTGCTATGTGCACGGCTTCATGGACGGGAGAGACGTCTCCCCCACCTCTGGCGTGGAATATGTGAAGGAGCTTCTTTCCTTCATGAAGAAGATCGGCTACGGCGAGCTTGCCTCCCTCTCGGGCAGGTACTACTCCATGGACCGCGACAACAACTGGGACAGGGAGGAAAAGAGCTACGATATGCTCACGCTCGGCACGGGCATTCATGCGGAGGACCCCGTCGCCGCCCTCGAGGAAAGTTATAAAAACGGCGTGACGGACGAATTCGTCCTTCCCACCAACATTTGTAAGAACGGAAAGCCCGTCGCGCTCGTGGAAAAGGGCGACAGCATCATCTTCTTCAACTTCCGCCCCGACCGTGCGCGGGAGATCACGCGGGCGTTCTCGCAAGATCCCTTCGTCGTGCCCAAGGGAACGGCGTTCGAGCGGAAAACGGGCTTCCTCGCACCCGTGTATGTGTGCTTCACCGTGTACGACGCGGAGTACACGGGCGTGGAGATCGCCTTCCCCAAACAGACTTTGGAGAACACCCTCGGCGAATATCTCGCCAAAATGGGCAAAAAACAGCTGCGCATCGCCGAAACGGAGAAGTACGCGCATGTGACTTTCTTCTTCAACGGCGGCGTGGAGAAGCCCAACGACAACGAGGTACGCGTGCTCATCCCCTCCCCCAAGGTGGCGACCTACGACCTTCAGCCCGAAATGTCCGCCCCCGAGGTCACCGAACGCGTCCTTCAGGAGCTCTCCACGGGCGAGTACGACGCGATGATCCTGAACTTTGCCAACTGCGACATGGTCGGCCATACGGGCGTCATTCCCGCCGCGGTCAAGGCCGTGCATACCGTCGACGGATGCGTGAAGAAGGTCGTCGATAAAATTTTGTCCATGGGCGGCTCGGTGCTCCTCACCGCCGACCACGGCAATGCGGATAAGATGCTCGATAGCGACGGCTCCCCCTTCACCGCCCACACCACCAACCCCGTGCCCGTCGTGCTCATCTCGGAGAAGTATAAAAACGTGACGCTGCGCAAGGACGGCATCCTTGCCGACCTCGCCCCCACCCTTCTCGAAGTGATGGGCCTCCCCATCCCCAAGGAAATGACCGGAAAAAGTTTGATCGAAAAGTAAGATTTTGCTTTGAAAATGTTTCCGTCCCGCGGCATTCGCCGCGGGACGGGTTTTTTTGCACTATTTAGGATAAAAAGCGGGGAGCGGGATGACAATGTGGGCACCCCCTCCCCTTCCCCTCCCCCTCAAGTATAAGGGGGAGGGCAAAAGGTATTGCGAGTCCTCAAAGGAGAGCCAAGGAACGCTTCCCTCATACCGAGGCGAAGCCGAGTGTATCTTCTGCTGCATGGTACGACCTGCAGGGAAGATTCGCTCACTCCGCCTACGGCTCCGTTCGGAATGAGGAAAACCGCGTCATTCTGACTTCGTACTTCGGGATGTTTCGGTCGCTTCACTCCCTCAACATGACGCGGTAGCCCGCGCGTTCCACAGCAAAATCCCATTCCTTATTTAAGGAGGGGGACGCAGGGGGAGGCACCGCAGAAAAGCCCTACCCTTCGGGGAAGGGGAGGGTGTCTGCCCAAAGGCAGACGGGTGGGGATGGGAGTATGTTGTACGAATTCCCAATCCCCACCACCCGCTTGCGCGGGAGCCGTCTCACGCGGGTAGAGTCCCGCGTTCGGTCAGCATTTGCCCGTGCACATGGGCAAATGCTGAGAAAATTTTGCGCCAAAGATTATCAACCTTTGGCAGAATGCAAAATTTTCCCTTTGCAAAAGGGTAGGCCTTTTGCCCTCTGCGTCATTCTGCCCCGCCCGGGCTTCTTTTGCATTCCAAGGGCGGAGCGGCTTCTCCCTACATCTCCTTCATGCCGCGTTTGCCGTGGGAGAGCTTGCGGACGGAAGTGCGATGTTCCTCGCCGGCGAAGAGGCGCACGAGGTTCTTCCTGTGGGCGCACCAAGTGAGGAGGTTGATGGCAAGGAGCGTCATAAAGATCCCCACGACCCAGCCGTTCGCGAGCTCACTTTCATACCGAAGGAAGAAGATGATCCCCTGCCAAACGGAGAAGCCCGTCACGCCGAGGAGCGACCCCATCGAGCCCCATTCCGTCAAAATTATGTAAGTGAGCACGCCGATGAGCCCCAAAATGGTGAACAGGATGAAGAGCGGGCTCTCCATGGAGAGGCAGAAGGTAAACAGCCCCAAGGAGGAGGCGATGCCCTTCCCTCCCTTAAACTTCATGGTGACGGGGAAGATGTGCCCGATGATGACGAACAGCCCGCAAAAGTACCGTGTGAAGTCGGAGATGACGACGTTCGTCCCCGCAAAGCAATAATTGCGGAAGATAAAGTAGCTGATGAGGGCGGGAACGCCCCCCTTGCAGGCGTCGAGGAGGAAGTTGATGAGCCCGACTTTGAGCCCGAATTCGCGGCTCATGTTCATGGTGCCGGGGTTGCCGCTGCCGAGCTTGCGGACGTCCTTATGCTTGATCTTGGAGATGATGACGGCGAAATTCAGGCATCCGCACAGATAGCTGACGACTGCCATCAAGAGCATCCAATACCAAAACTGGGAAAAGGCGAGAGATTTTTCGACTGCGGCTGCGCCTTCGCTCGAAATGACGCTCGCCGATACTGCTGCGCTCATTGGTCCTCCTTCCTATGCTGTGCTCGTGTGAAAGAACGCGCGCCGAACAGAGAGTACATTCTCATTGGTTCTCCTTCTTGTTGCGCGCCTGAATGCGGATGGGCGTGCCCGTGAAATCGTATGCGCCGCGGAGGACGTTTTCGAGGTACCTCTCGTAGGAAAAGTGCATGAGCGTTTCGTCGTTCACCTGCAGAACGAAGAGCGGCGGGTGCACCGAGACCTGCGCGGCGTAGTAGAGCTTCATGCGCTTTCCCTGGTAGCTCGGGGGCTCGGAGACGCGCATGGCGTCGATGAGAAGGTCGTTGAGGGCGCCCGTGGGGACGCGGAAGCCCGCATGGGCATACGCTTCCTCCGCGAGGGAGAGCACCTTCTCCACCCTCTGCCCCGTCTTTGCCGAGATGTAGACGGATTTGAAATACCCCATGAATTTGAGGTCCTCGCGCAGCTTTTTCTCGAATTCCTCGATGGTGTGCGAGTCCTTCTCGACGGCGTCCCACTTGTTCATGACGACGACGGAAGGCTTGCCCTGTTCGTGCGCCATGCCGACGATGCGCACATCCTGCTCGGTGAGCCCCTCCGTGCTGTCCACGACGAGGAGGACGACGTCCGCGCGGTGGATGGCGTCGATGGCGCGAAGGACGGAATAATACTCGATATCGTCGTTGACCGCGCGCTTTCTGCGGATGCCCGCCGTGTCGATGACGGTATATTTTTTGTCCCCGCGGGTGAAGAGGGTATCCACTGCGTCCCGCGTGGTGCCCGCGATGGGCGTGACGATGGTGCGCTCCTCGCCGAGAAGTTTATTGACGAGCGAGCTCTTGCCCGCGTTGGGCTTGCCCACGACGGCGATCTTGAGAGATTCGTCCGCCGCCGCCTCCCCCTTGGGGAAGAGCGCCACTGCCGCGTCGAGCACGTCTCCGATGCCGCGGGAGTGTTCCGCCGAGACGGCGTAGGGCTCCCCCAGCCCGAGCGAATAGAATTCGAACACCTTGTCCGCCGAATACTCGTCCACCTTATTGACGGCGAGAACGACGGGCTTTTTGCTACGGCGGAGCATGTCCGCCACGTCGTGATCGGAGGCGGTGATGCCCTCCCTCGCGTCCGTGAAGAAGAGGATGACGTCCGCGGAATCCACGGCGAGCGTCGCCTGCGCTGCGATCTGTTTCCACATCATGTCCTCGGATTTGAGCTCGATGCCGCCCGTATCCACGAGGAGGAAGGGCTTCCCCCTCCACTCGCAATCGGCGGTGATGCGGTCCCGCGTGACGCCCGGGCGGTCCTCCGTGATGGCGATCTTCCTTCCCGCGACCTTGTTGAAAAATGTGCTCTTGCCCACGTTGGGGCGGCCGACGATCGCGACGACGGGTACTCTCATACTTCCCCCTTTACAGCGCGACGCCGAGCACCGTTCCCACGAGGTACACGAGCAGAACGACGAGGTAGAAGATCTTCCACCCCATGCGCTTGCGGCTCACGAAGATCCATGCGGGAATGGCGATGGCGGCGAGAAGGCTGTACTGCGCGATCATGTTGAGCACGGAATACACGTTCTCCTTGCTCAGCCACCGCAAAATGGGACCGAGCACGATGAGAATCGCGGCGACCGCCAGCCCGAAAAATGCCAAAAAATCGGTGAGGCGCGCCCGCGAAGCGCTCTTCGCCGCCTTCTTTGTCTCTTGAAAGTTGTTCGGATCTTTCTTTTCCTTGCGTCCCATACCTTTCTGTCCTCCGAAAAAAATTTTATCCCTCCCGCCGAAGGAGCGCGAGCACATGCCCGAATTCCTCGGGAAGGGGCGCCTCGAACGTCAGTCTCTCCCCCGTCGTCGGGTGGGTGAGCGTGAGGCGGAAGGCGTGCAAAAGCTGCCCGCCGAGCGCAAAGCGCTGTTTTTTGTAGCCATACGTCTTGTCCCCCACGACGGGGTGCCCCATGTATTTCGCGTGGACGCGGATCTGATGGGTCCTGCCCGTGGAGAGCACAAAGCGGACGAGCGTGTTCCCGCGGAAGCGCTCTTCGACGAAGTAGTCGCTCACGGCATGTTTGCCCTTCCCCGCGGGAAGCACCGCCATCTTGAGCCTGTCCTTCGGGTCCCTGCCGATGTCCGTCTCGATATGCCCCTCATCGTCCTTCACCACGCCTTCGAGGAGGGCGAGATATTCCCGCTTTGCCTCCTTCTTTGCGATCTGCTCGCTCAAAGAAAGGTGCGCGCGGTCGTTTTTGGCGACGACGAGAAGCCCCGTCGTATCCTTGTCGATGCGGTGTACGATGCCCGGGCGGAGCTCCCCTCCCACGCCAGATAGATCGCCGAGCGAAAAGAGAAGGGCGTTCACGAGCGTGCCCGTGTAGTTTCCGGCGCCCGCATGCACCGCCATGCCCCGCGGCTTGTTGACGACGGCGATATCCCCGTCCTCATACACGATGTCGAGAGGGATATCTTCGGGCTGCGCCCTTGTGGGAACGGGGTCGGGAATGCGGATCTCGACGGTGTCGTTTTTCCTGAGCATTTGCCCCGCCTTGACGGGGACGCCGCCCACGAGCACGTTGCCCTCCTCCGCGAGCCGCTTGACGGCGGAGCGCGTGAGCTCCGTCCTTCCGCTCAAAAAGACGTCTGCCCGCGTCTCCTCCTCGGCGGTGAAAAAGCGCCTATCCATCGGTCGGGGGCTTGGGCGGCTTTTCCGATTTGTCGAACACGACGACCTCCTCGAAGTCCTCGTCCTTCGCCTCGGAGGGGCGCTTCTCCTCGGGAGAGAGCGTATCCTTGAGCTTTTTGGATTCGCGTTCGGCTTCCAACCTCTTCGCCTCCGCCCTCCACTTCTTCGTGAGCGGGAAGATGGCGTGCGGCCCGATGAAGAGGATCATGAAGATGAGAAGAATGGCGCCGAACACGATGTAGATGTCGGCGATATTGCAGATATACGTCGGCAAAATGCGGAGGCTCCCGATGCGGATCTCGACGACTTCGATAAAGTCCCGCACCCAGCCGAAGTACAGCCTGTCGATGAGATTCCCTATGGCGCCCGCCTCGATGACGGCGAGCACTCCCCTTGCGAAGCGGTTGCGCTTGTACACGGTGAAAAAGAGCGCGCCGATGCCGATGATGAGGAAGATGGTGAAGATGGTGATAAAGACCATCACCGCGCGGTTATCCGCCGCCATGCCGAAGGCGAAGCCCGCATTTTCGGTATAGCGGAGCCGCACGATGCCCAAAAAATACGAGTTCTGCGAAAAGCGGTAGGCGTGGGCGAACATCTTTGTCACGAGGTCGATAAAGAGAAGGACCAAGAGCACGAGCCCACAGACGCAAGCGGTCATTCCTCGTCCTCCATCAGCCCCAATTCACGGCACAATTTGGCGAGGTCCAAGGGGTATTTGGGCGCGGTGACCTCTTCGAGATCGAAGCCGCTCTCTTCCTCCTCGCCCAGCCCTCCCGCGAGCTCCTCCGTAAAGCGGGAGAACGCCGAGACTTCCTCCTCGTCGGGATACTTTTTTTGCAGCACGGAAAGATAATCGCGGCAGCGGTCTATGAGAAGAGCCAGCTCGCGGCGGCGATCTTCGAGCGCCTTTTCGCCCTCTTTGCGCGCGGCCTCCCCCGCCTTGACGGCGGCGATCATCGCCTCGGCGACATCCGCCCTCTCGCCCTCGAGCACCGAGACGCGGGCGCGCAGAGTGCGGTTCTCCTCCTTCGTCTCCTCGAGGGAAACGCGCATGCTCTCGAGCACGCCGTCGTACTCCTCCTTGAGGCGGGATACCAGCCGCTTTACATCCTTTTCCGAATAGACTTTCAGCATTCTTCACCCTTTCCGCACGCCTCGATCATCTGCCGCTTGAGCGCATAGAGCGCGGGGGACAAATCCACCTTATAGATATGCGGCATATCCTGTCGGGTATATTCCTCCCAGAAGCGCGCATATTCGGCGGCGCGGTAGGCGGAGATCTCGGCAAGGGGACGGGGCGCCTTTGCCCGCTTTCCCTGCACGACGAGCGGCTCGCGGAGCTTGCGTATGCGGAAGTCCTTCACCGTCATGCGCTTCCACGTCTCGGTCGGGTGGAAGAGCTCCAAGGGCTTGCTCTCGTCGATGGTTTCCCCTGCGCGGGTGATGTAGTCGGCGATGGCCTTGTCCGTCTTTTTGTCGTAGATGCGGTACAGCTCCTTGAAGGAGGGGTTGGTGATCTTCTCGGTAGTGTCCGAGAGCTTGATCTTGGGGATCTCCACGCCGTTTTCGTACACGGCGGAGAGTTTGTACACCCCGCCGAGCGCGGGAAGATCCGCACTCGTGATGAGCTTGGTGCCCACCCCCCAGCTGTCGATCTTTGCGCCCTGCTCTTTCAGCGAGCGGATGGAGTATTCATCGAGGTCGCCCGAGGCGCACACGATGGCGTTTTCGAAGCCCGCCTCGTCGAGCATCCTCCTCGCCTCCTTGGAAAGGTAGGCAAGGTCGCCCGAGTCGAGGCGCACCCCCTTGGGCTCGTGCCCCGCCGCGCGGAGCTCTTTGAATACTTCTATTGCGTGCGGCACGCCGCTGTGCAGGGTGTCGTAAGTGTCGACGAGAAGCAAGCACGCGTCGGGAAAGCTATGGGCATAGGCGCGGAACGCCTCGAGCTCGGAGGGGAAATTCATCACCCAGCTGTGCGCCATCGTCCCCGCGACGGGGATGTCGAACAGCTTGCCCGCATACACGTTGGAGGTGGAGCCGCAGCCGCCGATGACGGCAGCCCGCGCCCCGTAGATGCCCGCGTCCGCCCCCTGCGCCCTGCGGAGCCCGAATTCCATCACGACGCCGCTTCCCGCCGCCGCGCAAATTTTGGCGGCCTTGGAGGCGATGAGCGTTTGATGGTTGATGAAGGTGAGGAGCGCCGTTTCCACGAGCTGCGCCTGTATCATGGGCGCGCGGACGGTGAGAATGGGCTCGTAGGGAAACACGATCTCCCCCTCCTTCACCGCGAACACGTCCCCCGTGAAGCGGAGCTTGGAAAGATAGGCAAGGTAGGGCTCGGTGAAAATGCCGAGGCCGCGAAGGTAGGCGATGTCCTCTTCGGAGAAGTGCAAATTCTCGAGATATTCCGCCGCCTGCTCCATGCCCGCCGCCACCGAGTAGGTGATGAGCTTGTTCGGGCGGAAGAAGATGTCGAACACGGCGAGCTCCTCGTGCCGCCCTTCGTTGAAGTACCCCTGCCCCATGGTGATCTGGTACAGATCGGTAAGTAGCGTTAAATTTCTCATTGCTTCTCTCCTTTGTCCTGTTCGGACGGCACGGTATCTTCGCCCGGTTTGCCCTTTTCGGGCTTCGGCGGGTACTTTTTGCCGAACATGTTTATCTTGGAAAAATAGGGCACGTCGTCCTTATACGGGGTGAGATACTCCGTGATGCCGCAAGGGTCGCCGCGTTTGCTTCCGAAGAACGCCCCCTCCTTCTTGAAGTTGAAGATGAGAAGGAGCAATATGCCGCACACCCCGAGCCCGATATAGAGCACGGCGGTGAGCTCGCTCCACATGATGCCGCCGCCCTTTAAGATGTCCCCCTCGTAGCGGAAGGGCTCCATCACGGCGCGGACGACGCCGTACCAAACGAAGTAGGAGAAGGTAAGGACGCCGTTGGGCTTCTTCTTCCAAAACCATGCCGCGGAATAGAGGAGCCCGAAGCCGATGAGGTTGACGAACATCTCGTAGAAGCAAAAGGCGTGGTACCACCCCGCGGGCGCGCCGGGGCCGTTGCCGCTGTGGATGTACACCGCGAAGGGCTCCCACTGCCACGCGGGGTCGGTGACGGGCTGCCCGAACACTTCCTCGTTGAAGTAATTCCCCAGCCTTCCGAGCGCCTGCGCGATGAGAATGGTCACGACGACGCAATCCGCCGCGCGGAAGAATTCCACCTTCTTCACGAGGCAGACGACGAGCCCCGCCGTCACCCCGCCGATGACCCCGCCGATGACGGAGAGCCCCCCGTCCCGCACATGGATCCACTGCGAGGGCGGCAACGGCTTTGTGAAGCAATAATAGAGCCGCGCGCAGATGAGCGCCGTCGGGATGCAGAACACAAAGAGGGTGAAGATGAAATCCACCGACATGTTCCGCCTCTTCATGAGGAGGGCGGAGAGGAAGGTCGCGAGCAGAATTCCGCTCACGATACAGATGGCGTAGTAATAAATTTCGAAGCCGAAGAGGATGATCCCCCTGCGGTTCGCCCCGAAGGTCACATCGGCAAGCAGCATGGTCTGCACGGTACCCCCATTTTGCGATAGTATCTCCATTATACACGCCCGCGCGCGGAAAGTCAACCGCAAGCGTTCGGCATGCAAAAAAAATCCATCAACGAATGTCGATTTTGAGCGGCTTTGCGGCGTTCAACAGGGGCACGGCGAAAAAGAGCAGCGCGTAGTTGAAGAGGCTGTTCCAGATTTGCCCGAGAAAGAAAAGCCGCACGAGCGCATAGGCGAGATAGCTGTTCCCCCCGAAGTGCTCCTCGACGAGGGAAAGCGACTTGGAAGTAAACCCCACCCGCGTGTAATAGATGTAAAATCCCGTGGTGTTGATGCCCACCGTGCACAGGGCGAGGACGAGAAAACAGACGATGGCAAGTTTGATGTATCCGCTCCCGCGAAACCTTAGGGGGAGCTTCATGACGAGCCCCGCGACGAGCGCCATGCACGCGCAAGAGAGCCCCACCCACACCATGTACATGTACCCCCAGCTGTTCACGACGAAGCCGAGGAAGTCTCCGAGCATGGCGGAAAGCGCCCCGGGGAGCGGGCCGACAATGATCCCCGCAAGCACGGAGGCGAAGATGGTGAGCGAAAACTGGATGTCCGCAAATTTGAATTCGGAGAAATTTGCGATGACGCAAAGCGCCGCCATGACGGCGATCCAAGCGATCTTTTGCGCGGGCGACTTTTGAAGGAGCACTTCCGAAAAGAACACGCGCTTCCAAACGGGCTGTTTTATCCCTTCTCTCTGCATAAAAAAACCTCCCTTCGAGGAGGTCCGCGCTGCGGCAAGAGATTTCTCCACGCGCTAAGCCCCATGGAAGGACAGCTTTCCCCCTCATTCCGAGAAGTGACAGCTTCCCCCTCTCCTCATTCCGAACGGAGCGAAGCGGAGTGAGCGAATCTTCCCCGCAAATCTACCGCGGGAGAAGATACACTCGCCCCTACGGGGCTCGGTATGAGGGAGGCGCGTGTACCGACGAGCGGACGCGCCGCGGCACCGCAGGGCCTTCCGCCCTTTCGTTTGCGAACAACGTCCCGTTTCGCAACACTTTACGCGCCTTGGCTACTCTTCGGCTGTAATCATAGCACAATGCGGTATTTGAAGGCAAGCATTTCAACATAATTTCAAAAAAGAATTGCAAACTGTGAATATGACTCTTGTCATCATCCGCACCGCCATCATTTTCTTTACACTGCTCGTCATCATGCGGCTCATGGGCAAGCGCCAAATCGGCGAAATGCAGCCCTTCGAGCTCGTCATCACCCTCCTCATCGCCGAGCTCGCCTGCATCCCCATGGCGGACGCCTCCATCCCCCTTTTGTACGGGATCATCTCCGTCGTCACCATCTACGTTCTGCACGAGATCGTGACCCTCCTCGATCTGAAGGTGAAGCCCCTCAAATCTTTCATCTCGGGCAAGCCCTCCCTCGTCGTGAACAAGGACGGCATCGACGACTACCAGCTCAAGAAGAACAACCTCGACGTCTCCGACCTCATCGAGAGCCTCCGCTCGGCGGGCTATTTTTCGCTCGACAGCATCGACTACGCCCTCTACGAATCCAACGGCACCTTCTCCGCCCTTCCCAAGGAAAATTACGAGGAAAAGCAGACCTCCCTCCCCCTCGTCATCGTGGACAACGGCAGCTTCGACGAGAAAAACCTCGCCCTCACGGGGCTCAAACGCGAATACTTCGAGGGCATTTTGGCGGAAAACGGCGTGAAGAACGTGAAGCGGGTGCTCGTTCTCACCGCCGACGGCGAAGGAAAAATTTACCTCCAGCAAAAGGGCGAAAAGTACCGCACCCTACAGGTGGAGTACCCCAACGGCACGGCGTGGTAAACCCAAAAGACACGGCGTGGTAAACCCAGAAGGCGCCTCTTCCCTACATATGGTAAAATCCTTAACGGCGATCGGAATTTCCGTTGCGCTCCTTTTGGGGCTCGCCCTCTTCGAATGGTTTTATGTGACGGGGCAGTTCTCCGACTTCCGGGGTGAGCTCGAAAGTCTATACACCAAAGTTGAGGAGGAGCGCGCAAGCGGCGAGGACGCCCGCGTCGTGCAAGACCGATGGGAGGATCGCAAGGAAAATTTGCACGTTTGGATCCCCCATAACGACATTTCCCGCATCGACGACTACATGGCGGAGACCGTCCGCCTCGTCGCCGAAAAAAATTTTCCCCTCGCTCTCCCCAAGCTCGAGATCCTCCTCCACCTCTCCGAATGCCTCCCCGGCACCTATATGCCCGCCATCGAGAATATCTTTTGAATGTTTTGTTTCGTTGAATTTCTTTTCTCGTCTGCCCCTTGGGGGGCATGCTCAAAAACAAATTCAACGAGGAAACATGCGTTTGCGTCCTCTTGAGTATCCCTCTCATTCGCTCAATCCGACAATAAGCCTCCCGTGGGTGGCAAATTGAGGCGTGCAGCGGAGGGAAACCCTCCTCGCACCATGAATCGGAACGAACCTCCCCCTGTTCTCCCGCGTCATTCTGCCCCTGTATCCCGCGTCATTCTGAAGCGTAGCGAAGAATCCCGAGGATAAAAATTCGGACTTCGTACTTCGGGATGTTTCGGTCGCTCCTCTCCCTCAACATGACGCGGTAGCAATACTACCTTGCTTCCCCTAATGAGGGGAAGTACCCCGTAAGGGGGGATAGGGTTAAAAAAACCCCTCAGTCTCGGCTTCGCCTCGCCGGCTCCCCTCATATAGGGGCGCCAAGAGAGCCGCCCTCATACCGAGGCGTAGCCGAGTGTATCTTCTACTTTGTGGTACGACTTGCGGGGAAGATCCACTCACTCCGCCTACGGCTCCGCTCGAAATGAAAACAACACCCTTCACACCGAAAATCCCCGTACCATGTCCGCGGTACGGGGTTTCATTTTTATTTTCGGGGGGTGGGCTCCCTCTTCTTCTTTCCGCCCTTCAGATGCCCTTTTCCATGTTCTCGCGGGCGGTGGCGAGCATGAGCTTGATGCGGTTTTCCTGATTGACCTTGGTCGCCGAAGGGTCGTAGTCGACGGGCACGATGTTCGCGCCCTCGTAGGTCTCCTTGATGACGCGCACGGCGCCCTTCCCCGCAATGTGGTTGGGGAGGCACCCGAACGGCTGGGCGCAGACGACGTTCTTCGTCCCCGTCTCGCAAAGCGCCGCCATTTCGGCGGGGATGAGCCAACCCTCCCCCATCTTCACGCCTTGGTTGATGACCTTATCGGCGCACCGCCTGAGATGCTCGAAGTCGTGCAGCGGCTCGAACACGCCCTGCTTCTTTGTGAGCGCGATGATCTTCTTCTGCTTCCCGCGAAGGTAGCGATACACGAATTTGAAAACGATCGCGCTCTTCTTGCCCTTGCCGTACAGTTTCGCGTCGTTGACGTTGTTGATGACGCAATACAGAATGAAATCCATGAGGGCGGGCACGACGGGCTCGCACCCCTCCTTGAGGAGGAATTCCTCGAGGTGAGAATTGCCCAGCGGGGAATACTTCACATAGATCTCCCCGACGATGCCGACCTTGATCTTCTGCTCCTTTCTCCGTTCGACGGCGGCGAAGGTCTCGAGCACGAGATTCGTGTATTTCTTCAGATGTTTGAAGTCTCTGCTCTCCAGCGCCTTTTTAATGCGCTCCACACACAGAACCCGCGCGGCGGCGCTGTCCCCTTCGTGCACTTCGTAGGGCTTGGTCTGGTTGAAGCAGCTCATGATGAGGTCGCCGTAGAAGATGGCGTATCCGAGCTGAATGAGGAAGGGAAGGTCGAGCTCCAGCCCGTTGCCCTTTTCCAGCCCTGCGAAATTCAACGAGAGCACGGGGACCTCGGGGAATTCCGCCTTGAGCGCCTTGCGGATGAGCGGGATATAGTTGCTTGCGCGGCATCCGCCGCCCGACTGGGTGATGATGACCGCCGTCTTTTTCGGGTCGTACTTGCCGCTCTTCAAAGCGTTCAAAAACTGCCCGATGACGCAGAGGGCGGGGAAACATGTATCGTTGTGCACATGCTTCAAGCCTTCGTCGATGACCTCCCTCCCCTCGTTGTGGAGCACCTCCACATTGTACCCGTGCATGCGCATCACATGGATGAGAAGGTCGAAGTGCCACGGGAGCATGTCGGGCACCAAGATGGTGTGGGTCGCCTTCATCTCGCGGGTGAAGCGCGGGTAGTCGTCCCGAAAGTCCACGGCGGGCTCGAGGGGCATATCTTTCTTGCTCATTTTGCCCTCCTTTGTTCCTCGATGGCGGCGAGCATGGAACGAAGCCGTATTTTGACCACGCCCAAGTTGTTGATTTCGTCTATCTTGATTTGGGTATAGAGCTTGCCGCGGCTCTCCAAAATGGTGCGGACTTCGTCCGTCGTGATGGCGTCGATGCCGCAGCCGAAGGAGACGAGCTGGACGAGGTTGACGTCCTCGTTCTCGGTGGCGAATTCCGCCGCGCGGTACAATCTTGCGTGGTACGTCCACTGGTTGAGGACGTTGACCTTCACCTGTTTCCCCTCCTCGAACACGGCGTCCTCCGAAAGGACGGCGAAGCCGAGCGAGCCGAGCAGCTTGTTGATGCCGTGGTTGATCTCGGGGTCGACGTGGTACGGCCTTCCCGCAAGCACGACGACCTGCTTCCCCTCCTGCCTTGCGCGGAAGAGGATCTCCTTCCCCTTGGCGACGACGTCCGCATGGAACGCCTCCATGGCGGCGAGCCCCGCGCGGTATGCCCGCTTCACGAGGGAGGAAGAGAGCTTGTATTTTTTGAGGGCGCGGCAAAGCGCCTTCACCGTCGTGCCCTCGCTGTTGGGGTCGAGGTAGGGCATGACGAGGTTTTCGTCCGTCAGCCGCTCGTTGTTCGCCTTCAAAAGCTCGGGATAGTACGCCACGACGGGGCAATTGTAGTGATTCACGCTGTCGTGCTCGTCCAAATTGTAGCTCTCGCAGGGGTAGAAGATGAAGTCCACGCCCTTATCGAGAAGGCTCTCGATGTGCCCGTGCATGAGCTTGGCGGGGTAGCACGCGGTGTCGCTCGCGACGGTGTGCTGCCCCTTGAAGTACAGCCCCCTCGAGCTGCGCTCGGAGAGCACCACTTCGAAGCCGCACGTCTCGAAAAATGCCGTCCAGAGGGGAAGCTGTTCGAACATGACGAGCTGCACGGGCAGCCCCACCCTTGCCCGCGGCGCCTCCATGGGTGTGGGGAGGGCGAGCAGTTTTTCGTACTTGTAGGCATAGATATCGGGCACGTTCTTGGGCACTTTGAGCCCCGCGCCCCTCTCGCACTTGTTGCCCGAGATGAACCTTCTCCCGTCCGAGAAGGTGAGGATATTCACGCTGCACTTGGAGGTGCACCCGCCGCAGTTGACCGAGCGGGAGGTATAGCGGAAGTTTTCGAGCTCCGCCTCGGTGACGATGCTCGAAATGAGCTTGTCGGGCGGGGTGTTTTCCTTGGCATAGAGAGCCGCGCCGAACGCGCCCATCAGCCCCGCAATGGCGGGACGGATGACCTCCTTCCCCGTCTCCTTTTCGAAGGAACAGAGCACCGCGTCGTTGAGGAAGGTGCCGCCCTGCACGACGATGTGCTCGCCGAGCTCCTCGGGCGTCCGCGCGCGGATGACTTTGTAGATGGCGTTCTTCACGATGGAGGAAGAGAGCCCCGCCGAAATATCTTCGACGCTCGCCCCCTCCTTTTGCGCCTGCTTCACCGAGCTGTTCATGAACACCGTGCAGCGGGAGCCGAGCTCGAC
>CANRHI010000031.1 GCA_947630365.1 uncultured Clostridia bacterium
TGCCAAGAAAATTTTGCGCCAAAGATTATCAACCTTTGGCAGAATGCAAAATTTTCCCCTTCAAAGGGGGCAGCTTTCATATAAAATCCCCTGCCTTTTTAAGGAGGGGACACAGGGGGAGGTTCCCTTGTCATTCCAAGGGTCTTGTTCCCCGAATTTCATACATTCTTCACGCAGAATGCACAAACTATTGTGTAAAGTGTGCTATACTGTACAATAAGTTTCCAAAATAGAGGCAAGAAAATGAAGAAAAAATTTGTTACGTTCGGCGCGGTGTTTTGCGCCGCCCTACTACTTTCCGCGTGCGGCGCGGGGGAGACTTCGGAAAACGGCGCTCCCGCCCCTGCGGAAAATTACACCGTCACTCTCACCGAGACGGCGCACGAGAGCTACACCTCTCTCACCGAGATGCTCAAAGCCATCCGTCCCACCGTGGTGGACGTCACGAGCTATACCGAGACGGGCACTTCGCTCGGGAGCGGCGTCATCATCGGCGGCGCGGGAGGGGAGAACGGCGCGTATGAGAAGTACTTCATCGTCACCAACCATCACGTCATCGACGGCGGGTCGAGCTTCTATGTGGACGTCTTGTCCCTCGAGGGAGACGAAGAGACGACGACGGTGTACGAGGCAACGCTCATCGGCAGCTCCATGAAGCGGGACATCGCCGTCCTTTCGGTCACTCCGCCCGCGGGAACAGTGCTCAAGGCCGCCGCCTTCGTCTCGGACAGCAACGCGGTCGCCGTGGGCACGGAAGTATACGCCATCGGCAATCCGCTCGGCATTCTTGGCGGCACGGTCACGCACGGCATCGTCTCCGCCACCAAGCGGGATGTGAACGTGGGCGAGATCGGAACGATGACGCTCATGCAGACGGACGCCCTCATCAACGGCGGAAATTCGGGCGGGGGACTCTTCGATTCAAGCGGCGCCCTCGTCGGCATCATCAATTCGGGGTACGATACCTACAACGGTCAATATGTGGAGGGGCTGAATTTCGCCATTCCCGCAAACGACGCCAAATATGCAGCCGAATGCCTCATTCAAACGCACGAGGAAGCGGGCGGCGAGGTGACGAAATACGGCTATGTCGAAGGCGACGCGCGCGTGGATATCACCTTCTCTTTGGCGACGCTCTACACGAGCTCCGCGCTTTCCTCCCGCGCAAACTATCTCGTCGCGGCGGCGAGCAGCGAGAGCCCGCTCTACAGCGAATGGGGGAATGCCGTGAAGGCGGTCGTCGCCATCACCGTGAACGGCGAGAGGACGGATTTCACCGAGAGCGGCGGGGGATCGTATACCCTCACGGATCTGGCGAACGACCTCATTTCGCGCGTCGGCGCGGGCGACGAGGTGACGGTGACGTACAAAAACGTTTTGCAGCGCAGCGCGGGCTTCTTCGGCAGCTACAGCTATGTGGACGGCGCCTCCCGCGAGGTCTCCTTCACCGCCCTCCAATATATTTACACGCCGTGACGGGGGCAAGGGGTCACCGCGTCATGTTGAGGGAGCGTAAGCGACCGAAACATCCCGAAGAACGAAGTCCGAAATTTCATCCTCGGGATTCTTCGCTACGCTACTTCGCGCTACGCGCTCGTGCCGCCCTTGGAATACAAAAGAAGCTCGGGCGGGGCAGAATGACGCGTTGGCGCGCGGGGCGGCATGACAATTGAAATCCCCTTCCGTTTAAGGAAGGGGATACAGGGGGAGGTTACCGCACAAAGAGCGGGTTTTTTCTTTTTTTGTGTGGAATTTTCTTAAAAGTATAGACAAAATCGCTCGCATCGGTTACAATGGTAGCACTACAATGCTATATTGCTCGAAAAGGAGGCAAGATGAAACGCATCGCGGCAGGAATGGCGCTTCTCATGGCGCTCGGCGTATGTCTTTGCGGCTGCGGAGAGCCCGCAGACGACAAGGGCGGCGACAAGACGCAGGGGGTCCCTTCTACCCCGAACGGAACGGTCCCCGAGGATACCACCCCTTGGCTGGACGACAGCAGGTATGTGTTAAAGACCTATCTCACCCCGTTTTGGTCGGGGAATAAGGTGTATAACGAGACGCTTTGGGTCGCAGGAGACTACGAGGGAGACCCCATCGTCGCGCCCCTCATGTACAAGCCCGATAGGGTGCTTTCCGTCCGCTCCTACGATTTACAGACGACGTATAAGGAAAACGTCGACTACACATGGGCGAAGGGGGACGCCGCGCTCGTGTTCCCCGAGGATACTTCCGTCCCGCACATGACGCACGAAGAATACTATTCCGACCGCCAAAACGGCGCCGTCGACCTCACCAACGATGCGGGCGAACACCTCTACTTTGCCGAGGGAACGGATATTTCGAGCAAGCAGATCGTCGTCACCTACTCGCACAGCAACACCAAGGAATGGACGCTGCCCATAGACGAGAGCGCGAAATTCCCCCGCACCATGGAAAAGCTCGAAAAGGGGGAGAGCGTCAACGTCGTGTTCTATGGCGACTCCATCACCGTGGGCGCCAATTCGAGCGGCTACATCGGCTACGGTCCCCGCGCCGAGAGCTACCCGCAGATGGTCACTTCCTACATGAAGGCGCGCTTTCCCGATGCGACCGTCAACTACATCAACACGGCGGAAGGGGGAACGACTTCCACATGGGGCAACGACGGCAAGATGGGGCACGCGCTCGACAATTTGGACGGCGGCGCGCACTTTCAGACCCGCGTTCTCGACAAAGACCCCGACCTTCTCTTTATCGCCTTCGGCATGAACGACAGCGCGGGCGTTCCCCTCTACAGGCAGAACATCTCCTCCATGATCTCCCGCGTGCGGGCGGCGCATCCCGACGTCGAGATCGTGCTCGTCTCCTCCATGATGGCAAATCCCGAGGTGAGGGGCTTCTACACGGGCTTCTACGAGGGGTTTGAAAACGCCCTCAAGGAGCTTGCGGAGGAAAACGAGAACATCGGCGTTGCGACGGTTTACAGCAGCGCGGAGAGCATGTTGAAGGCGGGCAAGCGCTTCCGCGACGTGACGGGGAACGACGTCAACCACCCCAACGATTTCCTCTCCCGCCTGTACGCGCAGACCATTCTCTACACGCTCTTTGGCGAGGATTATATCGAACATATTTAACGAAAACGACTGCGGCGGTTTCCGCCGGAAGGGGGGTCCATGAAGGATCTTATCGTAAAGGACGAAGAAACACTCAAAGAGGCGCTTTCCCGCGTGCGCGCCGCACAGGAGAAGTTCGCCCGCTTCACGCAAAGTGAGGTGGACGAGATCTTCTTCCGCGCCGCCCTTGCCGCGAACAAAGCGCGCATTCCGCTTGCCAAGCTCGCCGTGGAAGAGACGGGAATGGGCATCGTGGAGGATAAGGTCATCAAAAACCACTATGCCTCGGAGTACATCTACAACGCCTATAAAGACGTTAAGACGTGCGGCGTCGTCGAACGGGACGAGAGCGCGGGCATCACCCGCATCGCGGAGCCCATCGGCGTCATCGCCGCCATCATTCCCACGACCAATCCGACGTCGACCGCCATCTTCAAGTGCCTTCTGTGCTTAAAGACGAGGAACGGGCTCATCATTTCGCCCCATCCCCGCGCCAAAAAGAGCACCATCGAGGCGGCGCGCATCGTCTACGAGGCGGCCGTTGCGGCGGGAGCGCCCGAGGACATCATCGGCTGGATCGATCAGCCCACCGTGCCGCTCTCGGCGATGGTCATGCGGGAAGTCGACCTCATCCTTGCGACGGGCGGCCCCGGGATGGTGAAGGCGGCGTATTCTTCGGGGAAGCCCGCCCTCGGCGTCGGCGCGGGAAACACGCCCGCCGTCATCGACTCCACGGCGGACATCCGCCTTGCGGCTTCCTCCGTTCTGCACTCCAAGACCTTCGACAACGGCATGATCTGCGCCTCCGAGCAGTCCGTCATCGTCTTAAAGGACGTTTACGACGCCTTCAAGGCGGAAATGCGCCTGCGCGGGGCATACTTCTTGACGCCCGAAGAGACCGAGAAGGTGCGAAAGGCCATCATCATCAACGGCGCGCTGAATGCCCGCATCGTCGGCCAATCCGCCTGCGAGATCGCGCGGCTCTCGGGCTTCGAGGCGCCCGCAGGCACGCGGGTGCTTGTGGGGGAAGTCGAGAGCGTGGAAATATCCGAGGAATTCGCCCACGAAAAGCTCTCTCCCGTGCTCGCCATGTACCGCGCGAAGGACTTTGAGGACGCGGTGAGGAAGGCGGAGCGGCTGGTCTGCGACGGAGGTCTCGGGCACACCTCTTCCATCTATCTCGACGTGAAGAGCGGCGAAGAGAAACTTTCCTACTTCCGCTCGGTGCTCAAAACTTGCCGCATCGTCGTGAACACGCCCTCCTCGCACGGGGGCATCGGAGATCTGTACAACTTCCGTTTTGCGCCCTCGCTCACCCTCGGCTGCGGCTCGTGGGGCGGCAATTCCGTCTCGGAAAACGTCGGCGTAAAGCACCTCATTCAAATCAAGACCGTAGCGGAGAGGAGGGAGAACATGTTGTGGTTCCGCACGCCCCAAAAGGTGTATTTCAAGCGCGGGTGCCTGTCTTTGGCGCTCAAGGAGCTCGGAAAACAGGAATATAATAAGAAGCGCGCATTCATCGTGACGGACGAATTTCTCTATAAGAGCGGGTTTACGCGGCGCATCACCGCTGTTTTGGACGAGGAAGGCGTCGAACACACCACCTTCTTCGGCGTCGCGCCCGACCCGACGCTCGCCTGCGCCAAAGAGGGCGTGCAGCGCATGCGGGAATTTTTGCCCGACGTCATCATCGCCGTCGGCGGAGGCTCTCCCATGGACGCCGCCAAAATCATGTGGGTGCTCTACGAACATCCCGAGGCGAGCTTCGAGGACATGGCGATGCGCTTCATGGATATCCGCAAGCGCGTGTACACCTTCCCGCACATGGGGGAGAAGGCGCTCTTCGTCGCCATTCCCACCACGGCGGGCACGGGGAGCGAAGTCACGCCCTTCGCCGTCATCACGGACGAGACGACGGGCACCAAGTACCCGCTTGCCGACTACGCGCTCATGCCGAACGTCGCCATTGTGGACGCCGATCTCATGAACGACATCCCCAAGGGCCTCACCTCCTGCGCGGGCATCGACGCGATGAGCCACGCCTTGGAAGCCATCGCCTCGGTGATGGCGACGGATTTTACCGACGGGCTCGCCAAACAGGCGATCGCTCTCATCTTCGAATACCTTCCCGCGGCATACAAAGAGGGGGCAAACGACCCCGTCGCCCGCGAAAAGATGGCAAACGCGGCGACGATGGCGGGGATGGCGTTTGCGAACGCCTTCCTCGGCGTATGCCACTCCATGGCGCATAAGCTCGGCTCCTTCTTCCACATCCCGCACGGCATGGCGAATTCCCTCATGCTCGAGGAGGTCATCCGCTTCAACAGCAGCGAGGCTCCCGCGAAAATGGGCACGTTCCCGCAATACGCCTACCCGCAGTGCCAAAAGCGGTATGCAGACGTTGCGCGCTACCTTGGGCTAAAAGGGAAAACGGACGAGGCGCTCGTCGAAGCGCTCATCCAAAAGCTCCGCGCCCTCGAAAGGGAGATAGGGCAGCCTATGACCATTGCCGAAGCGCTCGAGGGGAAGTTTACCGAAGAGGAATTCCTTTCCCGCCTCGATGAGATGACGGAGGCCGCCTTCGACGACCAGTGCACGGGCGCGAACCCGCGCTACCCGCTCATGAGCGAAATAAAGCAGATGTACCTGAACGCCTACTATGGGCGGAAATAGGGGACGAAATTCGAAAAACCCGCATTTTGCAAAGTACTATGCGTGACATAAACGCGCGTTTTTCTCCAAAATACTGCAAAAAAAGGCCTCCGCAAACAAGCGGAGGCCTTTCGCTACCGAAAATTACAGTGCGACGACGTTCACCTTGATGGTCGTGGAAATGCCCTCCATGAGGCGCACCTCCGCCTCGAACACGCCGAGGTTTTTGATGGGCTCCTTTATGGAGATCTTCTTCTTGTCGACGTCGTACCCCGCCTTGGAGAGGGCAGAGGCAATGTCTGCCGTCGTCACCGCGCCGAACAGCTTTCCGTTTGCGCCCGCGCGGATGGGGACCTCGACCTCCTTCCCCTTGAGGTTTTCCGCAAGCATCTTATAGCTCTTGATGAGCTCCGCCCTGTGGTACGCCTCGGAGGAGCGCTGCTGAGCGATCTCGTTGATGCCGCCCGCCGTCGCGAGCTCCGCCAGCCCCTTCTTAAAGAGGTAATTTTTGGCAAATCCGTCCGATACCTCGATGATATCGCCCTTTTTGCCCGTTCCCTTCACATCTGCTTTGAGAATGACCTTCATACTATCTCCTTTTTCTATTATTTTACATGGGAAGAGAGCGTTTGTCAATCATCTTTTGATATTTTTCTCAAAACTGCGTAAACTGCCTGCAAGGAGGAATGGTAATGCAAAACGAGATCAACTGCGGCGTTTCCTGCGGCGTGACCGAGTGCCGCTACAACCGCGACGGGCAAATGTGCGAGCTCTCCAAGATCCATGTGGGGAACACCTGCGACTGCGAGCACTGCACCTGCTGCGACAGCTTTTGCAAGCGCGGCTGAAAAAACGGACCCCTCGGGGTCTGTTTTTCGTATATTTTCATTCCTTTGGCGCAAGCTGAAGGTAGCGGGAACGCTTACAGATAGAAGTCTTTGGGGAACGTCCTTTTCCAAAGACGCGGAGGGGACGCAAAACGCGTCCCTTCCTGCATGAATGGGGCTCCGTCCTTCATAGAATAGGGGGTATGAAGCGCCGCTTGTTTGCCGCCATTCCGTATGTTCTGCTTACCGCAGTTCTTACCGCCCTCCTCCTTTTTCCCAAGGGAAGCGAGGCGCCCGCTTCCTCCAAAACCATTGTG
The DNA here is from genome assembly GCA_947630365.1 of uncultured Clostridia bacterium. Classification (GTDB taxonomy): domain Bacteria; phylum Bacillota; class Clostridia; order Christensenellales; family Borkfalkiaceae; genus Gallimonas. The sequence goes on from CANRHI010000031.1 coordinate 6,892, forward strand.
AAGGTATGGAATATCGACACGTTCGAGGGGGGAAAGGGCTCGCGCACGGCGTTTTTGGCGAAGGCGGCGCGGCGGGTGGAGAGCGAAAACGAGGGGGTGTACTACTTCGTCACCGACTACACGCGGGAGGGCGCGCTGGACGCCATCTCCAAGGGGGAGCTCCCGGACGCCGTTTCCTTCGGCATCGGTTTTTCCGCCCTCCTCGAGCGTTCGCTGCCCATTCCGTACACCTTTGCGGGCGGGGAAGTGGCGGGGAAGTGCCTCGCCGTCCCGTGGTGCCGCGGGCGGTATCTGCTCTTTTCGAAGGACGACGATTTCGAAGAAGAGGGGAAAACGGCGATCTCGCACGGCGGGTGCAATCTTTCCGTCCTTGCGGCGCGGCTTTGCGGCGTGGAGGGCGAGGAGGTGCCCTCCATGGAGGCATACACGGGCTTTCTTTCGGGGGAATACCGCTATCTTTTGGGCACCCAGCGGGACGAATGCCGCTTCGCATCGCGCGGGGAGAGCGTGTTTTCCAAGGAGATGAAGGGCTTTTGCGATCTGTACTGCGTCGTCTCCGTCCTCTCCGAGGATCATTTCGAGGAGGCGCATATGCTCATCTCCGAGCTCCTATCCCCCCGCACGCAGGAGGCGCTTTTTGAGATCGGCATGCTTCCCGCCGCCCTCGGGGAGGGGAACACGGTGAGCGTATTCGCGTCGGACGAGGCGTTAAAGGAGCTTCGGAGCGCGGCGCTTTCGGGCGACGGAAATTTTTCGGAAAAATATTTGAAACCCATTGAAAAAGGCGAAAAGCTGTGCTAAAATAAGAGGAGAATTATATTGGGTATTTGTGCGCTTTTGGCGCGCCTTGGGGTGCCGTTCGAAGCGGGGTTCGATTTCTCGCGCCATACGACCATCGGCTGCGGCGGAACGGCGGAAGCGGCGGCGTTTCCCGCGAGCGGAGAGGAGCTCATCTTTCTCCTTTCCCGTTTGAAGGAGGCGGGCGTCCCGTACTGCTTTATGGGGGCGGGGGCGAATGTCTTGCCCGCGGACGGGCACTTCGAGGGCGTCGTCGTGCGGTTTTGCCGCATAAATTCGCTCGAACGGGAGGGGAACGTCCTCTACGCCGGCGCGGGAGTGACGGGAGGCGCGCTCCTCAAATTTGCGCGGGAGAACGCCGTCGGCGGCTTGGAAGCGTTCAGCGGCATTCCCATGTCCGTCGGCGGGGGGATCGCGATGAACGCGGGCATTCCCGAGAGGCACTTTTCCGACCTCGTCCTTCGCGTCGTCGCGGCGGAACATGGGCGGCTTGTCACACTTTCCCACGCGGATTGCCGCTTTTCGGAGAAGGACAGCCTCTTTCGGGAGGAGAAGGTCGCCGTCGTGGGCGCCGTGCTCCGCGCCGAATTTTGCCCGCCTTCTTCCATTTGGGAGAAAACTTGCCGCATTCGGGAAAAGCGTCGCCGCCTTTCCAAGGGGCACAGCATGGGCTGCGCGTTCGTCAACCCCAAGGGGATCTCCGCGGGCGCGCTCATCGAAAGCTGCGGCTTGAAGGGGGTGCGCGTCGGCGGGGCGTCCGTCTCGAACGAGCACGCGAATTTCCTCATAAACGAGGGGGGAAGCGCGGCGGATGTCGCCCGCCTTGCCGCCCTCGTCCGACAAGAAGTACATAGGAAAGCGGGCATTTGGCTCCGCGAGGAGTTTTGCCGCCTTCCGTAAATGGGATACTACTATGCAACTTACTGCCGATTTTCATACGCATACGCCCTATTCGCACGGCAAGAACACCGTGTTCGAGAACGCACAGCGCGCAAAGGAAATGGGGCTTTCCGCGGTCGCCATCACCGAGCACGGCTTTTCGCATGTCTTTTTCGGCATTCGCAGAAGGCAGGTGGATAGCCTCATCGCGGAGTGCAAAGCGGCAGAGGAACAGCTGAATATCCCCGTCCTCGTCGGCATCGAGAGCAACATCCGCAGCATCGCGGGCGGGGTGGACCTCACCGAGGCGGACTACGAGAAATTCGATATCTTCCTCGCGGGCATTCACGACGTGATCAAATACGAGCACCTTTCCGATTGCAAGATCGGGTGGGGGAATTTGCTCCGCTGGCGGTTTGGTATGAAGGAGAAGCCTTCCCTCGTCAAGGCGAGCACCGAGGCCTACATCAACGCGGTGAAAAATCACCCCATCGACGTTTTGACGCACCTCAACTTCCGCGTGCGGTCGGACGCGGTGGAGGTGGCGAAGTGCTGCCGCGACTACGGAACGTACCTCGAATTGAGCGGGAAGAAGGCGCACCTTTCGGACGAGGAGCTCGATCGCGTGGTACAGACGGGCGTGCGCTTCGTCGTTAATTCGGACGCGCACTCGGTGGACCGCATCGGGGACGTTGCGCGGGCGTTCGAACAGATCGAGCGCGTGGGCGTGCCGCTCGACCGCATCGACAATATCGACGGCCGCATGCCGAGCTTCCGCTTTGCGGAATTCAAAAAGCACATGTGAGGGCACGAGAGTGAATTTTACGAGCGAAATTCGTCGGGAGCTCTTGAGAGAGCCCCCCAAGGAGCGCTGCTGTGCGCTCTCCATGCTCTCCGCCTTTCTCACGGCGGGGGGGAGCTTCCGCGAGGACGGCTTCTCGTTCACGAGCGAGAACGAGGACGTGGCGGAGTTTTTTCTCTCCATCGTGCAGGAAGTATTTGGGGTCTCTTTGACGCTCTCGGAGGCCACAAAGGACCCCAAGCACGGGCGGGACAAGCTCACCTTTTCCTATACGGGAGAGAAGTCGAAGGCGTTTTACACCGAGCTCAAGCGCGCCGCAAGGAACGCAAAAAAATCTCCCTGCTACACGCGGGCGTACCTTCGCGGGGCGTTCTTCGGCGGGGGAAGCTGTACCCTTCCGCGCGAAGGGGCAAAGACGGGCTATCACCTCGAATTTGTCTTTCGCACACAGGAAGACCTCTCCGCCTTTCGCAGGGTATTCGAGGGGGCGACGCTCGCCGCCCGCACCCTAAAGCGGGGGGAGACCTTCGTCGCCTACTGTAAAAGTAAGGAAGAAATTTGCGACTATCTCGCCGCCATCGAGGCGTTCTCGGCGTTCGGGAAGCTCCAATCGGTGGCTGCCGAGCGCGCCGAGAGCAACAACCGCAACCGCGTGGAAAACTGCACGGGCAGCAATGCCGACCGTTCCGCCACGGCGAGCGCGGCGCAGATCCTCGCCCTCGGGAAATTGAAGGAACGCGGGGCGCTTGAAGGGCTTCCCGCCCCTCTTCGGGAGACGGCGGAGGCGCGGCTCTCCCACCCGACGCTCTCTTTGACCGAGCTTTCTGCCCTTCTCGGGGTGACAAAGGGCGGGCTCAACCACAGACTGCGCAGGCTCATGCGCCTATACGAAGGAGATCATTCATGACGGACTTTGTTCATCTGCATCTGCATACCGAATACAGCTTGCTCGACGGCGCCGTGAAGGTGGACGAGCTCGTTTCCCACTGCAAAGAAAATGGCATAGATACCGTGGCGATCACCGACCACGGCAACATGTATGCTTCTCTCAAATTTGCCGAAAAGTGCAAGAAAAACGGCATAAAGTCCATCATCGGCTGCGAATTTTACGTCGTGGACGACTACCGCGCGCACATCGACCAGCACGCCGACCACCTCATCCTCCTCGCCAAGAACAAAAGGGGATACATCAACCTCGTCCAGCTCGATTCTCTCGCCTATGTCGACGGATACTACTACCGCCCGCGCATCGACTACACCGTGTTGAAGCAGCACACGGAGGGGGTCATCTGCCTCTCCGCCTGCCTTGCGGGCCGCCTTCCGCGGCTTCTCATGGCGGAGGAGTACGAGAAGGCGAAGTCGTTCGCGCTCTCCATGAAGGAGCTCTTCGGCGAGGATTTCTACATCGAGATACAGGACCACGGCATTCCCGAACAGAGGAAGATCCTTCCCCATCTCGTCCGCATCGCGCGCGAGCTCGATATCCCCATTGTCGCCACCAACGACGTGCACTACCTCAAAAAAGAGGACTGGGAGATGCAGGACGTCTTGATGTGCATCCAGACCAAGCGCACGCTCGACGATCCCACCCGCATGAAGATGCAGACGCACGAATTTTACTTGAAATCGGGCGACGAGATGGCGGCGCTCTTCCCCGACTATCCCGACGCCATCGCGAATACGCGCGTCATCGCAAATAAAGTTTCGGATACCGATACGCCTTTCAAATTAAAACCCAACGGCGACCCCGTATACGATAAGTCGCTCATTCCGCTCTACACGGCGGACGACGGCACGCCTTCGCCCGAATTTTTGACCCGTCTCACTTGGGAACGGTTGCCCGGGCGCTATCCCGTCATTACCGAGGAAATACGAAAGAGGGTGGAGTACGAGCTCGATATCATCATCAAGATGGGCTTTGCCGACTACTTCCTCATCGTTTGGGACTACATAAATTGGTCGCGCTTGCACGACATTCCCGTGGGCCCCGGGCGGGGCTCGGGCGTGGGAAGCATCGTCGCCTACTCCATCGGCATTACGAACGTCGACCCTCTCCGCTACGACCTCCTCTTTGAGCGGTTTTTGAACCCCGACCGCGTCTCCATGCCCGACTTCGACGTGGACTTTTGCACGGCGAGGAGGGAGGAGACCATCGAGTATGTGCGACGGCGCTACCACCCCGAGAACGTGGCGCAAATTGTCACCTTCGGTACGCTCGCCTCGCGCGCGGTCATAAAGGATGTGGGGCGCGTCATGCGCGTGCCCTATTCGGAGACCGACCGCGTCACCAAGCTCATGGACGGCAAATCCACCATCCGCGAGCTGCTCGGGCGCAACCTCGAGGGGTGCCGCAAGAAGCACATCGCCGCGGAGGAGAAGGCGGAAGAGGCGAAGCTCGCCCTCGAAGAGGCGAAAAAGAACGCGGGAGACGACAAGAGCGAGGAGGCGGAGGAGGTCTCCAAGGCGGAATTCGCCCTCTCGGACGCACTCTCCAAGGCGGACGACGCGAAGAAGAAGCTCGGCGAGCAGGAGGCAAAGCGCAACCCCGAATTCATCGCCCTGTACGAGTCGGACGAAATGCTCCGCCGCGTCATCGACATGGGGCTGCGGCTCGAGGGCATGCCGCGCAACACTTCCATGCACGCCGCGGGCGTGGTCATCTGCCGCAAGCGCATCTCGGACAACGTCCCGCTCTCCCGCAACGGGGAGGACGTCACCACCCAATTCGACATGAAAGAGGTCGAGTCCATCGGCATGCTCAAGATGGACTTTTTGGCGCTCACCACCCTCACGGATATCAAAAAGACGCTCGACTACATCTATGAGGACTACGGGAAGCACATCGAATTCGACCAAAGCTGCGACGACGCGGGTGCCTACGAGCTCATCTCGGGCGGCGACACGGACGCCGTGTTCCAGCTCGAGCAAGGGGGCATGAAGCGGTTCATGAAACAGCTCCAGCCCACCTGCCTCGAGGACCTCATCGCGGGCATTTCGCTCTACCGCCCGGGGCCCATGGACTTCATTCCCACCTATTTGAAGAACAGGGCGGACCCCGCGCATATCTCCTACCTCACGCCGCTCCTTAAGCCCATTCTCGAAAAGACCTACGGCGTCATCATCTACCAGGAGCAGGTCATGCAGATCTTCCAAAATCTCGCGGGGTATTCCCTCGGGCAGGCAGATCTCGTCCGCCGCGCAATGGCGAAGAAGCACCTCAACGAGCTGATGGCGCAGAGGGAGAAATTCATCTACGGCGACATCGACAAGGGCGGGAACATTTCGGGCTGCCAGTCGCACGGCATCGCGCCCGAGGTCGCAGCGGAGCTCTTCGCCCAGATGGAGAGCTTCGCCTCCTACGCCTTCAACAAGTCGCACGCCGCGGCGTATGCCGTCGTCACTTACCAGACGGCGTTCCTCAAAAAGTACTACCCGAAGGAATTCCTCGCGGGCGTCCTCAACAACCGCATCGACAAGATCGACGAGATCGCCAAGTACGTCGTCTACATGAAGGAGAAGAACATCAAAGTGTTCTCTCCCGACGTCAACCGTTCCAAGGCATTCTTCTCGGTGGAAGGAGACGGGCTCCGCATCGGGCTTTGCGCGCTGCGCGGCGTCGGCATCGGCGCCATGGAGGCGGTCATGAAGGAGCGCGAGGAACACGGCAAGTTTGCCGATTTCTCGGATTTCCTCATGCGGTGCACCAAATTCGTGAACAAGAAGGCGGTGGAGGCGCTCATCTTCGGCGGCGCGTTCGACAGCATGGGGCAAAAGCGTTCGCAGTACGCCGCCGTGTACGAGGAGCTCATGCGCCGCGTCGCGGGGATCGACAAGCAGAAGGGGAGCGCGCAAATGTCCCTCTTCGGGGACATCATCGAGGAGGAAGCGCCCAAGGCGGACTTTCCCGACATCCCCGAGTGGGATACGGACGATCTCCTCTCCAAGGAAAAGTCCGTGCTCGGCGTGTATGTGAGCGGGCACCCCTTCGAGCAGTACGCCCATAGGTTTACCGATTGCACCTTCCACACGGGCATGCTCTCCGACTTCGAAGAGGACGAGGAGACGGGGGACAGGACGTATCACCAGATCAAGAACGGGGACGCCGTCACCATGGGCGGGCTCATCGCGAATGTGAAGAAGATGCGCACCAAGACGGGCGCCTTCATGGCGTTCATCACCCTCGAGGACCTGTACGGGAGCGTCGAGTGCATCGCCTTCCCGCGCGTGTACGAGCGCATTTCCGCCTCCTTGAAGCACGACGCGGTCGTCCGCCTTATGGGAAAGATCGACCTTCCCGCCGAAAAGCTGCCGCAGATCATCGTCGACAATTTGGAGACGCTCGAAACGGAGGGGGCGGCGGAGAAAAAGCCCTCCGCGACCGAGGGCGAGCAGGTGCTTTGGATCGACGCGCGCCAACTCCCCGACGAGGACTTCGGCGAGCTCATCGAGGCGCTCGAGGGCTACGCGGGGGAGACGCAGGCGAAAATTTTGCACGGGGGGAAGCGCTACGGCTACAAAGTCCGTCTCTCGCGCGCGCTCACGGCGGAGCTGCGCACCTTCCTTCCCGAGAGCTGCATGAAGCTTCTGTAAAAAAGTTCGGAAAAAAACCCAAAACCCCCTTTTCTTTTTGTGAATTATCTGTTATAATAGAAAGAGGGGAGGAGGTCATCAAATGAAAAGGATCGCATTACTTACGAGCGGGGGGGATGCTCCCGGCATGAACGCCGCCATTCGCGCGGTCGTCCGCACCGCCATCTACTTCGGCATGGAGGTGTACGGCATCGAGCGCGGGTACGCGGGGCTCATCGACGACACGATGGTGCAGATGGAGATGCGCAGCGTCTCGGATATCGTCCAACGCGGCGGCACCAAGCTGCGCACAGCGCGCTGCCTCGAAATGCTCACCAAGGAAGGGCAGAAGCAGGCGGTCGCCACGCTCGAGCGGCGGGGCATCGAAGGGCTGGTCGTCATCGGCGGGGACGGGAGCTTCCGCGGGGCGAAGTGCCTCACGGAGGACTACGGCATTCCCACCATCGGCATTCCCGGCACCATCGACAACGACATGGAATACACCGACTACACGCTCGGCTTTGACACGGCGGTGAACACCTGTCTCGACGTCATCAATAAGCTGCGCGACACCATGAATTCCCACGAGCGCATTTCCGTCGTGGAAGTCATGGGGCGGCACTGCGGCGATATCGCCCTCTACACGGGCATCGCCTCGGGGGCGGAGATCATCGTCGTGCCCGAGATCGCGTATGACATGGAGGATATCGTCATGCGCATCAACCGCTCGCGCGCGAACGGCAAGCACTCCAACATCATCGTCGTCGCAGAGGGCGTGATGAGCGCGGAAGCCTTCGCCAAACAGCTGCAGGAGGTGACGACGTATTCCGTCCGCGCGACGAATATCGGGCACATCCAGCGTGGCGGCTCGCCCTCGATGGCAGACCGCATGCTCGCCGCCCAATTCGGCAACAAGGCCGTCCGCCTCTTAAAGGACGGCATCGGGAACCGCGTCGTCGGCATCCACAAGAACGAAATTATCGATATGGACATCATCGAAGCCGTCTCCATGAAAAAGCGTTTCAATTACGAGCTGTACGAGACCCTTCAGATGATCTCGATGTAACCAACAAAGCCACCGCGCCGCGCCTTGCGGCAGAGCCCCGATTTGGGGAGTCCATGGGGGGACAGGAATGATTTTAACGGTTTGTATGAGTCCGAGCGTAGATGTGACCATTGAGCTCGATTCTCTCAACGTGGGGAAGGTGAACGTCGTCAAGAGCAAGACGCTCTCCTTCACCGGCAAAGCGCTCAATGTCGCGATCGGCGTTTCCCGCCTCGGGGCGAAGGCGCAGGCGACGGGTTTCATGTACAATGAGAACGGCGCCATGTTCGAGCAGGCGCTCGACAAGGAGGGCGTGCCTTTCACCTTCGTCTGGAACGGCGGAAGGGTCCGCGAAAACTACAAGTGCATCGACAAGCGCTCCATGCTCACCGAGATAAACGACGTCGGCGGGCAGGTGGAGAGCGGAAAGCTGGTCGAGCTCATGCAGATGATCCGCGGCTACTCCTCGCAATCGGACGTGACGGTGATCTCCGGCGGGCTTCCCCGCGGGGTGGACGCGAGCTTTTACCGCGAGATCTTCCGCGCGGTAGACGGGCATTCGCTGCGCATCTGCGATACCGAGGGGGCGAAGATGTTTGCCGCGCTCGAGGCGGGGATCGACCTCGTGAAGCCCAACCTCGAGGAGCTCGAGGAGACGCTCGGCCGCGAGATCCACGACAAGGACGAGATGCTCTCCGCCTGCCACGAGCTCTTGGACCGCGGCGCGCGCATGGTGCTTTTGTCCCTCGGGAAAGACGGCGCCATCCTCACCGACGGCTCCCACAACTATTATTGTAAGAGCATCAACGTGGCGGTCAATTCCACGGTGGGCGCGGGGGACGCGATGGTCGCCGCCGCCGCCGTCATGATGGAGAAGGGGGGCAGCCTCCCCGATATCCTTCGCGCGGGGGTCGCCGCGGGGACGGCTTCGGTCACGACGTTCGGCACCATCTCCTTCACGAAGAGCAAGTACGAGGAGATCTTCTCAAGCCTCGGCGTCTCCGAATTCTGACGAAAAAAATTCCTCCGAAAAATTTTTTCAAAAAAATTTTTTTCTCGGAAATTTGTCTCGGAATGTGAAAAAACTTTTTCCGCAGCCGCTCGAAAGAAAAGTGCTTTTGTCTCCTTCTCGCGTGTAACATTCTGCGCCCTTCGTTTCATGCGCAAAAATAGGCAAAAATCGAGCCGACCACAATATATTGTGTTGTGAAAAATTTTCTTGTCAAAATATTGTGCCAAACACTTGACTTATTTCTCCACTTGGTGTACAATAAAAGCGTTCCCGATTTGGGGACGCTTTTTTACGAAAAGAGCGCTAAGAGGGGAGGCCGATATGAAAATCATCAAACGCAACGGTACGGAGGTCGCCTTCGATCTCACAAAAATTTTGAACGCCATCGAGAAGGCGAATCGGGAGGTGAGCGAGGACAACCGCCTCACCGAGGAGCAGATCGTGCGCATCGCCCAAAAGGTAAAGGCGCTCGCGAACGATTTGAACCGCGCCGTCAACGTGGAGGAGATACAGGACTTCGTCGAAAACCAGATCATGAACGAGAAGGCGTATGCCGTCGCGCGGAAGTACATCACTTACCGCTATTCCCGCGCGCTCGTCCGCAAGGCGAATACGACGGATGAACGCATCCTTTCCCTCATCGAATGCAACAACGAGGAAGTCAAGCAGGAGAATTCCAACAAGAATCCCACGGTGAATTCCGTCCAGCGCGACTACATGGCGGGCGAAGTCTCCAAGGACCTCACGCGCCGCATCCTCCTCCCGCAAGATATCGTGAAGGCGCACGACGAGGGGCTCATCCACTTCCACGACGCCGACTACTACGCCCAGCACATGCACAATTGCGACCTCGTGAACCTTGAGGACATGCTGCAAAACGGCACCGTCATCTCGGGGACGTTCATCGAGAAGCCGCATTCGTTCTCCACGGCGTGCAATATCGCGACGCAGATCATCGCGCAGGTCGCCTCCAACCAGTACGGCGGGCAGTCCATTTCGCTCACGCACCTTGCGCCTTTCGTCGAGATCTCGAGGAAGAAGCTGCGCGCCGAAGTTGCGGCAGAGCTCAAAGAGGTCGGCGTGGAGGACGAGACGCATATCGCAAAGATCACCGAAAACCGCCTTCGCGAGGAGATCCGTCGGGGCATTCAGACGATACAGTATCAGGTCGTCACCCTCCTTACGACGAACGGGCAGGCGCCCTTCGTCACGGTGTTCATGTACCTCGGCGAGGCGAGGGACGAGCGCGAGCGCGCCGATCTTGCCATGATCATCGAGGAGACGCTCAACCAGCGCATTCAGGGGGTGAAGAACGAGTCCGGCGTTTGGGTCACGCCCGCCTTCCCCAAGCTCATCTACGTCTTGGAGGAGGACAATGTGCGCGAAGGCAGCAAGTATTGGTACCTTACCGAGCTTGCCGCGAGGTGCACCGCAAAGCGCATGGTGCCCGACTACATCTCCGAGAAGAAGATGCTCGAGTTTAAGCGGGACAAGAACGGCGAAGGCCATTGCTACACCTGCATGGGCTGCCGCAGCTTCTTGACGCCCTATCTCGACGAAAACGGCAAGCCCAAGTACTACGGGAGATTCAATCAAGGCGTCGTCACCATCAATTTGGTGGACGTGGCGCTCTCCTCGAGCGGCAATATGGAGAACTTCTGGAAGATCTTCGACGAACGCCTCGACCTTTGCTACCGCGCCCTCATGCTTCGCCACAACCGTTTGAAGGGCACCCTTTCGGACGCGGCTCCCATCCTTTGGCAGTACGGCGCGCTCGCCCGTCTCAAGAAGGGGGAAACCATCGACAAGCTCCTCTACGGCGGATATTCGACGATTTCGCTCGGCTATGCGGGGCTCTACGAGTGCGTGAAGTACATGACGGGCAAATCCCACACCGATAAGGACGCGAAGCCCTTCGCCCTCGCCGTCATGCAGCACATGAACGACAGGTGCAAGGAGTGGAAGGCGAAAGAGAACATCGACTTCTCGCTCTACGGCACGCCGCTCGAGAGCACGACGTATAAATTCGCCCAGTGCCTCCAAAAGCGCTTTGGCATCATCCCGGGCGTGACGGACAAGAATTATATCACAAATAGCTACCATGTGCACGTTACCGAGCAGATCGACGCCTTCACCAAGCTCAAATTCGAGAGCGAATTCCAGCAGCTCTCGCCGGGCGGCGCCATCTCCTATGTGGAAGTGCCCAACATGCAGAACAACATTCCCGCCGTGCTCGCCGTCATGCAATACATTTACGACAATATCATGTACGCCGAGCTCAACACCAAGAGCGACTATTGCCAGGTATGCGGTTACGATGGGGAGATCGCCATCGTCGAGGAGGACGGGAAGCTCCTTTGGGAGTG
>CANRHI010000032.1 GCA_947630365.1 uncultured Clostridia bacterium
CCAGAACACATACGCGTCCACGCCGCCGTGCTTCACGGTCTCAATGATGGATTGCGTGTACTGGAAACCTGTGTCCATGGAATAGGGATCGTACTCATTCTCGCCGTCGTCCGTGCTGCCCGACCAGCAGATCTCGGACATGTAGATCTCCTTGCCATCTGCCTTGGCGGTGCGATACAATTTCTGCACGCCGCTTCTATCGTACGAATAAATGTGGTAGGTATAGCGGTCTGCGCCCCTTACGACCTCGGAGCCGACGGCCGAAGTCTCATCGCCGTAATCGTAATTGACGCCTATGCCTTTGCTATACTGATCATACGCAACTTCGTCGTTCGTCTCGTCGCCCCAGTTGTAGGGAACGTCGAGCCCGCGCTCCTCCATCTCCTTCTTGAGAAGGTCGAGAACGATGACCTTCTGCTCGGGGGAGAAGTAGCACCCCTCTTGGTCGCCGTTCACGCCCCAGTAGTAGGAACCCGATTCGTTGAAGGGCTGCAAATTCTCGAGAATGAAGCCCTGCGAGACGAGATACTCATACACATCGAGGAAGTAATCGACGAACGCTTGGTTGTTCGAATAGTCGAGGTTTTGCCCCGCGCCTTCGCCGCCCGAGGTGCAGCCCGACATGGTCATCCACCAAGGGGGCGAGTTGGAGTAGAATTCGCTGATGTAGTCGTTCTGACCCGCTTCGCCGTGCTCCTTTTGGATCCAATCGAGCGCCCAAAGCTGACGGTGGTCGGGAGTCTCTTCCCAACCGAGGGTCTCGCCGTTCTCGCCGACCCATGCGTAGTCATCGAGCGTCGTCTCCACATAATCGTGGCCGGAGGCATCCTCCTTCGTCACCTTTGTCGCGGCGCGCCAGCCGGGGGTGTTGCGGTCGTCGGACATGTGCTTGTGGGTGGGATCGTCGCCGCCGCCCACGTTGTAGCGGGCGATATTCAGGTTGAGCCCGCTCTTGCCGTAGAGAGCTTCGAGGACCTCCTCGCGCTTCTCCTTGCCGGTGGAGCCAACGCGCGTCCAATCGCCGACTTCCGTCGCCCACCACGAGAGCGAAAGTCCCCAACCGTCGAATTCCTGCAACTGCTTATCGAGGTCGACGGTGTAGACGTTGCCCGTGGAGGCCGCGCCCGCAGGCAACGCCGCAAGCCCGCCGACGGTGGTCGCCGCGAGCATTGCGGTGCACGAGACGAGCGCCGTAGCCCTTTTCCAAGAAACTTTTCTCATAAATTTCACCTCTTAGTTTGTTGGGTCCCCTGCCATTAACCCTTGACGGCGGAGAACACGATGGAGCCGATGATCTTCTTCTGGAACGCTGCGAACACGATGATGATCGGAACGAGCGAGAGAAGCGAAGCCGCCAAAACGGAAGGGATCTCACGCGTCGATCCGCCCGAGCCGCTCAGCCTGTTGACGAGAAGCGGAAGGGTGAGCCAGTCGTCGTCGCCGATGAAGAGCAACGGGCCGAGGAAGTCGTTCCAGTTACCGATGAACGACAGGATGGCTTGGGTCGCGATCGCGGGCATCACGAGCGGGAGCAGGATGGAAATGAACGTCTTGGTGTATCCTGCGCCGTCGAGGCGGGCTGCCTCGGTGATGCTGTCCGGAATGCTGTAGAAGAATTGCCTCAGGAAGAACACCGTCGTGATGGATCCGAAGAATTTGGGGATCATGACCGCGAGAGGGCCGTTCGTGAGGTTCATCTGTCCATACAACCATGCCTGCGGCAACATGATGACCGCGAAGGGGATCATCATCGTGCCGAGCATGATGAGGAACACGATGTTCTTACCGAAGAAGCGGAGCTTCGCGAAGGCATACGCCGCAAATGCGGAGACGAAGATCTGGATCGCGACGACGGGCACCGTCGTAAGGATGCTGTTGCCGAAGCCGCGGATGATACCGCCTTCCATGAGGCGGTTGCAGTCGTCCCACATGTTCACATAGCCCTGAAGCGTCCATTCTTCGGGGAAGAACGTCGTATAGATCTCGGTGTGCGGCTTGAGCGTCGCAAGCACCATCCAAAAGAAGGGCAGGAGCATGATCACCGCGCCCAAGGAGAGCACGACGGTGAGGATAATGTCGATGACCGTCTTCTGCGTGATACGGGTCTTTTTCTTGAGAGGCGCGGGCGCCTCCACCGTAGTTTCCTGCAAAACCTGATCTCCCATTATTCTGCCTCCCTCTTGCGTTTGTCAACGTACATCTGAATGGCCGTGATGATGAAGATGAAGAAGGCAAGCACCCATGCACCCACCGATGCAAGCCCGAGGTTCTTCTCTCCCTTATAGAAATATACAAAGGAGACGACGGTCATTCCATTGTCGCCCGTGCCGTATCCGCCGAGGAGGATGAACGGCTCGTTGAACATTTGCAGCGCTCCCATAAGTCCCGTGACGAACAGATAGAAGATGGTGGGATACAGCGCGGGAAGCGTGATCTTCATGAGAATGGTCCAGCTGTTCGCGCCGTCGATCTTCGCCGCCTCGATCTGATCGGTCGAGACCGACTGAAGCCCTGCGATGAACATAAGCGTCGAGTAGCCGACTCCCTTCCACACGAGCAGAAGGTTGACGGTGAAGGCGACGCCGAAGTCGGAGTCCAAGAGGTGCAAGCTGTCCCCCGTGCCTCCCATGCTGTAGTAGAGCTGGTCGAGCGTGCCGCCGTAGGTGAACAGGTTCTGCCACACGATGGACACGGCAACGATGCTCATGACGCCCGGCAAATAGTAGATGACGCGGAACGCCTGCACACCGTGCATGTCGCGGTTCATCGCGACGGCGAGGAAGAAGCCGAGCACAAGGCAAATGGGCAGCTGGATGGCGAAGATGAGCGTATTCGTCATCGCGTGCCAGTAGCGCTCGGAGTCGAGCCCTCCGAAGATGGACTCAAACCACTTGAAACCGACCGCTTCCGATTCGAACAGGCTGTCGAGCCCGTTCCAATTGTAGAACATGGCCATAATGGACATGATGAGCGGGATGGCCGTAAAGACGAGGATCCCGATGACCATCGGAGAGATGTACAGCCAACCGATCACATTCTCTTGGCGCTGCAAAGCGTGGCTCAACGTGTTGTTTTGCGGCTTCTTTGCGGGCGCTATGGGCTGCGCTTCCGTGCTCATCGGAGGGGTCCCTACGGCCTCTTGTTCGATGATCTTTTCCATAATTTTCTCCCGTTATTTCGGTTTTTTGCCTTTTTCTTGCCTTAGTTCGACTTGGTACGGTCGTACTGTTCCTGCATTCTCGTCTGGACCGTGTTCCAATCGGTCGAATTGTACTTGGCGAGCGCCGCGCCCTTGCCTTCGTTCCAAACAAGCTCGAGAGCCGAGTCAAGCTCGTTGAGCCAAACGCTGTCGTAAGTCGAGTACTCGGCGGGCGTGAAGCCGTGGCTGCCGCTCACGACGTCGAGGAAGTAGCCGCGGGTCGAGGGCGAGTAGATGGTGTCGTTCGCGGGATCGCGGTAGCTCGACGCCATATCGGTGAGAAGAGGAAGGGAGATCTGCTCTTCCTTCACGAGAAGGTTCTGCGCATAGGACGACATGAAGGAGATCGCGATGCGCTTTGCGATATCGCCCTTTGCGGGGTTCTCGGCGTTGTTGACGCAGCTCTTGGAGACGACATAGCCCGCGGAGGTGATGACGCCTTCCCAATCCGTGCCGCCCGAGACCGTCGGCCAAGGCATGACGCCCCAGTTGCCGGCGCCAAGGTGGTCGTTATAGTCCGCGACTTCCCACGAGCCGATGAGCCCATAGAAGCAGACCCTGCCCGCCGTGAAGTTGGCATACGTCGCGCCCTTGTAGTTGGCGGCGCCGCAATCCACGAGCTCGGCTTGGTACTTTATCGCCTTCTGAAGAGGGGTACCCTCCGCAATGGACGTCACCTTGCCGTTTGCTCTGCCGCCCGAGAGGTCGATGAGCGAACCGTCGTTCTGCGCATCCTTGAAGGAGTGGGAAAGCACTTCGATGGAAGGAACGTCGCACGCGTACTCCGTCTGACCCTTGTTCGAGGAATTGGCGATGACAGTGCACATTTGCTTGTATTGTTCCCACGTATAGGTGCCCTTGGTGAAGTCCTTCTCCCAAGGAAGCTCGAGCCCCGCGTCCTTGATCTCTTTCTCGAATTTGGAAAGAAGCGTCTTGTTGTAGCCGAGCTGCTGGGTGGAGAGGTCCTTCGGGAACGCGTAAATTTCGTCCGACGGATTGCCGAGCACGCCCGTGGTGGGGTTGAAGCGGTACATGTCGAGCGCCATTTGGTTGACTTTATCGACCTCGATGATGTCCTTGCCCTCGCCGTCGAGATAGCTCTGCAGGGAAACGATGGAAGCCTGATACTGCAAGAGCTCGTTGGGACGGACATAGAAGATGTCCGGCGCTTCGTCGCGCGTGATCATCGTGTCGAGCTTGTCGTAGTAGTTGGCCTCTTGTTCGTAGGAGGCTTTGATCTCATAGTTGAGCCCCTCCGCCGCGAATTCTTCCTCGAGATGCTCGAAATACGAGTCGTAAAACTTGCTCTCGTGGTTGTTCGCAAGCAGGAAGACCGAGATCGTGTATGCAGGATCCCCCCCGCAGCCCGCTAAGGCGCCCACTGCCGTCGCAGCCATGAGCGTTGCCGCCGCGACTGCTACAATTTTTGTCTTTTTCATAACATCCTCCTTATTATGATTTCCTTTTTTACGGGCAGAGCCCGTCGTTTCCTTATTTTAAGAGCTCACTTTATTTTAAGAGCTCACTTTACGAGCTCGACGCCCTCGAGCACCGCGCCTTCGCCCAGCGCTTCCACGAGAAGGCACACCTGCCCGTTCCATACGGGGCAGAAATACAAGAGGTCAGCGTCTCCCCCCTGCAAAGAGGGCGCGTGCGTCCAGCCGAGGAGCACTCTCCCGATGACCCTTCCGCCCGCAACGCCCGTGACCATCACGTTCTTGCCGCGGAATTTCAAGTACCCCTCCTCCTTGCACGAGAGCGAGAGGCTTACCGCCGCTTCCGAGGCGACGGCGAGGGGAAGCGAGACCTTTGTCGTTCCCGCCGCCATCGTGCAAAGCTCCTCCCCCGTGCGCACCCGAATGTGCGCGGGAGAGACGGGCTCGACGTGCAGGATGCGGAGATCCCCCACGTCTTGCGTCCAAACTTGCTTGCGGTAGACGAGGGTGAGCGCCTTGGTCTCCCCTTTTCCTATATAATTAGTAAGCTCGAAGGTGCCGAAGTCGCACAGCCCGAGTTTCTTCCCCTCCAAGTAGACGGCGATATCCACCTTCTCCGTCGCCTTCACGATGAGCCGCTCCGACTGCCGCGTGACGGGCACCGTGTACGAACAGATGACGGGCTTTCTCGTGCTGTTCCACTTGCTCACGCCGATGCGCACGGGCATGACGCCGCCGAGCTTGATGCGCTCTTCGCCGAAGGTATCGAGGAGGCGGAAGTCGGTGCGCTCCACCTTCTCCACCTTGACTTTGCCGAAGGAGAGCGCGCCCTTCTTGCTCGCCGTGCGGAGGGAAGGAGACTGGGAGTCGTCGAAATTGCTGTGCCCCCACTTCTCGATCTCGACGAGGAATTTCCCGTCCTTCGAGGAGGGAACGATCACGTCCCGCCCGTCGGCAAAAAGCGTCTCGCCGCGCACGCCGTCCTTGGTGACGCGAAGCATGTCGCACGGGCCTTCGATGAAGAGGTCGCCCTCCGTCTCGATCGCATACTCCGCGAGCCCTTCGCGAATGCCGAGCGTGGTGAAGTGGGTGCCCTTCCCCTCTGCCCCGCGGCGGACGGGAAGCGTTGCGGCGGTGAACGAAGTGAGCTCCTCCGCGTTGTATTTGCGCTCCTTGGGCGGGTTGCCGTTCGTGAGGAATTCAAGCGCCTCCTCCCTCGTAAGGAAGCGGACTTCCACGCCGTGCAAAGCCGTGTTCTCGGTGATGAGGACTTCCCCGTCGCCGAAGTTGAGCCCGACGCAGGGCGCCTTCTCGCAGACAAAGACGAGGCTCTTTTCGTCCGCAAAGACGGGCTCGCAATTCGCCTGCGTCAAAATGGCGGGAATGCCGCTGCCCGTGAGGTCGAGACCGAAGAGGAAGAAGGGCGCCTTGCCGCAGGGAACATGCCCCTCAACGCGCGCGCCGTGGAAGGTAAAGGAGATCTCCTCCCCCTCCGAGAAGGCGGGAACGCACACCGCACTGCCGCCGCCGAGAAGCGAAAGAACGCGCAGACCGCCCTCCGTCGTGCGGAAGGCGCACTTTGCGGGCCGCACCGTCTCCTTGGCGGGAAGCGCACCGGCAAGCGCCTGCCCCGCCACCTTCAAAAAGGCGGCAAAGAGCACGGACTCCTCCGCCTCTGCGCGGTACCCTCCCGCGGGATCGACGAGGGAGCCGAAGTCGTACACCGTCATGATGAACGAATCGGGCGAGCCCCAGTTGTTCACGGCTTGGAAATGGTCCATGTTGCTCCCCGCCGCCTGGTTGTAGGCGCCGAGCAGCTTGGAGCCGCAGGAGAGCTCCCTGCGGAGAAGGAAATGGTCGCGGTTGGTCTCCGAGACGAGGAGGGGCTTGCCGATCTTTTCGAAGCGGAAGCCGTAGTTTTGCAGCTCGGCGTCGAAGGTGGGGTCGAGGCTGTCGGGATAGCAGTTGAGCGTTCCCTCCACGCCTTCCTCCGCCCACGCGCCCGCACGCGTAAGGTCGAATTGCCCCGCACAGCAAAAGCACGGGATATCCGCGGCGTACTCCTTTGCAAGCGCATACAGCCGCGATATGTACGCCTTCGGGTCGGGACAGTCGAAAAAGTCGAGCTCGTTATCGAGCTGCAAGAGGATGACGGGGCCGCCCTTCGCATACGAGAAGGGCGCGATCTTTTGCAGAATGGCGGAGTACCACCCCTTCACCTCGGAAAGGAAACGCTCGTCCGCGCAGCGGATGGGCATACCCGATTCGAGGATGCGCGCGGGGAGCCCGCCGCCGTCCCACTCCGAACAGATATAAGGACCCGGGCGCGCGACAACATAGATGCCCGCCGCCTTGAGCTCTTCCAAAAAATAAGTGACGTCCTTCTCCCCCGTAAAGTCGAGGGAGCCGTCCGTCAGCTCATGATAATTCCACGGAAAATAGACGTCGACGCAGTTGTACCCCGCCGCCTTCAGCTTTAAGATCCTGTCCCGCCAAACCGCGCGGGGCAGACGGAAATAAAAGAGAGAGCCGCAAAGCAAAACCTCGTATCTTCCGCCGATCGAGACGCCCTCCCTCGTAAGTTTTACCATCCGGGACGAAGTGTGAATGCCCATATGTACACCTTCCTAAATTCACATTCCAAATTCACAAATGTTATTTTTGATACAATTTCACATTTTTTGTACGTTTGCATACAATATAATATTTGGAGGGCGGAAAGTCAACTTCAGTACATATAAAATGAATATTGTCCATATATCTTCACCTTTATTTTTAACTTTTCGTGAAGTATTTTACTTGGATGAAAAACGTTCGGCGGGAAATGCCCGAGTTTATTCAAGATGTCTTAAATTATGCGCCCCTCCCCCCTTTCTTTCCCAAAATCGGGCGCAAAGGGCTTCTCACAAAAAAGACAAAAATCGCCCTGCAATTTTTCACAACGGGACGATTTTTCTTGACTTTTCCGAACATTTTTGTGTATACTATATGAGAAAGACGAACATGCCCGCCCTCGCGGCGGACGCCGAACCTGCCCCTCTCCCGCCGCTATGCGGGAAGGAAGGCTTGGGCGACGGGCATGCCTTCTTCCCCGATATGGGCCTGTTTCGGATTCGATTGCAGGCGGATCACGTCGGACGCACGCCGGAGGCTCGGCTCCGTAAAAACGGAAGAATTTTAATTGCTGACGATAAGAACAGCAGACGCGCTTCCGCGCGCAGAGCTTCCGCTCGCCGCGTAGCGCTTGCAGCGTAAAGTAGTTACGCTCCGTCCTTCCCCGAAGTCCTACGGTCGGGGATCGGGCGTCATTTTGTAGGGAACGTCGCGCCGCGGCTCACCTCCCCCGCCGCGCGAGGCATTTCGGAGGCATGCGAAGGCAGGAGCTTGTCTGCGGGCTCCCCCTCCGCGAGACCGACCACAGACTAAGCGTGTAGTGTCCCCGTCTGAACCCTGTAAGACCGGAGTTCAATTCTCCGCAGGTCCACCACGTCGCCGCAAGGCGCATTTTGCAAAGGGTTGCCCAAAGGCAACCCTTATGTTTTTGACGCCCGCGGCTCCTCTTCCCGAAAAATCTTTGCTGCGCAAATCTTTTTCGGGAACCCTATGGGCGATCGTACCGTGTTCGACTTTGAGACGCGCCGCTCCGCTAAAACATACAAATACGCACCTCGGACGAGGTGCGTATTTCGTTTTGTTTCTATCTGAGCTCGCCCATGTTACCGCGTCATAACGCCTTGCGCTTCTGAATTTGTCATGCCGCCCCGCGCACATTCTATTCCTGTCGAAGCGCGGCACGAGCCCTTTGAGCGAAGTAGCTACGTCGAGGCATCTTTGCCTCTTCTGTCATGCCGAGCTTGTCGAGGCATCTCTACCTCATTATGAGATTTCTCGACTTCGGCTACGCCTCCGCTCGAAATGACAACGTCGCTTTCTTGCTTCCCCTGAGAGGGAAAATTTTGCATTCTGCCAAAGGTTGATAATCTTTGGCGCAAAATTTTCTTGGCATTTGCCCATATGTACGGGCAAATGCTGACCGAACGCGGGACTCTACCCGCGTGAGACAGTACCCCGTAAGGGGGGATGGGGTTAAAAGAACCCCTCAGTCGCGCAAAGGCAGCGCGACAGCTCCCCTCAATAGGGGCGCCAAGAAGGCAAAGGCCTACCCCTTCGCAAGGGGGAGGCTCCCGCGTAGCGGGTGGTGGGGATTGCAATTCGCGCATCCATACTCCCATCCCCACCCGTCTGCCCGAGGGCAGCCACCCTCCCCTTCCCCGAAGGGTAGGGCTCGGCGTCATGTCTCCCCTCAAGGGGCGCCAAGGAGACGACGGAGGCATAGAATCTTAATCGGCGGCGATGAGGTCCTTGATCACCTCGGAGGCGAGGAGGAGACCTGCGACGGAGGGAACAAAGGCGACGCTCGCGGGGATGCGGGAGGGATCTCTCCGTTTGCCCGCTCCGGGCTCCGTCTCCGCTCCCGTTTGCACTCCTTGGGAGCCCATCCTCTCTTCCGTTTGCGTTGCTTGGGTCCCCGTTACTTCTTGCGTATGCGTTCGGGGCTCCATCCCCTCTTCTTTTTCTGTTCCTTGGGGGCTCGGGGCTCCCTCGGGCGGTGTTTTCCTCTCCCCTCGCACGGGCGGCTCGGGGGAGTAGACCACCTTCACATGCTCTATGCCGCGTTTTTTGAGCTCGCGGCGCATCACCCGTGCGAGCGGGCAGACGGAAGTTTCCGCAATATCCGCCACCCGCAGCTTTGTCGGGTCGAGCTTGTTCCCCGCGCCCATGCAGGAAATGACGGGCACGCCCGCTTCCTTCGCGCGGCAGATGAGGGCGAGCTTGCCCGCCACGGTGTCGATGGCGTCGACGACGTAATCGTAGTCCGAAAAATCGAATTCCCCCGCCGTTTCGGGGAGAAAAAAGGCGCGGCGGGCGGAGACCTTGCAATCGGGGGAGATATCGAGAACGCGCTCCTTTGCGACCTCGACCTTATACCTTCCCACAGTGCTGTGCAGGGCGATGATCTGTCGGTTGAGGTTGGAAAGCTCCACCTTGTCGCTATCCACGAGCTCCAGAGCGCCCACGCCCGAGCGGGCAAGCGCCTCGACGGCGTACCCTCCCACGCCGCCGATCCCGAACACAGCCACGCGGGAGCGCTTCAATTTTTGCATCGCGGCGTCGCCGAGAAGCATCGCGGTGCGGGAAAATTCCTCCATTGCCTTCACGCCCCCAGCCTCTTGTAGAAATCGAACACTTCCTCCTCGGTATCCACGTTGACGACGTACATATAGTCCCCCATGGCGGGAGCGAGCGCCTTATCCACGGGGCCGTATTCCTTGAGCTTGTCCCCATAGAGGGCGAGCACTTCCTCGTGCGAAAGCGCGTAATTTGCGCCGTTCCTCCTCCCGAAGAAGGCGGAAAATTGGTAGGTCTTTCTCTCGGTGCGGGGCGGGACATCGCACATCATGTCCGCCCAAATGGTATAGACGTCTACGCCGTTCGCAAAATTCATGAGGTCGGGCGAAACGCCGCCGGAGGGGCGCATGTTCACCTCGAGCGCGACGATCTCCCCCTTCTTGCCGAGGTGTTGATCGGAATTCAAACGGAAGAATTCGAAGTGGACGAAGCGGCGCTTCACCCCGAACGCCTTGAGGCACGCCCTCCCCTTGGCGCGGACGGCGGGAGAGAGCTCCTTCACGATGTAGAACATGCTGCTCTTTTTCTCGTTGACGATATCCATGAGCGAGGAGGGCGAGATGTTCCCCGTCTCGAACACGGGGTTGCCGTCGCCGTCCACAATGGCGTCATACGAGCACACCGTGCCGTCGATATACTCCTCCATGATATAGCCCTTCCTCCCCTCGCGGAAAAACTGCTCGAGCTGCGCTTCGCTCGTGATGTGGAAGGTCTCGTTCGCCCCCACGCCGTTGTCGGGTTTGAGCACGGCGCTGCCCGCCTCCTTCAAAAAGGCGCGGCAGAGGGAGAAGTCGTTCGCCATGCAATACCTTGCAACGGGCACGCCCGCGCGGCGGTAGCGCTCCTTCATCGCCGACTTGTATTTCACGGGCACCATGTCCGCGGTGGAAAAGCCGCTGGGTATGTTGAAGTCGGTGCGAAGCCTCGCGTCCCGCTCCAGCCAATACTCGTTGTTGCTCTCGAGGAAGTCCGCCCGCCCGTACTTGAAGAGGAAGAACGCGACGGCGCGGTAGACCTCGTCGTAATTCCCCAAATCGTTGACCTTGTAGTATTCGTCGAGGCTGTCGCGCAGCTCTTGCCTGAGCCCGTCATACGGGCAATCGCCGATGCCGAGCACGCGCATGCCGTTGTTTTTCAGCCCGCGGCAAAACCGCCAGTAGGCCTCGGGGAAATTGGGGGATAGAAAGAGAAAGTTTTTCATTTCGGCTCCTTCGCCCGCCGCTCGCGGCGGGAAACTTTTCACCCGCAACAGGCCGCGGGCACATGTTCAAAGAAGAGAAAGGCACTCGAGCACGGCAGGCATCCTCTCCCGCCAAGCCCGTTCGTTGTGCCTCGCCCCCTCGACGAGGCGGTAGGAAAAGGGCATGCCGCGCTTCAGAAGGGCACGCACGGCGCGGGCAAGCGCCGCCTGCTGCACGCCGTGGTTTTTGAGCTCCCCCTCCCCGTAGTCGAGGTACACTTTGGTGTGTTCGGGGATGGAGAGAAGCAGCTTTTCGCACCCCGCGGGGTCCACCCAAAGGCTGGGAGAGAGCGCCGCGCCGCCGCCGAACACTTCGGGAAACGCCGCGAGCCCATAGATCGTCATGAGGCCTCCCATCGAACTGCCCATGAGGAAGGTGTGCTCCCTGCCCTCGAGCGTGGGGTAGGTTTTATCGACGAAGGGCTTGAGCTCCTCCGTGAGCCAGCGAAGAAACGCCTCCCCCTTGCCCTCCGAGCTCCCGAACTTTGAGGTAAAGGGGAAGGGCGAATATTCGCTCAAACGGTTTTTCTTGTCGCACTCGACGGCGACGACGATGAGCCTCGCCTTTCTCGCGTCGAGCAGCTTCCCAAGCTGCAGGCTGTCGCCAAACGGCGCGGTCTTGTCGAAAAACGCCGTCTGCCCGTCGAACAGGTACAAAACGGGGAAGCGCTCCTCCCCTATCTTTTTGGGCAAATATACATATACCTTGCGTTTTTCCTCCCCCGCGGGCGCGGGGACGAGGACTTGGAACGTTTCGATCATGCGAAATTTCTCCCCTTTCTTTCTCAATATTTTATATTGTTTTACGCGATAAGCGTGCCCACAAAGAAGGTGTGCGGGGCAAGGGTGAGGGCGGAAAGCGGCGTCTCCTCCCCCGTGAACACATTCCTGCACCGCTCGTCGCCGAGGGCAAAGACGGCATCTTTCTCCCCGATGTTGAAGGCGGCGAGCACCGTCTCCCCCTCGAACGTGCGCGCAAACGCCATGCTCTCGTTGCGAAGGGCGACCTTCTCGTAGTCCCCATAGGCGAGGGCGCGGCTGCTCCCGCGGAAACGCGAGAGCGCGGAGATGACGTTGTAGAGCTCCTCGTTGCCCCTCACGATGTCGTCGATGCAGGGGCGGAGGGCGCGGTCGAAGTCCGACTTATCCCCCTCGACGCCGTATTCCGAGCCGTAGTAAAGGCAGGGAATGCCCGGCATGGTGAAAAGAAGCGCGTACAACACGGGCAAATTTTCCCTGTTTTGGAGCGCCGTGGCGGCGCGGAGCACGTCGTGATTGTCCACAAAATTCAAGAGCGGCTTGCCCGTGTAGAGCGCCCAAGGGAGGGAGGAGAACAGCCGCGTGAGGGAGTGCTCGATCTCGAACAGATTTTTGCTGTTGAACGCCGAGATCATACCCTTGTAGCACTCGTAGTTTGTGATGGAATTCAGCCGCTCGGGGCAAATGTTCTGCGCGTAGTTGGTGCCATGGATGACTTCGCCGAGGAGGAAAAAGTCCTGCCCCACGGTGCGGCGGAGCAGCTCCAAAAACCACGGCGGGAGAAGGTAGCAAACGTCCAATCTCAGCCCGTCGATGCCCCATTCCTCCCTCCAAAAGCGCACGGCATTCAGGAGGTAATTTTGCACTTCGGGGTTTTCGAGGTTGAGCTTCACGAGCTCCGCATGCCCCTCCCAATCGGCGTAGGAGAGGTGGTCTCCGTAGCGGTTTTCCCCATGAAAATCGACGAAAAACCAGTCGCGCGTCGGGGCGCTTTCCCTCTTTTCGAGCACTTCCAAAAAGGGACCGAACGCCCTTCCCACATGGTGAAACACCCCGTCGAGCACCACTTTGATGCCGTTTTCGTGCAGCTTATTTACGAGGGCTTTGAATTCCCCGTCAGTGCCCAGCCGCCTGTCGACCGAGTACATATCGACGGTGTCGTAGCCGTGCCGCTCGCTCTCGAAGAGCGGGTTGAAAAGCACCGCCTTCACGCCGAGCGCCTTCAGCCGCCCGACTTCCTTCTCGATCTTCCCGAGGCGGTGACGCACGATGCCGAAGTCGTTCTCCCGCTCCGCCCCGCAAAACCCGAGCGGATAAATTTGATAGAATGTCCCCTCACGGAACCACATGCTGCCCCTCCCCGCTTCTTTGCATGGCGGAAGTTTTGAGGACGGCGCGGAGGATCTCCACGGCGTTGCGGCGAAGCTCCGCCTCGGTGAGCCCCTCTTCCTTCCCGACGGAAGGCAGGAGCGACCCGCATTGCATCTTCTTTCCGAGGTACGCCCCGCCCGGCATGAGCACGTTCACCCCCGCGCGCACGCGGTAGGCGTTGTTCTTGATGTCGGAAAAGTGCGGGCTTGCCCCCTTTCGCATCCACCAATCGGTGACGACGCACCCTTCGAAGCCCCACTCGCCGCGCAGGATCCCGCGGACGAGCTCGTAGTTGTAGTGTGCATAGACGCCGTTCACCTTGTTGTAGGAGGTCATGAGAAAGTGCGGGGCGGCCTCCTTCACGCAGATCTCGAAGCCGTACAAGTAGATCTCGCGAAGCGCCCTCTGCGAGACGCGGGAATCGTAATGGTTGCGGTTAAATTCCTGGTTGTTGCACGCGAAGTGCTTGGGGCAGGCGGAAACGCCCGCGCTCTGCACCCCCTTCACGACGGCGGCGGCGAGCTTGCCCGTGAGGTACGGGTCCTCCGAAAAATACTCGAAATTGCGCCCGCAGAGAATGCTCCTGTGGATGTTCATGGCGGGGGCGAGAAGCACGTCCGTTCCGCGCTCCTTCATCTCCCCACCCACGGCGGCGTACACTTCCTCGACGAGCGCGGGGTCGAAAGTGGAAGCGAGCAGCGTCCCGATGGGAAGAAGGGAGCTCGCCGCCTTCAAGCGGATGCCCGAGGGGCCGTCCGTCATGGTCACGGGCGGGATGCCCCTTGCGCGAAGGGCCTCGGTCACGCCGCCCATCACGCCCGCGTTGCCGCTCGCGCCGAGGGGACTGTCCATCTTGAAGTCCCCGCGGGACAAGTCCTCGAGCTCTTGCAAAGAGAGCTGCGCCGCGAATTGCTCGAGGCTCGCCCTTCCCTCCCGCACGTCGGAAAGGGAGACCTCCCTTGCGGGCGCGGGGGTATCGAAGGCGGGAAGCGCCCCCGAAATCTCCGCTTTCAAGTCCTTTTCGGCGGCGCGGCACACTCTGTGCCGATTGCCCGTTTCCCCCTCGACGCGGAAGCTCTTTTGGGGCGCGCACTGCTCTTTGAGAGAGGCGAACGTTTTGCCTTCGAGCGAAAATGTGCCTACCATGTCCGCGGTTCGCACGTCGAAACCGACGTAGACGACGTACATGCCCCGCTCGATGACGAGGGAAGAAGTGCGCTCGTCGAACACGCAGAGGGCGCGCTCGGGGAGCTCGATCTCCCCCTTCTCCTCCTTATTGGGAGCGAGCAGCCCCGTCTTGACAAAGCCCACCAATTCGCGGGCGGGGGTGCCGCGGGTGCCGCTCGGCTTCTTGAGATACACCTGCACGACGGTGCGCCCCGCGCACTTCCCCGTGTTTTTCACGCGGTAGCGGACCTGCCCCTTCTTGAAGGAGGCGTCCAGCGAGAAGCTCGTATAGGAGAGCCCGTGCCCGAAGGGGAAGAGCACCTTCTCCTTCGCGCTCGTCTCGAAATGGCGGTAGCCGACATAGATATCCTCGACGTATTCGTTGTAGTCGGCGTTGCCGAAATTTTTCGCCGAGGGGTAGTCCTCATATTCGCGCGCGACGGTATCGGGGAGCTTTCCGCAAGGGCAGACTTTCCCCGTGAGAAGGTCTGCGCAGGCGTTGCCCGTCTCCATGCCGCCCTGCCAAAGGAGCAGCGCAGCGCCGATCTTATAGCGCTCGAGAAAGGTAAGGTCGATGATGTTCCCGATGTTGAGCACGACGGCGACCTTCTCGAACACCTCCGTGACCAGTTGAAGCATGTTCTCCTCGGCGGGCGTGAGATAGTAGCTCCCCTTTGTGAGCTCCATCTCCCTGTCCTCTCCCGCCGCTCTGCCGATGACGACGACCGCCGTGTCTCTTTCCTCCCGCGCCCTTTGCACCGTTTCCTTATCCAAGGGCATCTCGGGAAAATTCCGCGGCCAATTCCCCCAGTAGCCGTGGTTTACGGGGTGCGCGGCTTGAAATTCCTTGTACGTCTCCTTAAGGCCCTCCGCAAGGGGCACGTTTGCCCGCTCGAGGCCCTCCAAAATGCTCACGCGGTAGGGCTTTACAACGTCCCCGCCCGAGCCGTAGCCCGTGTAGAAGGTGTCCGTCTGCACCCTTCCGAAGAGCGCACAGCCGTCTTTCAAGGGCAAAATGCCGTCGTTTTTGAGGAGAACGGCGCCCTCCGCCGCGGCACGGCGCAACTTTTCCGCCATGTGCGGGGTCGCCGCCTGCTCTCCCTCGGGGGCGAGATTTTCCCCCTGCTTTAAGCTGCTTCCCGCGATATGGACGTACAGTCCGACCATCAGATTTTTCAATTTTTGCTTTATTTTTGCCATGACCCGAATACCAAGGAATAGTATAACACTTCTTTGCGGGCTTGTCAACAGTTGCTTTTTCGTGCGGGAGGGTGTATAATGGGGGCATGAAAAATTTTTGTGAATTTCTCGGGAGTTCCTATACTCCCTTCCACGCCGTGGAAAATGCCGAGGAGATCCTCCTCGAACACGGCTTCTCGCGCCTGTGCGAGGAAAACCCTTGGACGCTTCGCGAGGGCGGAAAGTATTTCGCCGCGCGGGGCGGCGCGCTCATCGCCTTCCGCATGGGGAAGGGTGCGATGAAGATCGTGGCTTCCCACACCGATTCGCCCTGTTTCAAGTTGAAGGACGCGCCCAATGTGAAGAGCGAGCCCTTCACGCGGCTCAACGCCGAGCCCTACGGCGGCGGCATTTGGTACAGCTTTTTCGACCGCCCTCTTCGCATCGCGGGGCGGGTCGTCGTGCGGGAAGCGGGCGCACTGGTCGCAAAAAACTTTGTTTCCGAGGAGACCGTCCTTCTCCCCTCCCTCGCCATCCATATGGACAGGAGCGTGAACGAGGGCTTCTCCCCCAATTTGCAGACCGAGCTTCCCCTCTACTCCGCGAAGGGAAAGGAATTTTTGCCCGACGCGGTCTCCTACGAGCTCTACCTCGTGCCCGATTGCGCCCCGTTTTTGAGCGGCGCCGAGAACGAGCTTCTCTCCTCCCCCCGCCTCGACGATCTGACGGGCGTGTACGCCTCCCTCCTCGCGCTCTTGGAGGGGGAAGGGACGTGCGTCTGCGCCCTTCTTTCGAGCGAGGAGATCGGCAGTAGGACGCGGCAGGGCGCGGGCGGGAATTTCCTCTCGTCTGTCCTCCGCCGCATCACCCTCGCGCAGGGGCTCTCGGAGGAGGAACACGGCATGGCGCTCGCTTCCTCCCTGCTCATTTCTCTCGACAACGCCCACTCCGTTCACCCGAGCCACCCCGAGAAATGCGACCCCACCAACCGCGCCGTGATGGGAGGCGGCGTCGTCATCAAGAGCCACGCGGGCGGCGCATACACGACGGAAGCGCTCACTTCTGCCGCGATGCGCGAGCTCTTCACGCGGGAAAACGTGCAATGGCAGAGCTTTTACAACCGCTCGGATATGCGAAGCGGCGGAACGCTCGGGGCGATCTCCCTCTCGCAGGCGTGCATCCCCTCCGTGGACTTGGGAATTGCCCAGCTCGCCATGCACTCCGCCGTGGAGACCATCGCCCGCGCCGACCTCGACGAGCTCATTAAGGGGCTCTCCGCCTTCTACCGCTGCCCCTTGCGCGTCCTCTCCGACCGCATCCTCTTGGGGTGAGCCCTCTCTCGTCGCCCCTTGAGGGGGAGCCAAGACATGGACCTGCCCCTATTTATGGGGGCGGGTGGCGAGCGTAGCGAGACTTGCCCACCCCTTGAAGGGCACCCGTAGGGACCACCGCGTCATGTTGAGGGAGCATAGCGACCGAAACATCCCGAAGTACGAAGTCCGAATTTTCATCCTCGGGATTCTTCGCCCCACAAGGGGGCTCAGAATGACGCGTTGGTACGGGGCAGAATGACGCGTGGGCGCGCCTCGGAATGACACGGTGACCCGCTCCCCTCATACCGTCCCACGCCAATTAGAAACCTATCCCCGCGCTCTAATAATGTCATGCCGAGCCATGTCGAGGCATCTCTACCTTATTTCGAGGTTTCTCGACTTCGCTTACGCTCCGCTCGAAATGACAAGCCATAGGAGAGCCCCATCGGTACGAAAGAGAGCCATGCAAAGCATGGCTCTCTTTCGCAGGCATCGAAAAGACTTATTTTCTTTTTATTTGTTGAAGTAGACCTTTTCCGCCTTCTTGTATGGCATTGTTTTCGTTTCTCACGCCCTCTATTTTGGCGAGTTTTTCCTCCATTTCTTTAACCTCTTTTTTTAGCTCGTTTTCTTCGTCCTCCTTATACTCGCGAAAATATTTTACATAGGAAGCAATCGCAACTCCCAAACCGATTGCCGCACACAGAAGGATGGCCACAAAGCCAAAAACTTGAAATCCGCCAATGCTTGGAATTACCGTCACGGGGATAAAAATGAGGGCGGGGAAAAGTATTCTCGAAACCTTTATCCATTTTATACTCCCCTTCTTCATATCCAAACTACCCTTCTGCGAAGAGATTTCGATCTCATTTTTTTGAATTTCCGTACTTAAAATCCCTTTTGCTTCACTTATGATTTTCGTATATAGCTCATCGTACTCATCCGTGGTTTTGTAACGTAAAAAATTCTTTAGGCTTTTGCTTTGCAAAACCTTCTTTGCCCTTTCCAGCGTCATATTGTCTATTAAGGCTTTCTCGTAATGGACTTGAAGTTCTGCCAAGAATAGCCCACGCCATGCATCTTGGTTTTTGGGCTGAGCTTCAAGCACGGTAGTAAAGTAGCCTGCTGCCGCATTAAAATCCCGCACGTCCATTTCCTGCCATGCGCGCGTAAGTTGAGAGCCGACCGTGGAACGGGCCCCTTGAGACGCTTCTTGATATTTGCGCTCCATATCGGCCCATCGCCTTTCATCCTCTTCTTCCCGCTCCCTATCTCTTCTTCTCTGTTCCGCGAGTTGTTCTTCGATGCGTTTTTGATTTTCGTCCCGCTCTCTTTCTTTTGCGGCTCTCTGTTCATCCTCTTGCTTGCGCAGTTTGGCTTCGGCTTCCCGCTTCGCCTTGGCGGCGGGGGTGTGGGAATCTACAAAGTCCACGAGCTTTTCATCGGCGTCTCTGCGCGAGAAG
>CANRHI010000033.1 GCA_947630365.1 uncultured Clostridia bacterium
GACCAATCGCACGAGCAGCCGAGCTTTTTGAGCTGCCCGACGATCCTTCCGCCGTACTGTTCCTTCCACGCATGGGCGCGGCGCAAAAATTCCTCTCTGCCGAGGGCTTCCTTCGTCGTCCCCTCTTCGTGCAATTTCTCGACGATCTTATGCTCGGTCGCGAGCGACGCATGGTCCGTCCCCGGGACCCAAAGGGCGGCATAGCCCTGCATGCGCTTGAAGCGCACGACGATGTCCTGCATGGTCTCGTCCATCGCGTGCCCCATGTGGAGCTGCCCCGTGATGTTGGGCGGGGGCATCATGACGGTAAAGGGCACCTTGGCGTCGTCCTTTTCCGCCCGGAAGGCGTTTTCTTCCATCCAGTGCGCGTAGATGCGTTCTTCGAACGCCTTGGGATCGTAAGTCGTCTGCATTTCTCTCATAGTTTTGACCTTGTGTCCAAGGGGACACGAAGCTATTATAAATCATTTACGTTTCATTGTCAACAAAACAGCGCGGGGCATAGACTGTAATATCCTTAAATTTTTACGGAGTATGCCATGAAAAAACCTTTTGCTATCCTCGGAGCGGCGCTTCTCGCCCTCCTTCCCCTCTCCGCTTGCGGCGGAGATACCGACGGGCTCACCACCGTTCGTCTGAACGAAGTGACGCATTCCGTCTTTTACGCACCCATGTACCTCGCCGACTCCCTCGGCTACTACGAGGAGGAAGGCATCCGCCTCGAGCTGACCAACGGCGGCGGCGCGGATAAGGTGATGACCGCCGTCCTCTCGAACGGCGCCGACATCGGCTTCTGCGGACCCGAAGCCGCCTTCTATGTCGCCTCGGGCGGGACGACGGACGTGCCCGTCGTGTTCGGGCAGCTCACCAAGCGGGACGGGTCCTTCCTCGTCGGAAGAGACCCCGCGCCCGACTTCCGATGGACCGACCTTGCGGGCAAAGAGATCCTTGCGGGAAGAAGGGGCGGCGTTCCCGCGATGACCTTCGAATACATTCTCAAAGAAAATCATGTCGAAAACTACAAGCTCAACTTCGACGTGGAATTCAACCTCATGACGGCTGCCTTCGAGGAGGGCACGGCGGACTATTGCACCATGTTCGAGCCCACCGCCTCCGAGTATCAGGCGGCGGGAAAGGGCTATATCGTCGCCGCGGTCGGCGAGGCGGGCGGAGAGGTCCCCTACACGAGCTTCATCGCCAAGCGCTCTTGGATCGACGGGCACAAGGAGACGGTGAAGGGGTTCCTCCGCGCCACCTTGAAGGCGGTCGAGTACGCCCAAACACATAAGACGGACGAGATCGCGAAGTATCTCACGGGACAATTCCCCCCCAATTCGCTCGAGGCGCTCTCCACGAGCATCCAAAGCTATCAAAACGTCGACGCATGGGTCACCGACATGGCGATGACCAAGGCGAGCTTCACGCGGCTGCAGGACATTATGGACGCGGCGGGCGAGCTTCCCTCCCGCGTGGACTTTGACTTTTTCGTCGACAACAGCATCGTAAACGAGGTGTACGCGGAGCTCAAAAAATAGCCGCGACCGACCACAGAGGAAACGCCTATGAAAAACGTACTGTGCTTTACAGACGTCACGCTCACCTATCACACTACGCGCGGGGAGACGACGGCGGCGGAGGGACTCTCCTTCGAAGTGGGAGAGGGAGAATTTCTCGCCGTCATCGGCCCCTCGGGCTGCGGGAAAACCACCCTTTTGTCCCTTGCGGCGGGGCTGCTCGCCCCCTCTTCGGGGGAAGTGACGCGGGCGGGGCGGTGCGGCTACATGCTGCAAAAAGACGAGCTCTTCCCGTGGCGCACCATCGAGAAGAACATCTTTCTTCCCCTTGAGATCCGCCGTGAGAAGGAAAAAAACGCAAGATCGGGCGCCGTCGAGCTCGCCAAAAAATACGGGCTCGGAGACTTTTTGCAGAGCTACCCCGCCGAGCTCTCGGGCGGCATGCGGCAGCGCGCGGCGCTCATCCGCACCCTCGCCGCCGACCCCGACATCCTCCTTCTCGACGAGCCCTTCTCCGCCCTCGACTACCAGACGCGGCTGAATGTCTGCGAGGACGTCTCCAAGATCCTCCGCGGGGAGCACAAGACGGCGCTCCTCATCACGCACGATATTTCCGAGGCCATCTCCCTCGCCGACCGCGTGCTCGTCCTCACGGCGCGCCCGGCGAAAGTCGCCTATTCGCACACGCTCGACTTCGGCGACGTCGTAAGCCCCTTGAAGCGGCGCGAGATGCCCCAATTTTCGGGCTGGTTCGAATTGCTTTGGAGGGAGCTGAACGCATGAAACACAGCTATTCCGCCGAGCACGCGCGCTTTTTACGGAAGAGAAGAAGAAAACTCGCCCTCGTTTGGGCGCTCCGCATCGGGCTGCTTGCGCTGTTTCTCGGCGTATGGGAGCTCGTGACGGCGCTCGGCTGGGCAGACCCCTTCTTGATGAGCTCCCCCTCCCGCATCGCAAAGACGCTCGCCTCGCTCTATGCAGACGGCTCCCTCTTCTACCATATCGGCGTCACGCTGCTGGAAACCCTCATCGGCTTTGCCATCTCCACGGTGGTCGGGTGCGCCGTCGCCCTTCTCCTTTGGTGGAGCGAGACCTTAAAGCGGGTGCTCGAGCCGTACATCGTGGTGCTGAACGCCCTTCCCAAGATCGCGCTCGGACCGCTCATCATCATTTGGTTCGGCACGGGTGCGGAGGCCATCGTGTTCATGACGGTGCTCGTCGGCGTCATCGTCGCGACCATGCACATGCTCACCGCCTTCCTCTCAACAGATAAAAACAAACTGCTGCTCCTCCGCTCGATGGGCGCGAGCAAGCTGCAAATTCTGCAAAAGCTCGTCGTGCCCTCCTCGCTCGCCTCCTTCATCTCCATGCTGAAGGTGAACGTCGGCATGGCGTGGATCGGCTCCATCATGGGCGAATACATCGTGTCCCGCGCGGGCATCGGATACCTCATCGTGTACGGCGGGCAGGTGTTTAAGCTCGACCTCGTGATGACGGCGACATTCCTTCTCTGCCTGCTCGCGGCGGGAATGTACTTTGCCGTGGTGCTTCTCGAAAAAATACTCGTGAAGAACGAGGAAAATTGAAACGGCAAGCCCCACCGCCCCGATGGCGGGGTAGAGGTAGGAAACGATGCCCGAAAGCCCC
The DNA here is from genome assembly GCA_947630365.1 of uncultured Clostridia bacterium. GTDB lineage: Bacteria > Bacillota > Clostridia > Christensenellales > Borkfalkiaceae > Gallimonas. The sequence continues at coordinate 3,162 of CANRHI010000033.1, forward strand.
ACGCGGGAGAGCGCAAACGCCGCAAGGAGAATACTTCCCCTTGCGGCAATTTTTCGTTTTCCCGAAAGCGCGCCGAGGCGGGAATAGACGGGATACAGGGCGGAGACGAGCGAAGTTTCGACGGCGAGCGCTACGGCGACGGGGAACACCCTTCCCCCCATCGCCGCGACGAAGGGAAGCTCCGCCATCTCCGCCCCCTCCGCTCCCGCAAGGACGGCAAGGATGCAAAGAGACGCCGCGAGCACGAACAAAGAGGCAAGGAGGGAGGAACACAGCGGGCGCTTCATCGTCGTTCCAGCGTCCAAGAGCACGGGCGCGAGCAAAAAGGAATTGAGCCCCGCATAGAGCATCCCGAGCACCGTCCCCCTTCCCGAAATGGGAAAAAGGGCGGAAGGCTCCGCCCGAAGCACGCCCGAAAGCACGAAAAAGAGCAGCGCGGGCACGAGCACGGTGTTGAGCGCGGCGACCCCGCCCATCCCCTTCTCCAAAAAGAGGGTGGCGACGGCGAGCCCGAACACGGAGAGCGCGGGAACAAGCGCATCCAGCCCCGCGAGCATCCCCGCCCCCGTGACGAACGCCGCGCCCGCAAGGAGCAGCTCCGCGGCAAGCGAAAGCCTTCCGAAAAAGTGCTTGATAGCCCCCGCGTAGCCGCCGTACTTCTTCCCCATTTTGAGGTACAAACAGCACAGCCCGCAAAACAAAAACGCGGAAAAAAGGGCGGGCAAAAGGAAGCCCGTGTGTGGGAAAAAGCGGAGCAGCTCGGCTCCCGAGACGAATCCCGCGCCGATGGCTCCCCCCACGATGAAACATGCGCCCTGTAGTACTCCCATCCCGTTTTCTTATGTCACGCACAGGTATTTTATGAAAAAAATCAAAAAATTTTTGAAATTTATGTCTGACATAGTACTCTGCCTATTGACAAAAAACAAAAATCGTGTTACAATATATTTACCAAACGGAAAAATTTCCCAAAGGGTCTCAAAAAATACAAGGAGGAAGCACAATGGAAGAAGAGAGCTTGCCGCTCGAAGCCTCCGAAGGCGAAGAAGAGGACAAGGAAAAATCGATCAGCTCCGACCTCATCCGCGGGCACATCAATACCATCATTCTCCGCGCCCTCTACGACGGGGACAAATACGGGTACGAGATCATCAGCGAGATCGAACGCAAGAGCAAGGGGCAATATTCGCTCAAGCAACCCTCTCTTTACAGCGCGTTAAAGCGCCTCGAAAAGGACGGGTACATCACCTCCTATTGGGGAGGCTCGGTGAGCGGCGGGAGGCGCAAGTACTTCTCCCTGACCGACGAAGGCAAAGCCATCTCCGAGCAAAACCAAGCCGAATGGGAGTATTCGCGCACCATCATCGACAGTCTCATCTCCGACCGCGATTTCGACTTCTCCAACCCCGCCCCCACCGCCGTGGACATGCGCGTTTTGAAGAGATCGACAAGCCGCGTTCCCGGGCGTGAGGACGAGGAAGAGAGCGAAGAGCCCTTCACCCCCATCTACGACGACACCGCCGAGCGCGAGAAGCTGAATGCCGAATTCGAGCAGAAGAACGCCGCGCTCGCCGAGGAATTCGAGAAAAAGACGGGCGATCTGCAAGCCGATTACGACCGCAGGGTCTCCGAACTCGAGGCGCAGTACAGCGAAAAGACGGAGGCGCTCAACTCCTCCTTCGAGCAGAAGAGCTCCGAGCTCGAGGCTCTCTACACGCAGCGCAACAGCGAGCTCGAAGAGGAATACAGCCGCAAGAGCTCCGAGCTCGAGGCGGACCGCGCCCGCTTCGACGACGAAAAGGAGCTTCGCGCCGCCGAGGCGAAGGCGGAGCGCGAGGCGTATGAAGAGGCGTTCCGCGCCCAGAGCGAGGCGCACCAAAACGCCCTTCTCGCCCAAAAGGAGGCGGTGGACGAAGAGCTTCGCTCCAAGCTGCAAGAGGCACAGAACGAGCTCGCCTATCGCGACCGCGTCATCGAGGAAGAGCGCAAGCACATCGACGACATCCGCGCCGCACAGGAGGAAGAGACCGCCGCGCGCAATTCCCTCCAAAAGGCGCTTGCCGAGCGGGACAGCTGCATCGAGCAGGAGCGCGCCGACCACGCCGCCGAGCTCGGAAAGGAGCGCGCGAGAGCGCAGAGCGCCCTTCTCGAGGCGGAAAACCGCCATCAAAGGGAAATGCAGGAGCGGGAAGCCGCCCTTCGCAGCCAACTCGAAGAGCAATTCCGCCTTCGCCAGCAGGAGCTCATCCGTCAAAATTATCTGAGCCTCGTCACGGCGCCCCCCCTTGCCGAAGCGCAAAACGAGAGCGGGTTTGGGTACGCAGCCGCCGTGGAGACGACTCCCCCTTCCGCCCGCCCCGCGCCCCGCGAGGAGCCCGTGCATGAGCCCACCGACTATAAGCCCGTCGTCCATCAGATCTATGCGGGCGCCGCAAATCCCGCGCGGGAGAGCGCCCCTCGTGCGCGCTCCATCGACGGCATCGACTTCAACGACCTCGAAACCCGCGCCGCGCAGGACCACATCCGCCTCGTGACTTCGGGCGGAACGGCAGCCCCGAAGGACGCCGAGCCCGACCGCAACATCGTCCACAAGGGAAAGGCGCTCTTCTTGAGCGCGATCGTGGCGTTCTTCTACTGCATCGCCCTCGGCGCCGTCGTGATGGCGCTCAAAAACAAGCTCGCCCTTCCCCTCTTCTTCCCCTACTTTATTTGGGGAGCGGGGCTTGCGCTCCTGCTCGTGACGGGGCTCGCCTACGCCAACCACTTCGGGGAACGCACGCTGCGGCACTCGGGACCCGCGCTCATCAATGCCATCGTGGTCTATGTGCTGCTCGTCATCGTCACGCTCATCGTCGCCCTTTCCGTGCGCATCGACTTTGCGAACATAAGCGAGCTTTCCACTTACGTCATCATTCCCGCCGTATTCTTCGTGGCAGAGCTGCTCTTCGGCATCGTGTACTACATTCTCCTCCGCCCCGCAAAGTGAAAAATTTGAGATAAGCAAACGGTCGGGAGCCCGCGGGCTCCCGACCTTGTTTTATTCTATGGAGGAAAGAATGTGCCGCGCGTACCTTCCCGCGACGTTTACGCCCGTCTCCCGCTCGATGCCGCCGAAGAAGGCGTTGGAATTGACCTCGCAGATGAGCGGGCCTTCCTTCGAAAGGAGGAAGTCGATGCCGCAAAAGTCGAGGCGGAGGCGGGAGCACACTTCCCGCGCGAGGCGGCGCATTTCTTCGGTGGGAGAAAAGGGCGTCCCCTTGCCGCCGCGGGCGAGATTGGAGCGGAAGTCTCCCTCCGCGCGCCGCTCCATGCAGGCGACGGCTTCCCCGCCGATGCAGATGAGCCGCACGTCCCTTCCCGCGCTCTCCGCGATGAATTCTTGATAGAGGTGCGGGCGGAGCTTCAACCTCTCCGAAAGAGCTTTAAGCTCCTCCCCGTCCTTCGCCAAATAGACCTGCTCGCCGAAGGAGCCGAAGCACTCCTTCACGACGAGGGGAAAGCCGAGCTTCTCCCCCACCTCGCCGAGCGCGGGAACGGCGTCCCCCTTATAGCAGAGCGGGGCAAAATAGGTGCGGGGCATGGGAAGCCCCTCGAGGGCGATATGTGTGAGCGCCTTGTCGTCGCACAGCTCAATGGCTTCGGCGCGGTCAAAAAGGCGCATGCCGTGCGCTTCGAGCACGCGGGGCGCGTAGCGGTCCTTGTCGAGGTAGACGGCGGCGTCGAAGCGGCGCGAGAGCTCCTCGGCAAAGCGTTCCCGCTCGGCGTGCACCGAGAAGGCGTTTTTGAGAATGCTCGCCTTTGCCCCCAGCGCCTCGAGCTCCTCCCCGATGCGTTGGGGCTGGTAGAGCTCCTCCGCGCGGGTCAGGTAGGGATTGACCAAAATCGCAATTTGCTTCATACGGCTTCCAAAAAAGAAGGGGCGCATGGCGCGCCCCGTTTCCGATCTCTTTATGCGAGAATGCGCAACACGGACTCGACCGTGGCGATGCCCGTCGCCTGAATGCGCTCCACGGCGCTCTTTACGGCGTTCTCGTGCGTCTCGTGCGTGACGACGAGCCCGACCGCCTTCCCATCCACCGTGCCGCGCTGGAGGATCTCGGCGAGCGAGATGCCGTCCTTCCCGAAGATGGAGGAAATTTTGGCGAGCACGCCCGGGCGGTCGGAGGCGATGAGCCGCAAAAAGTATGCGCTCGAACCGTCGCAAAGGAAGCGCTCCTTTTCCGCCTTCTTGCAGAGCGGGTACCGCAAAAGCGTGTGCGTGGCGGCGTAGATGACGTCGCTCACCACCGAGCTTGCCGTGGGCAGGCTCCCCGCGCCCTTGCCGTAGAGCATGACGTCCCCCACGCTGTCCCCCGTGACGAGCACGGCGTTGTAGCTGCCGTTCACGCTCGCGAGCGGGTGGGATCTCTTGACGAGGGCAGGATACACATGCGCCTCGATGCCCGCCTCGGTGTTCTTCCCGACGGCGAGCAGCTTTATGCAATAGCCGAGAGAGGACGCGTCCGAGAAGTCCTCCTTGGTGAGGGAGAGAATGCCTTCGCGGTGAATTTTCTCGATGGGAACGCTCTTGTGGAAGGCGACGGTCGAGAGAATGGAGAGCTTGAAGGCAGCGTCCGAACCGTCGACGTCCGCCGTGGGGTCCGCCTCGGCGAAGCCCTGCTCTTGCGCCTCGCAAAGCGCCTCCTCGTAGCTCTTGCCCTCGTTCATGCGGGTGAGGATATAGTTTGTTGTGCCGTTCACTATGCCGACGAGAGAGCGAATTTCATTCGCCTGCACCCCGTCCAACAGCGTCCGCACGATGGGAATGCCGCCGCCGCAGCACGCTTCGAAGAGGAAGCCCGCATTCTGCCGCTTGGCGGTGCGCTCGAGCTCGTCCGCGTACTTGGAGACGAGCTCCTTGTTGGAGGTGACGACCGTCTTGCCCGCATTCAGAGCCGCGAGCACATACTCCTTTGCTGCCTTCACCCCGCCGATGGTCTCGACGACGATGCTCACATCGGGGTTGGCAACGATCTCGGCAATGTTTGCCGCGACCATCTCCTTGGGGACCTTCAGCTCCTCGATGCGCGCCGCGTTGCATTCGAGCACGCTCTCGACGGCAAGGTCCACGTTTTGGGTCGCCTTGTAGAGCTCTCTGTGCTCTGCGAGGATCTTATACGTCCCCCCGCCGACGACGCCCAAGCCGAGAATTGCAATACCGACCTTCCTCATTTCTGCCCCCCTGTACGATTCATATCGTACAAATATTTCAAGCCATCGAGAGTGAGCATCTTGTCGATGACATCGATGCAGGCGGTCTCCTTCGCCATCACCTCGGAAAATCCCCCCGTGGCGATCGTGAGAACGCGCTCCTCCTTCAGCTCTTTTTTGATTTTCTTTACGATGTATTCCACCAGCCCCGCAAAGCCGAACACGATGCCCGCCTGCATGTTGGTGACGGTATTGGTCGCGATGACGCTCGGCGGCGCTTCGATCTCCACGCGCGGCAGCTTCGCCGTGCCCGAAACCAAGCTATCGAGCGAGCCCTTGATGCCCGGGGCGATGACGCCGCCGATGAATTCCCCGCCCTTTAGCACGTTGAAGGTGGTCGCGGTGCCGAAGTCGACGATGATCATCGTCCGCTCCGCGCCGTACTTTTTGAGGGCGGAGACGTTGTTTACCACGCGGTCTGCGCCGACCTCCCTCGGATTCTCCGCGCGCATTTTCAACCCCGTCTTGAGCCCGGGAGCAATTTGAAGCGGTTTCACCGAAAGGTACACGAAGAGCATGTGCTCGATGGTGTAGTCGAGCGACGGAACGACCGAGGAGACGATGCCCCCCTCGATCTCCCCCGCCGTGATGCCGCGGAAGGCGAGCATGGAGACGAGCTGGGCGCCGTATTCATCCGACGTCTTTTTAAGGTCGGTCGCGATGCGGAAGGAGACCTTGAGCTCGTCCCCTTCGAACACGGCATATTTTATGTTGGAATTCCCGATATCGATGCAAAGGATCATAGTTACTTCTCGAGGGAAGGCTGTGCGGGGTCCGCCGCGGGTTTTTTGTGCGTGCGCTTTCCGACCTGCGTTTCGACGATGAGCACGATGCGGTGCACCACGGGCGCGAGCAAGACGCTCGTCGCGATCTCCAAGACGGAATTCAGCCAAATGAGACTCAGCACTGCCGTGAATACGACGTTCGCCGTCGCCTCCGTGCCGAGAAATTGCGCCACATCCCCCTTCATGAGCACCATGCCGAGCATGTAGATGCCTGTGTTGAGAATGGGAACGACGAACGAGGAGGTGTATGCCGCGACGTAGCTGTTCTTCCTCGCGATGATTTGATACAAAAGCCCGGCGATAGCGCCCGCGACCGTCGTTTTCCCGATGCAGATGAGGGTGAGGACGGCGGGGTTGGCGTTGAAGAGGAATGCCGTCGAGGGCTCCATGCCCATGAGCGCCGTCGTGATGAAGGTGACGAGCCCCGAGGCAAAGCCCATGATGCCGCCGCCGAGCACCCCGAAGAACATTCCGCCCAAGATGATGGGGATGAGGCTGAAATTCAACGTGACCCCGAACATGGGGATGGCGCTTGCAAACAGCTGCAAAACGACGACGAGCGCAAGGAGCACGGCAAGGTAGGAAATGTTCCTCGCCGTGAAGAACCCTTTGATGCCACTACTTAACATATTCCGTTCCTCCATCGGATCTTCGCGTATTCCGAAGTATCCGTGAAAATTTTGTCTCGGGCGATCGCACGGGGAATACGGCCCAAAGGTACCGTTTCCGCGACAGCCCGTTTCCTATTATATCAAATTCGATTTGAGATGGCAACTAAATGGACGGACTTTTGACGGAACATTTTCCGTAAACCGCCCATAAAATGGAGTAGAAACGTCGCGGGAACACAAATTTACATACTCCGCGGCGGCTGAGGAGGAAATCTATGAATTGCTGTCAAAACGGCAACAACTGCCTTTGGATCCTTATCATCGCGCTTATCCTCGGGAACGGCGGGAGCATTCTCAATTCCCGCGCGCTCTCGGGCTGCGGCCTTCCCATCCTTACCGCCCTCGCGTACTGCATGTACAAGAACGGCACGCTCGGCGAAATTTTCTCGAGAAACGGCGGCTGCGGCTGCAACGGTTGAGCCTTAAGCGCCTGCAGAAAGCCCCGCTCTGCGGCGGGGCTTTTCTCATGCCTTTGGGCAATTTTTACGCGGTCTCGGGGTGGGCGCTTCGGTAGAGCCATAGGGCGGCGACCGTCTTTCCGTCGTGAAGTTTCCCCTCGTCGAGCAGGGAATACGCCTCTTTCAGGGGAAGGAACACAAGGTCGAGAAATTCGTCCTCGTCGGGGTGGACTTCCCCCTCCCGCACGTTTTCCGCCTCGTAGATGTAAATTTTCTCGTTGGTGTAGCCGGGGGTGGGATAGAGAACGAGCTTTAAGCTGACCTTCTCCGCGATGAGCCCCGTCTCTTCGCCAAGCTCGCGGAGAGCTGCCGCGGCGGGGTCCTCCCCCCTCTCGAGCTTGCCCGCGGGAATTTCGAGCAGCTCCTCCCCGTAGGCGTAGCGGAATTGCCGCACGAAGGCGACTTTCCCCTCCCGCACGCAGAGAACGGCGGCGCCGCCCGGGTGCTCGACGATCTCGCGGATGCAGGGCTTCCCGCCCTCGAGAAGGGCGTCGTCCCGACGCACGTTGAAGATCTTCCCCTCGTAGACGGTATTCCTTCTTACGGTCTTTTCGAAATGGCTCATAGTTTCTCCAAGAAGGCGAACATGTTGTTGGAGCGCTCGCAGTCGCCGCCGACGACGTGCAAAAAGTACGCGTAGCCCGTGAAGAGCGCCTCGATGGAGGGAACGTCCTTCCGCGCCGCCGCCGAATACGCCGCGGAGAGAATGAGATCCCCCGCCTCCTTGTCGGCGTCCGCAAAGCCCGCCTGCGCGATGCGGGCGCGCTCCTCGGCGATGAGCCCCGCAAGGGTCGCGATGCGCTCGTCCCTCTGTTCCTGCGCCCGTGCGATCTGCCCCCTCTTCCCCGAGGCGGGGAAGCATTCAAAGACGATCTCGCGGAAGGGACGAAGCAGCCGCTCCGCAAAGAGGGAGTAGCTCGCGGTGTAGCTGCCGTCTACATAGAAGTAGCGAAGCAGAAACTCGTTGAGGCGGAGCTTGCCCTCGTCGATCTCGACGAGGATGCAAAAGACGAACGCGAGCACCTCCGTGCGCTCGGCGGGAAGGTACGCCTTCCCCCTGCCGCTCTCGTCTGTGCGCAAATAGTAGCGCTTTGCCGCGGGGTAGTCGAAGGAGCTCGTGACGGCGGAGAAAAGCTCGCATAGGTCCTTGCTCCGCGCGACGGCGCGAAGGACTTCCGGGATCTTCTTCTCGGCAAACACGAAGGAGCCCGAGATGAGCTCGTCGCAGGCGGCAAGAAAGGCGCGGATGTTCTCGAATCGATCTTCCATAGGTATCTCCGTGGGGCGCTTTTTTGCGCCCTCCTTTGTTTTTCTCCCCCATTATAGCACAAAAGAAAAAATTATTAAAGAATTTTTCGGAAATATCTTGATTTTGTTCTCGGATTTATGTATAATGAAGAAAATTCATTGAGGATATGGAGGACAACACAATGAAATCAGTCGTCATTTCCCTTCAGGAAGCGCAGAAGGTCAAGGAATTCGTCAACGTTACGCAGGCGTATGATTGCGAGATCCTTCTCAAGAGCGGCAAATACGTCGTCGATGCGAAGTCCATTTTGGGCATCTTCAGCCTCGATCTTTCGCAGCCCCTCACCGTGGAGATCTATTGCGACAACTGCGCGGAGCTTTTGAAGAAGCTCGAGAAGTTCGCGTAAAGCGCGCACAGCTTTCCATTCGGACACGCACAAGGGAGCCGCTTTCATAAGCGGCTTATTTGTGTCTCAAAGATACGTCGGAAAAAATCATGCAGGTCAAAGGCGAGACTTCGGTCAACAAGCTCATACTCCTCTTCGTATTCGATAAGATGGAAACCGCCCTCTCCGAGCGGACGGTGCTCGATATGTGCACCTCGTCGAACGACTGGATCAATTACATGGATTGCGTCGTCCTCCTGCGCAGGCTCACCTCCGACGGGTTCATTTGCCGCGTCCCGGGGCGGGACGAGCCCCTCTACACCATCACGCCCGAGGGAAGGGAATCGCTCGCAAATTTCTATATCAGTATCCCCCGCAGCCGCCGCGAGGAGATCTCCCGCTTCATCAAGAACAACAGCGCCCGCCTGCGCACCCGGCAGGACTGCCGCGCCGATTATTTCCAGAACAAAGACGGGACATATACGGTGTACCTCAAGATCCTCGGCACCGTACAGCCGATGATCGAATTGAAGTTCGTCGTGCCCGACAAAAAGACGGCAAGCAATATCTATAAAAAATGGGAGGACAAGGCGCAAGAGCTGTATTCCGCAGTCTACGAGACCCTTGTCGATTGAGAGGTAAACATGATAACGTATTCCACCAAAGGGACTTGCTCCAAGGAGATCATCTTCGATTTGGACGAGAAGAACAAGATCCACAACGTAAAATTCATCGGGGGATGCAGCGGAAACCTGCAGGGCATCTCCCGTCTCGTCGAGGGAAAGACGCCCGACGAGATCGTCCCCCTCCTTCGGGGGATCCGCTGCAAACAGAACACCTCGTGCCCCGACCAGCTCGCACAGGCGCTCGCCCCCTATTGCAAGCGCGAAAAAGAAGAATAACGTTTGAGCGCCCCGCAAAAGCGGGGCGCTTCGCTTATAAAAATTTTTCGGAAACGGGAAGCCGTTTCTTTTGTTTATCGGATGAAGTTGGTGTATGTGCCGTGCTCGGTGGCGGGAGGGTCGATCCCCTCCTCTATGCCGAGGCGGATGCACTTGATGAGCCACGCCATGTTCCTGCCGATATTGCGCATGGTCTGCATGCCCTCGAGGTCCTCTCGTACCTCCTCGGGCGCGCTCCCGTGCACCATATTCCAATAGGACGAGGAGACGTAGGGCATTTCGGAGATGGTGAGATGCTTCATGAGGGCATCGAGAGAGGCGGTCGTCCCCGCCCTTCTCGCCGAGGCGACGACGGCGGCGGGCTTGTGGCGGAAATTTACCCCTCCCGCGTAGAACATGCGGTCCATGGCGGAAAGGATCCTCCCCGAGGGGTGGGCGTAGTAGACGGGCGTGCCGAACACGAAGCCATCTGCCCCCTTTGCCTTCTCGATCCAGCCGTTCACGACGTCGTCCGTGAACACGCACATGCCCGTCCTCGCGCAGCCGTGGCAGGCGATGCAGTCCTGTACGGGGCGGATGCCGATCTGCAAAATTTCCGTGGAAATGCCCTCCGCGTTCAGGACGGACGAGATCTCCGAGAGCGCCGTAAAAGTACAGCCCTCCGCATGCGGACTTCCGTTGAAAAGCAACACTTTCGGTTTTTCCATATTCTCTCCTTTTTGCCAAAAACGGCGATCGATTCTCTCACAATTTTTCAGCTCACTTTATAGGTCGCGGCGAGCCCTCCCTCGCTCGTCTCGCGGTATCTTGCCGAAATATCCTTGCCCGTTTCGTACATGGTCTGCACGATGAGGTCGAAGGAGATCTTGCGCGTTCCCGAGAGCACGCGGGCGAGCTCGGCGCTCTCCAAGGCGCGCATGGCGGCGACGGCGTTCCGCTCGATGCAGGGGATCTGGACATAGCCCATGATGGGGTCGCAAGTGAGCCCGAGCTGGTGTTCGAGCGCGATCTCGGCGGCGTACTCCGTCTCGTCGGCGTCCGAGCCGAAGAGAGTGCACACGGCGGCGGCAGCCATGGAAGTCGCCGTGCCGATCTCCGCCTGACATCCCGCTTCCGCCCCGCTCACCGAGGCGTTCTGCTTCACCGTGATGCCGATGAGCCCCGCGACGGCGAGGGCGGAGAGAATGCGCTTCTCCGAAAATCCCTCCCGCGAGGAAAGGTAGTATAAAACGGCGGGAAGCACCCCGCTCGCGCCGCAAGTGGGCGCCGTGACGACCGTTCCGCCCGCGGCGTTCTCCTCACTCGTCGCAAACGCAAACGAGCACAAATGCCTCTTTTCGCGCTGTTCGGGCCCTTCTTCCTCGTCCTTGGTCTCAAAGAGGATCTTCGCCTTCCGCTCCACGCCGAGCGCCCCCGGGAGCTTGCCCGAGACGGAAAGCCCGCGGCGGATGGTAGAGCGCATGGTGTTCCACACCTCGCAAAGGAACGGCTCGATATCGGGCTCGAAATCGAGCACGACCTTGGAAAGCGGAATGCCCTTCTCCCTGCTGTAGCGCACGATGGCGGCAAAGTTTTCGAAGGGGTACACCTCCTCCTGCACGGCGGGAGGCTCTCCCCCCACGCGGATGGTGCCGCCGCCCACCGAAAGATAGGTGAGCCGCGTTACATTCTCCCCCTCAATGGCGCAAAGCTCCATGGTGTTGGGATGCGGAAGATCGTGCACGCCGAGGTCGAACACGACCTCGATCTCCTTCCCCGCCGCGCGGAACACGCCGAGGATGGCTTCGTCCGTCAAGTGCCCCTTCCCCGTGAGCGCAAGCGACCCATAGAGCGTGGCGCGGTAGCGGTCCGCCTCGGGGAACCGCCGCAAGAAGTCGCGCGCGGCGCGCTCGGGCCCCATGGTATGCGAGCTCGAAGGTCCCTTTCCGATTTTATACAGCTCACGCAGAGATTGCATATCCACCTCCCCGCCCATGCGGTTGCTTTTCTCAAATTGCACATACTTGGGGCATGACCCTACTGTATGTATGCCTCACCGTCTACATTCTCGCCGTCAACTTCTATGCCTTCCGCCTCCTCAAGGTGCAGAAGGAGAGCTTCGAGGCGGGAGAACGCGAAAGCAGGGGCGATGGAAAGCTCATTCTCGCAGCCATTCTCGGGGGCGCGCTCGCCGTGTATGTCTCCATGTTCCTGCTGCGCTACCGCCTCGGCAACCTGCTGTTTATGATCGCGATGCCCCTGCTTGCCGTGATCAATCTATACTGTTTTTTCCTCGCCTATCGCGGCGTGTATCTCTTTTTCTGAAAAGGACTTGGGGGAAAGTCTACACCCCCGCGTGCGCCTCGAGCCATTTCGCGACGCCGTCCTCCTCGCAATACCCGATGACGCCCGTCGCCTTTTCTTTGAGCCACGCGTCCGCATTCATCACGGCGTACTTTTCCTCGCATACGTCGAACATATCCGAGTCGTTGGAGGTATCGCCGAAGCAGACGACCTTCTCCACCCCCATGCGCTCGCGGAGGGCGCGGACGGCGTTCGCCTTGGTCGCCTCGCGCGGGGAGATCTCCATCCAAAAGTCGTTTTGGTACTTCTCCTGATGGAAGATGCAAATATAGCGCGGATCGTACTTCAAAATGTTCCACGCCTGCTCGAGCTGTTCGCGCGGGCCGATGCACTTGAAATAGAAAATGTACCCCGCGAGGAGCTCCTCTTCCGACTGCACTGCCTCCAGCCGTGCGTCCCCCGCGCGGCGCACGAGGTACCGCCGAATGCCGAAGCTCTCCCTTCCCGCAAGGTAGGCGACGCGCTCCTTCTCCTTCACCCGCGCGCCGAATACGAGCGGCAAGATGCCGTGCTCGCGCAGCACCGAATAGACGTGCCACTTCTCCTCCTCTCCGAAGAGGATGGAGCGGAGCGTTTCGTGCGTGGTGTAGTTGTAGATGAGCCCGCCGTTGTAGAGAATGACGGGCCCGTTGATGTTCACTCCCTCGACCGCGCGGTAGGCGGAGAGCGCCGAGCGCGCCGTGGCGAAGGTAAACAGCATTCCCGCCCCGATGAGGCGGTTGAGCCTCTCGCGGCTGTAGGCAGAGACGATCTCGTCCTTGGTAAGCAACGTTCCGTCCAAATCGGTCACAAATAATGTTTTCATGGCGATGCTTCCACTTTCAATGATGCGTACCTGTATTATAGCACATGCGCGCGGGAAATTCCGTAAAAGTACGATGAAATTTCTTTTTGGCGAAAAATGTTTCTTCTTGACACATTTTACGCGAAAACTGCCCGAAATGCGAATTATCGCGCTCAAAGACGGGAGAGCGCATACGCCGCGGCGCCGTAAAGCCCCGCGTCTCCGTACAGCTTGGCGCAGACGATCTCGAACGGAATGCGCCGCTCGGAGACGTAAAGGCGGGGATAGACGTACTCCCGAAGGGGTGCGAGGAGAAATTCCCCCTCCCTCGAAATGCCCCCGCCGAGCAGCACCGCCTGCGGACGGAGAATGGCGGCGAGGTTGGCGATGCCTTCCCCGAGCGCGGCGACGTACTCCGCGACGACTTCCTTTGCCGCCGCGTCGCCCGCCCTTGCGGCGTCAAACGCCGTCTTTCCGTTGATCTTATCCGCGGGGGTCTCGTTCAAGAGCGAATCGGGGTGTGCCGCCGCGGCAAGGCGGGTGTTTTTTATGATGGCGCTCGCCGAAGCGTACCGCTCGAAACAGCCCCTTCTCCCGCAGGTGCAAAGCTCTCCGTTTTGGCGGATGACCATGTGCCCGATCTCCGCGCCCGCGCTCCTATAGCCCTCGAAGAGCTTCCCGCCGAGGACGATCCCGCCCCCCACGCCGGTGCCGAGGGTGATGAGAATACTATCCGAATACTTCTTCCCCGCGCCGAATTTCGCCTCCCCGAGGGCGGCGGCGTTGGCGTCGTTGGTGACGAAGGCGCGCTTCCCGCATTCCTCCTCGAAAAGAGAAGCCAGCGGCACTTCGTGCCAGCCGAAATTGGACCAGAGGACGACGGTGCCCGTCTCCCCCTCGATGACCCCCGGGGAGCCGATGCCGACCGCTTCCACGGCGGAAAAGGGCACGTTCGCCCTCTCGCACACCTCCTTGGAGAGTGCGGCGAGCGTTTTTGCCGTCTCGCGCGGGGAAGAGGCCGCCGAAGTTTTTCTCGAGCAGCAGCCGAGAAGCTCTTCCCCCTTCAAAACGGCGGCGCGGGCGGACATGCCGCCCAAATCGATCCCTATGACCAAATGTTCCATCAGCTTTTGAATACCTTGAGCCATTCGGGCAAGCGGGAAACAAAGTCCGCGTTGTCCGAGGTGCGGCGCATCATCTCGATGAGCCCCGCGGCGTTGTCGGCGAGCCCTCTCTCGCGCATTTTATACACGGCGGCGAGCGTCTCCTTGGGAAGGAGCAGCTCCTCCTTTCGCGTCCCCGAGCGGCGGATGTCGATGGCGGGGAAGATCCTGCGTTCGGCGAGCTCGCGCGAGAGGAAGATATCCGCATTGCCAGTACCCTTGAATTCTTCGTAGATGACGTCGTCCATGCGGCTGCCCGTCTCGACGAGCGCCGTCGCAAGGATGGTGATGCTTCCCGCCTCCCGCGTGGCGCGCGCCGCGCCGAAGAAGCGTTTGGGCTCGCCCAAAGCGCCCGCGTCCAAGCCGCCCGAGAGCGTCTTTCCCGTGCTCTCGGTGACGTAGTTGTAGGCGCGGGTGAGCTTGGTGAGCGAATCGAGGAGGATGACGACGTCCTTCCCCTGCTCGGCGAGCCGCTTGGCGTGCGCGACGGTGAGCGAAGCGGCGCGGATATGGTGGTCGCCCGCCTCGTCGAAGGTGGAATACACGACCTCCGCCCCGGGAACGCTCATGCGGAAGTCGGTGACTTCCTCCGGCCGCTCGTCGATGAGGAGCACGATGAGGGTGATCTCCTTCCGCTTTTGAATGGAGCGGGCGATGCTCTTGAGGAGCGTTGTCTTGCCCGCCTTGGGCGGCGCGATGATGAGCCCCCTCTGCCCCTTTCCGATGGGGATGAAGAGGTCGAGAAGGCGAAGGGCGAGGTCGTTTTCCCCCTCCGAGAGCTTGATCTGTTCCCGCGCGTAGTCGGCGGTGAGATTGTCGAAGAGCAGCCGCTGTTCGTACCGCCCGACGGGGAGCCCGTTCACACTGATGAGCGACTCCATGGCGGGCGAATCGTTCTTGTTGCGCGATTTGGCGGTGCAGACGACGGTGTCCCCTTCCCGCAGCCGCAGCGAATGGATGACGGGCGCGGCGAGGAATACGTCCTGTCCGCCCGCGGAGGGCTGGCAATTCTTCGCACGGATGAACCCGTACCCCCCGCCTGTGATCTCGAGGATGCCCGAAAAGACGGGGTCGTTCGAGTAGACGGGCGGCGGGACGTCGGGCGCGGAGACGGTGAGCATGC
>CANRHI010000034.1 GCA_947630365.1 uncultured Clostridia bacterium
GCCCACGACGGCACCTACCCCCTGCGCGAATACACCCGCGTTGTGGAGATAGAGAGGTGAAAGTTTTTTGTAAATTTCTATCGCATAGAAGCCTTTTAAGATTGAGGGCAAGCGCGTCATCCTGAGCAGAAGAGGGCTGTACGCAGTCCGATGCGGCTGTCTCCGAAGGATCCCGAAGAACGAAGTCCGACTGTTTGATAAACAGACCATGTGTTCTAATTACGTCATGTTGACAAACCATGCGTTTTATTACGTCACCCTGAGCTGTGTCGAAGGGTCACCGCAGTTTTATTATAATAAGGTGATGTTTCGACAGGCTCAACATGACGTAATTGGGAATGCCTTGTTCGCTCACACGGGCCTGCTTTATGCGCCAATCAGCAAAATTTCCAAAACGGGCAACGAAAACGCTTGTCAAATGCGCGGGAATGGGGTATACTATAATTGCTGTGATAGGTGGGGAGTTAGCGGTGCCCTGTATCTGCAATCCGCTATAGCAGAGCCGAACGCTTTTCTCGGTGTGGTTTATGGAAGGCTGCACGCGATAAGCAGTGTTGATAACAAGGTCTTATGCAACGCGCGTCCGCGAACCGTGTCAGGGTAGGGATACAGCAGCACTAAACGGAGCCGTGCGTGTGCCATGAGGTAGCTTTGTCGGAGCCGGCTGTCGCGCTACCGCTTCGGTAGATCGCAACAAAAAAAGCCCTCACAGTTTTTTTTGGAAGCAATTCCGCCCTGCGTTGACCCGCAGGGCGGTTTTTTGTGGGGCGGAGGTGCCCCATAAGGGGCGGAAGAGGTGTACCTGCCCCTATTTATGGGGGCGGGTGGCGAGCGTAGCGAGACAGGTGGGGGTAAAATTCCCACTGCTCACTCGGGGCAACCCCCACCACCGCCTACGGCGGAGCCGCCCCCTTTCAACGGGGGCAGCTTTCACACATATCCCCTTCCTTTTTAAGGAGGGGGATACAGGGGGAGGTTCTCCTCATTCCGCCCCGCGCGCGTTCTATTTTTGTCGAAGCGCGGGGCGGCATGACATATTGAGAAACCCCTCCCCAAAGGGGAGGGGGCAGAGTAAAAATTTCAACGAAAAAGGGCTTACTTCATAAAAGCGAGGAAGGCGCGGTAGTTGCTGTAGACATCTGCCTTGGAGACGACTTCCCACGGGGCGTGCATGGAGATGACGGGCACGCCCAGATCGACGGTATCGATATTGAGGTTGGCGACGAATTTGGCGACCGTTCCGCCGCCGCCGACGTCCACCTTGCCGAGCTCGGCGGTCTGCCAAACGACGTCCTCTTCCGCGAACATCTTGCGGACTTCTCCGACGAATTCGGCGTTCGCGTCGTTGCTGCCGCTCTTCCCGCGGGAGCCCGTAAACTTGCACATGGCGGTGCCGCAAGAGAGCATCGCGGCGTTCATCTTCTCGTAAACGCCGGGGAAGTTGGGGTCGTATGCCGCGGTCACGTCCGAGGAGAGACACTTGCTCGCCATGCGGACTTTGCGGAAATTCGCCCCGAGCGCCAAGGAAATTTCCTCCATGAGGTCCTCGTACACCTTGCACTGGATGCCCGTGGTGCCCTCGCTGCCGATCTCTTCCTTATCGACAAGCATGGCAAGCACGGTGTGCGGGGTCTCGTTATAGAGGACGGCGGTGAGGGCGGGGTAGGCGCACACTCTGTCGTCGTGCCCGTAGGCGCCGATGAGGGCGCGGTCGAAGCCGACGTCCCTTGCGCCATAGGCGGGGACGGCGGAGAGCTCGGCGGAGAGGAAATCTTCCTCGCAGATGCCATACTTCTCGTAGAGCACCGAGAGAACGTTGAGCTTGATCTTGTCGCCCACATCCTCATCGGGGTAGGGAAGCCCGCCGACGACCACGTTGAGCTGCTCGCCGTCTACGATTTTATTTGCGCTGCCCGCCATCTGGTCGTGCCCGAGGTGGGGAAGAAGGTCGTTGATGTAAAAGACGGGGTCCTTTGCGTCCTCCCCGACGCGGATGTCGAGCTTTTTCCCGTCCTTTAAGATGACCGTCCCGTGCAGGGCGAGCGGGATCGCCGTCCACTGGTACTTCTTGATGCCGCCGTAGTAGTGCGTTTTCAAAAACGCCATGCCCGAATCCTCGTAGAGGGGATTCTGCTTGATGTCGATGCGCGGCGCGTCGATATGCGAGGCGATGATGCGGAAGCCGTCCTCCTCCAAATCCTTCGTTCCCACGCGGAACACGACGACGGACTTCCCGCGGTTGACGAAATACTTTTTGTCGCCGACCTTCAACGGGTCGCCGAACTTGTATTCGGTGAAGCCCTCCGCTTTCGCCATCTCGACGGAGAGCGCGCATGCCTCGCGCTCGGTCTTGGCGGCGTCGAGGAACGCCATATAGCCCTTTGCATAGGCGAAGATCTCCTTTTTCTCCTCCTTGCTCGCGGTCTCGTAGTAGTTGCGCTTTTTGTAGGTGAGCTTTTTTTGGAGCTCCTGCCCCTTGCTTTTCTTTTCCGACATAGTTACCTCCGTTTTCCCGCCTATTATAGCATGAACGGACGGAAATTGCAACGCATTCCACATTCGGAAAGCAAAGAAAAAAGCGGACATACTGCCCGCTTGCAAGGCACGGTCTTGCCGCGATCCGTTTTTCAATCAAAATTCGGAAACCATTCACATCTTATTCAATGCCCTGCGTATGTGTTCGAGCCTTTCTTCAACATCTTCGAGCTCTTCAATGATCCGCTTGGGCGTATTCAAATCGGTATCCGTAACGCCAAGCAAATAATCGCACGACACGCCGAAATATTCCGCAAGACGAATGATGGACGGCGCATCGGGGTAGGTTTTTCCTGTCTCGTAATTGGAGAGCGTGCGCTGATCGATCCCCGTCGCGTTCGCTACATCGACCTGCCGCAGATCCCGATCTTCCCGCAGACTTTTTAACCGTATATTAGAAATATTTTTCTCCATAAAAATAATTTACCATAAATTTTCGTGAAAATGCTTGACACACTAATTATTTTCGCTTATAATTAAATTATACTAAATTATTAGTAAACGAAAGGAGAAACAAAGATGGCAGGATTTTTCAAGATGATGAAGCGCTTGAACACCAACATGATCGGCATTGTGACGGGCTCGGATTTCCGCAACGGCTCTCTGCCGAGCGCCTACCTCGGACGTGGCGAAAAGGCGGACAAAAAGACCAAATTGCTGATCTACGGCGAAAAGATCGAGGACTTTGTGTTTGGGAAAGAGGACGTCGCTTCCTGCACCGTGTTGCAGCAGGAAGCCTACTTCAAGATGGGAAGCAACCAGCAAAAGATGGGACCGAAATACGAAATCAAATTCAAGAACGGTAAGAGCGCGATCGTCTGCGTTCCCGCCAATGTCGCCTATATGGTGGAACAAATCGTATATTGATCAAGTTTATTACTTATGCCGCCGCAACGATTGTTGCGGCGGCATAATTTTGCGTGTAATTTTTCAAGGAAGCAGCAGCGACGCAATTTGCGCCTCGCTCGCCTGCGGCAGAAGCGCTTTGAGGTGCGCCTCCCGCCTCATTGTTAGGGGGAGGGCTTTCTCGGCGCCCCGACCGCATCATGTTGAGGGAGCAAAGCGACCGAAACATCCCGAAGTACGAAGTCCGAATTTTCATTCAGGGGATTCTCTCGGGGCTACGCCCCTCGGAATGACACGGGAACCTCCCCCTGTATCCCCCTCCTTAAAAAGGAAGGGGATTCCCGAATAATCATCCTACCCTTTGAGGCGGGCACCGCAATTGAATCCCCCTCCCCTTTGGGGTGGGGGACACAGGGGGAGGGGCGCCGCATGTCCGATTTCGTATAAAAAACAGCGGAGGTGAGTCCGCTGTTTTTGGATAAATGTCGATTCCGAATGCTGTTTTCCGAAGAAAAGAGTATTACACCAATTCGATGATGGCCTCTTCGGCGCCGTCGCCGCGGCGTTCGCCGAGGAGATAGATCCTCGTATATCCGCCGCCCTGACCGATCTCTTCCTTGCGCTGTGCGTACTTGGGCGCGATCTCGTTGAACAGCTTCTCGACGAGCGGGTGCTTCACCTTGCCCGTGCGCTTTTTGAAGTCGCTCTTCTTCTCTGCGAAGGGCTTGACCTCCTGCAGATCGTACAGCTTCGCCATGACGGCGCGGCGCGCCGCGAGCTTCTTGGGGCCGTCTTTATAGGCGGTGGACTTGATCTCCTTCCCCTTTCTGTCCTTGGCGACGACCTCGTAGGCGACCACGTCGTCGTAAGTGTTGATCGCCTTGGTGATGAGCTTCTCGACGTAGGGGCGAAGCTCCTTTGCTTTCGCCTGCGTCGTCTGGATCCTGCCGTACCAAAGAAGCTGAGAAGCCTGATTTCTGAGTACCGCGAGCCTCTGCTCCGTTGTTCTTCCCATTTTGCCGGGCATCGTTTAATCCTCCTTTTTTTCAAGCGAAAGACCATACGCTTCGAGTTTTTGCATGACTTCGTCGAGAGATTTCTTGCCGAGGTTGCGCACCTTGAGCATCTCCTCTTCGGTCTTGCGGATGAGGTCTTCCACGGTGTGAATGTTTGCTCTCTTCAAGCAGTTGTAGGAACGGACGGAGAAGTCCATTTCCTCGATCTTCATAGACAGGATCTGCTGCTGTTTGTCGTCGTCCGTCTTGACGAGGATGTCCATATCCTTGATGGTATCGGACAAATTGACGAACAGGTTGATGTGATCCTGCATGATCTTCGCCGCGAGGGACACGATCTCCTTGCCGGAGAAGGTCCCGTCCGTCCACACCTCGATGGTGAGGCGGTCGTAGTCGATATTCTGGCCGACGCGGGCGGGCTCGACGTTGTAATTCACCTTCTGCACGGGCGTGTAGATGGAGTCGATGGGGATATAGTCGATGACGGGCTGCTTATTGTCCTTGGCGGGGTGATACCCTCTGCCGCGCCCGATCGTGATCTCCATATCGATCTTGCCGCCCTCGTCTACCGTGCAGATATACTGGTCGGCATTGATGATCTCCACCTCTGCGTCCTGCGAGATGTCCGCCGCCGTGATGACCGCGGGCCCTTCCTTCACGAGGCGAAGGGTCTTGGTGTAGTCCTTATCGGTCACCTTCGTCTTGATGGCGAGGAGCTTGAGGTTGAGGATGATCTCGGTCACATCCTCCTTCACGCCGGGAATGGCGGAGAATTCGTGCTTCACCGTGCCGTCCGTGAATTTGATGCCCTGCACAGCGGCTCCGGGGAGCGCGGAGAGCAGGATACGGCGCAGGCAGTTCCCGATCGTGAGCCCAAAGCCCTTTTCGAGGGGCTCGACAACGATCTTCGCATAGCTCTTCGACTCGTTCTCCGTAACCTCGATCTTAGGCATATCCATTTCAATCATAGGGCTACCTCCTTATGGATTACTTGGAGTACAACTCGACGATCATGTGCTCCGCGATCTCGCTGTCGACATCTTCACGCGTCGGAAGCGCCAACACCTTGCCTTCCAGCTTCTCCGGGTCGAATTCCAGCCACTTGGGCATGTTGCCGACCTTCATCGTCTTGATCTGTTCGAAAAATTTGTTGTTCTTGCGGTTTTCCTTGACGGCGATGACGTCCCCCACCTTCACGCTGTAGGAGGGAATGTTCACCGTGCGCCCGTTCACCATGAAGTGGGAGTGGTTGACGAGCTGCCTTGCCTGCGTGCGCGATACGCCGACGCCCATGCGGAAGATGACGTTATCGAGCCTGCGCTCCAAGAGCTGGAGCATGTTCTCGCCCGTGATGCCCTTCATGCGGTCTGCGACTTCGTAGTAGTGGCGGAATTGCCCCTCCTGCACGCCGTAGATGCGCTTGGTCTTTTGCTTCTCGCGGAGCTGCAAGCCGTATTCGGAAACCTTCTTTCTGCCTGCGCCGTGCTGTCCGGGAGGAAGGGGGCGCTTATTGAAGGGGCACTTCTCCATGTAGCACTTCTCGCCCTTCAAAAAGAGCTTGTTCCCCTCTCTTCTGCAAAGTTTGCATTTTGCGTCTCTGTACACTGCCATGTCCTTTTCCTCCTCTTATACTCTTCTGCGCTTGGGCGGGCGGCAGCCGTTGTGCGGGATGGGGGAAACGTCCGAAATGAGCGTGACCTCCAGATCGCAATTGCCGAGCGCGCGGATGGCGGATTCCCTGCCTGCGCCGGGGCCTTTCACATAGACCTCGACCGAGCGGAGCCCGTGCTCCTTCGCGGCGCGCGCCGCCGTCTCCGTCGCCATCTGTGCGGCGAACGGGGTCCCCTTTCTCGAGCCGCGGTACTTAAGCGCGCCCGCGCTCGACCACGAAATGACGTTTCCGTTCATGTCCGTGACGGTGACGATGGTATTATTGAACGTGGACTGGATATGCACCTGTCCCTTGTCGATCTTCTTGATCTCTCTGCGCTTGCGCGAAGCGACCGGTTTCTTCTTTTCTGCCATGACGCTCTCTCCTTACTTCTTCTTGTTCGCGACGGTGCGGCGCGGTCCCTTGCGGGTGCGCGCGTTGCGCTTGGTGCTCTGCCCGCGGACGGGGAGCCCCTTTCTGTGGCGGACGCCGCGATAGCACCCGATCTCCATCAGGCGCTTGATGTTGAGGCTCACCTGCCCCCGAAGCTCGCCCTCCACGGTGTAGTGGTGGTCGATGTACTCTCTCAATTTGGAAACGTCGTTCTCATCGAGATCCTTCACGCGCGTGTCGGGGTTTATCCCGGTCGCCTCGAGGATCTTCTTGGAAGTGGTGAGCCCGATCCCATAGATATAGGTGAGACCGATCTCGATCCGCTTTTCTCTCGGTAAATCCACACCGGCAATACGTGCCATTGATACTAACCTCCGTTGTTTTTCGGGAATAAATTTTTTATATATCGTCTCCGCGTCCCCGTATTCGGCAGTGGAAAATGCCCCGTCCGAGGTGCGTGTTTTTTTCGGCTTCAAGGCGCAAAGCAAGCCGACTTTCCGCACGATCCTGTGCGGAAATTCAGCTTTGCGTACCTATTTGCGCGCGGTCATGGTTTCGGCCGCATCGCCTATTGTAACAAAAATTTCGGGACAAGTCAACTTATTTTAGCCCTGTCTTTGCTTATGGCTCTTGTTTTTCGAGCAAATCACCATCACTTTTCCGTTTCTCTTGATGACTTTGCACTTATCGCACATGGGCTTGACGGAAGGTCTCACTTTCATAACTTCTACCTCTCTTCGTTTTGGTCTCTAATTTGCGCTGCCTTTGGCGCAGGTCAGTTTTTGCTTCTCCATGTGATGCGCCCCTTGGTAAGGTCGTAGGGGCTCATCTCGAGCTTGACGTTATCTCCCTCGATGATGCGGATATAATTCATGCGCAGCTTTCCCGAGATGTACGCCGTAATGACGTGCCCGTTGGAAAGACGCACCTTGAAGGTCGCATTGGGAAGGGCCTCGATGACTCTGCCCTCCGCTTCTATGACATCGTCCTTGGACATAAACTCTCCTTACAGCGTGAGGATCTCCACGCCGTCCTCACGGATCACCACGGTGTTCTCGTAGTGCGCCGCGCTCTTGCCGTCTGCCGTGACGGCGGTCCACCCGTCCCCAAGCACGCGGACGCGGTAGCCCCCCGCCGCGATCATGGGCTCGATGCAGATGACCGTGCCCGCCTCGAGGCGGACGCCCGTCCCCCTTCTTCCGTAGTTGGGAACGGAAGGGTCCTCGTGCATCTCTCTTCCGATGCCGTGCCCCGTGTAGGAGCGGATGACGGAAAAGCCGTTCGCTTCGGCATGCTGCTGTACGCGGTAGCCGATATCGTAGAGCGGCGTGCCCGCCTTCAACCCCTCGATGCCCTGAAAGAAGCACTCCTCTGTGACGCGGACGAGCTTTTCCCGCTCGGGAGAAACCTTCCCGATGCAGAACGTCCGCGCGCCGTCTCCGTGGAAGCCGTTCTTGTAGGCGCAAAGGTCTACGCTCACGATGTCTCCCTCTTCGAGCACCCTGTCCCCCGGGATCCCGTGGACGACCACTTCGTTCACCGAGACGCAAGCCGAGGCGGGGTACCCATAGTAGCCGAGACACGAGGGGACCGCATCTCTTCCCGTGATGAATTCATAGACGAGCGTATCGACTTCCTTGGTCGTCATGCCCGCACGGATGTGCTCGCCGACGAACGCAAGGCAATCGCGCACGATGGCGCAGCTCTCCTTGAGGAGAGAGATCTCCTCCTCCGTCTTTACGCGGATCACGCGAGCTTATCGAGCACCGTCTTGATCTCTCCGAAGAGGACCTCGGCGGGCGCCTCCGATCCCGTGAAGTTGAGGATGAGCCCCTTCTTCGTGTAGTAGTCGATGAGCGGCGCCGTCTGGGCGGTGTACACATCGAGGCGGGACTGCACGGTCTCGGGATTGTCGTCCTTCCTCTGGTACAGCTCCCCGCCGCAGCGCTCGCAGGTGGTTTTCCCGCCGAGCGTGGAGACGTGGTAGCTCTCGCCGCACTCTCTGCACACCCTTCTGCCGCACAAGCGGTCCATGAGGAGCGCAAAGTCGATATTGATGTTCACGACGCCGTCGATCTTGGCGAACGTGTCGAGCGCCTCCGCCTGATACAGGTTGCGGGGGAAGCCGTCGAGCAAATACCCCTTTTCGCAATCCGGCCATGTGAGCCGATCCTTTACGATGGCGACCGTCACCTCGTCGGGGACGAGCAGCCCCTGCTCGGTATAGGACTTCGCAAGCAGCCCGATCTCCGTTCCCATCTTGATGTTGGCGCGGAAGATATCCCCCGTGGAGATATGGACGAGCCCGTAGCGGTCGGCGATCTTGGTCGCCTGCGTGCCCTTGCCTGCGCCGGGCGCGCCGAGAAGAATAAGTTTCATATTGACTCCTTATTTGCTTTGATGGAAGCGCGCCGTTCCCAAATCATGGTGCGAGGCGGGTCTCCCGCCGCTGCACGCCCCCATTTGGCACCCCACGGGAGCCTTACTGTTTTTGCAAAGCGATGTCCGCAAAAACCCGATCGATGCACAGGGAAGGTTCGCTCGTTCGTTTCTTTTCGACGCCCCGCGAGATTCTTCGACAATCTCGGAATGACGCGCGAGCGCGTCCGCGGGGCGAGCAAAGAAATGAACGAAAACTTTATTTCAAGAAGCCCTTGTAGTTTTTCATCATGATCTGCGACTGCAGCTGCTTATCGAACTCCAACGCAACTTCGACGACGATGAGGATACCCGTCGTAGAGAACACATTGACGAGGTCTTGCCCTGCCCATGCGAAGGCGATCGAGGGAACGAACGCGAGCACGGTGAGGAAGATGGCGCCGAACAGCGTGATGCGCTTGTTGATCTTGTTCAGGTACTGCGCCGTGGGCTTGCCGGGGCGGATGCCCTGTATGAAGCCGCCGTTCTGCTGGATGCTCCTCGAGACGTCCTCGGGGTTGAACTGGATCTGCGCATAGAAGAACGAGAACGCGAAGATGAGCACGGAGAGCACGAGGATGTACCACACCGTTCCGTTCGAGAAATTCTCCGACCACCATTGGAGAGCGCCGCTCCACGAGGGAACAAGGCTCATGATCATGGAGGGGAAGGAGATGATGGCGAACGAGAAGATGAGGGGCATGACGCCGCCGCCCGTGATCTTCATGGGGATGACGCTGCTCTGCCCGCCGTACATCTTGGTGCCGCGCACCTGCTTGGCGTACTGCACGGGGATCCTGCGCTCGGCGAGGTCGACATACACGATGGCGAAGAACAGCACCACGCAGAGGACGAGGAAGAGCCCGATGTTGAAGAGCTGCTCCACATCGCCGTCGAACACCTGCTCGAATTTATTCACGAGGGTGATGCCCGCCGTCGAGATGATACCGACGAAGATGATGAGCGAGATGCCGTTGCCGACGCCGTACTCGGTGATGCGTTCACCGATCCACATGACGAGCATGGCGCCCGCCGTGTAGATGATGGTCATGCAGATGCCCGCAAGCCACGTCTGTCCGAAGAAGAGGGACGCGGAAATGGCGTTCTCGTTGTTGCCGAACATGACGATGATGCCGACGGACTGCACGACGGCGAGAATGATCGTGATGACCCGCGTGAGCTTCGCGATCTTCATTCTGCCCTCTTCGCCTTCCTTGCTCCACCGCTCGAGGCGGGGAATGCCGACCGTGAGGAGCTGGACGATAATGGACGCGTTGATGTACGGCCCGATGCCCAGCGCGAACAGCGTGCCGTTCTGGAGCGCGCTGCCCGTGATGCCGCTCATGAGCTGCAAGAAGTCGTTGCCCGTGATGGCGGACTCGAACTGCGAACGGACGAGCCCGGGAACGGGAATATAGCACCCCACGCGGAACAACAACAAAAGGAGCAGCGTGAAGAGCATTTTTTTGCGGATATCCTTATTGCGAAAGGCGTTTTTCAGTGTTTCGATCATATTTCACTCCTTTCTGCATCGAAAAAAGCGTCACTCGATGACTTCCACAGTGCCGCCCGCCTTCTCGATGGCCTCTTTGGCGGCACCCGAGAATTTTGCGGCGCGCACGGTGAGCTTCACGTTGAGCGTTTCGCTGCCCCCCGCAAGCACTTTGAGGCCGGCATTGTTCTTGACCTCCTTCGCGAGCCCGTTCGAAAGCACGAAGCCGTAATCCACCACCGTGCCCTCGGGAAGCTCCGCGAGCTGGCGGAGGTTGACGATGACATACTCCTTGCGGAATTTGTTGTGGAAGCCGCGCTTGGGGATCCTGCGGGCAAGGGGCATCTGACCGCCTTCGAAGCCCGGACGGACGCCGCCGCCCGAACGCGCCCACTGGCCCTTGTGTCCCTTTCCGCTCGTCTTGCCGAGCCCGGAGCCGATGCCCCTGCCCAGCCTCTTTGCGGATGTTCTTGCTCCCTCTGCGGGAGATAACGTACCGATTCTCATTGCTGTCTCCTTATTCCTCTTCGACCTTTACGAGGTGCTCCACCTTCTTGAGCTTGCCGCGAAGGGCGGGGCTGTCCTCAAAGGTGTGGACGGAACCGATCTTTTTGAGCCCGAGGGAGGCGACCGTCTCTTTCACGGCCTTCACCTCGCCGATGGTGCTTTTTTTCAGCGTAACTTTGACCATATCCCGCCTCCTTAACCTACGATCTCTTCGACCGTCTTGCCGCGAAGCGCCGCGATCTGCTCCGCCGTCTTGAGCTCTGCGAGCCCGGCGATCGTCGCCTTCACACAGTTGACGGGATTCTGCGTCCCATGCGACTTGGTGCGAATGTTCTTGATGCCCGCAGCCTCCATGACCGCACGCACGGGACCGCCCGCGATGACGCCCGTACCTTCGGCAGCGGGGATCATGAGGACCGCGCCCTTGCCGAATTTGCCGAGCACCTCGTGCGGGATGGTCGTATCGACGATCGGCACCTCGACGAGATTCTTCTTGGCGGCCTGCGTCGCCTTCTTGATGGCTTCGGGGACTTCCTTGCTCTTGCCCTGTCCGTAGCCGACCTTGCCCGCGCCGTCGCCGACGACCACGAGCGCCGCAAAGCGCATGTTCTTGCCGCCCTTCACCGTCTTGGAGACGCGGTTGATGCCGATGAGCTTCTCGATGAAGCCGTCGTCCTGTTCCTGCCTTCTTTGAGGTCTGTTGTCTCTTGCCATTTTTCTCGATCCTCCGTCAGAAATTCAGCCCGGCTTCCCGCGCGCCGTCTGCAAGCGCCTGAACGCGTCCCGTGTAGTTGTAACCGCCCCTGTCGAATACGCAGGTCTCGATCCCTTTCTCCTTGGCGCGCTCTCCCGCGATCTTGCCGACGATCTTGGCTGCTTCCGTCTTTTTCTTCCCCGCGACCTCTGCCTTGACGGAGGCCTCGAGCGTGGAGGCGGAGGCAAGCGTGACCCCGTTCACGTCGTCGATAAACTGAACATAGATATGTTTCAAACTTCTGTAAACGGAGAGACGGGGGCATTCTGCCGTGCCGGAGACCGTCTTGCGGACGCGGGCATGGCGGCGCTGTCTCACCGCATTCTTATCTTGTTTGGTTATCATACTTTACGCTCCTTTACTTCTTCCCTTTGCCCGAGGTCTTGCCTTCCTTGTGCTCGACATGCTCGCCCTTGTAGCGGATGCCGTAGCCGTGGTAGGGCTCGGGCTTGCGGATGGACCTCAGGTCCGCCGCGACCTGCCCTACGAGCACCTTGTCGATCCCCGAGACGTTGATCTCCGTCTGCGTGGGGCACTCGATCTTGATGCCCTCGGGCTGCGCGAATTCGATGGGATGGGAGAAGCCGACGTTGAGCACCAGCTTGTTCCCCGTCACCTGCGCCTTCCAGCCGACGCCCTTCACCTCGAGGCTCTTCGTGAAGCCCTCGGAGACGCCCTTCACCATGTCGGCGATGAGCGCACGGTACAGCCCGTGCAGAGCGTTCGTCTCCGTCTTGTCGTCGAGGGCAAGGACGTGCATGTCCGTCCCCTCGTGCTTGATATCGATGTTCCCCTTCACCTCGCGGGTGAGCACCCCCTTGGGGCCCTTCACCGTGACGACACCTTCCGCGAAATCGACGGAGACGCCTGCGGGGACCGCGATCACCTTTTTCCCGATTCTCGACATATTTCCCCTCCTTACCAGACGTAGCAGAGAATTTCTCCGCCGACGCCCTGCGCCTTCGCCTGCTTATCCGTCATGATGCCCTTGCTCGTGGAGACGATGGCGATGCCGAAGCCCCCGAGCACCTTGGGCATATCCGCGGCGCCGCTGTACGCACGAAGCCCGGGCTTGGACACCCTTTGGAGCCCGCCGATGACCGACTGGTGCGTATCCGTGTATTTGAGCGTGATGACGAGCTTGCCGTTATAGCCGTCCTCGGCAAGCACGACGTCCTTCACATAGCCCTCTTTGAGAAGAATGTCGGCGATCGCCTTCTTCATGTTCGAAGCGGGGATCTCCACCGTTTCCTTCTTCACCATGAGCGCATTTCTGATTCTTGTGAGCATATCTGCAATCGGATCTGTCATCTCTTGCCTCCTTACCAGCTCGACTTCTTCACGCCGGGGATCTGCCCCTTGTAGGCGAGGTTGCGGAAGCAAATACGGCAGACGCCATACTTGCGGAGCACCGCGTGCGGCCTTCCGCAGATAGAGCAGCGCGTGTAGGCGCGCGTCGAGAACTTGGGCTTTCTCTGCTGCTTATTGATCATTGATTTCTTTGCCATATCTTACCTCACTTCTTGAAGGGCATACCGAGCGCCTTCAACAGCTCTCTCGCTTCCTCGTCCGTCTGCGCCGTGGTGACGATCGCAACGTCCATGCCGCGGATCTTCTCCACCTGATCGTAAGTGATCTCGGGGAAGATGAGCTGCTCCTTGAGCCCGAGCGCGTAGTTCCCTCTGCCGTCGAACGCCTTGTCCGATACGCCGCGGAAGTCGCGCACGCGGGGAAGAGCGATGGAGACGAGCTTATCGTAGAAGTCGTACATTCTCCTGCCGCGGAGCGTCACTTTGAGCCCGATGTTCATGCCCTCGCGGAGCTTGAAGTTTGCGACGGACTTGGTCGCCTTGCGGTACACCGCCTTCTGCCCCGTGATCTGCGCGAGCTCCTTTTCCACCGTCTGCATGGACTTCTGATTGTCCTTGATGTCGCCAAGGCCCGTGTTGACCACGATCTTCACCAGCTTGGGCACCTGCATGATGGACTTGTAGCCGAATTTCTTCATGAGATAGGGAACGACCTCGGTTTCGTAGAGCACCTTTACTCTGCTCGGCGAAAGGGGTACCGCGGGCGTCTCTTTCTTTTCAACTTTCTTTGCCATTTTCTATTCCTCCGCCCGTTATTCCTTGTTCTCTTCTTCGGTCTTTTGGCTGCGCTTTCTCGTGCGCTTCTTGGGCGCCTCCGCCTTCTCGGGCTCCGCAGCCTTCTTGGACTTCTTCACATATGCCTTATCGAGCACGGCGCCGCACTTTTTGCATACGCGCACCTTCTTGCCGTCTACCACGGAGTGCCCGACGCGGGTAGGCTTGCCGCACTTGTCGCAAACGAACATGACGTTCGAAGCGTCGATGGGCGCCTCCTCTTCGACGATGCGGCTCGTTTCGTTCGCCTTTCTCGCCTTCTCGTGCTTGTGGACGATATTCACGCCCTCGACGATGACTCTGCCGCCCTTGGGATCGGTCTTTAAGATCTTTCCCTGCTTGCCCTTGTATTTGCCCGTGAGTACGATCACGGTATCGTTTACCTTAACGTTCATTCCTCGTGCCTCCTCACAGAACCTCGGGCGCAAGCGAGATGATCCTCATGTAATCCTTCTCGCGCAGCTCTCTTGCGATCGGTCCGAAGATACGGGTGCCCTTGGGTTGTTTTTGGTTGTCGATGATGACGGCTGCGTTGTCGTCGAAGCGGATGTAGGTGCCGTCCGGCCTGCGGATGCCCTTGTGGCTGCGCACGATGACCGCCTTCACCACGTCCCCCTTCTTGACCGCGCCGCCGGGCGTTGCGGTCTTGACGGAAGCGACGATGACGTCCCCGATGTTCCCCGTTCTTCTGAAGCTTCCCCCGAGCACGCGGATGCACATAATTTCCTTCGCGCCCGAGTTGTCGGCTACCTTTAATCTTGTTTGAGGTTGAATCATGCCTTGTCTCCTCCCGCCTTACTTCGCCTTCTCGACGATCTCGGCAACGCGCCAATTCTTGTCCTTGGAGAGCTTGCGCGTCTCGACGATGCGCACCGTATCTCCGACGCCGCACGCATTGTCCTCGTCGTGCGCCTTGAAGCGCTTGGTGTGCTTGATCGTCTTCTTATAGACGGGGTGCTTGCGCTTCTCCTCGACTGCGACGACGACCGTCTTGTCCATTTTGTCGGAAACCACGATGCCGACTCTTTCTTTTCTCAAATTCCTTTCCATTGTGCTGCCTCCTTACGCCTTCCCCTTACGGGCACGGAGCTCCGTGTTCACCCGCGCGATGTTGCGCTTGCACGTCCTGATCGAGACGGGATTTTCGAGCTGCCCCGATGCGTGACGGAACCTGAGGCCGAAAAGCTCATTCTTGAGGTCCTTGAGCTTGGTTTCGAGCTCGACGTCGGTCATGGTCTTGAATTCGTTCCCTTTCATCAGCCTTCACCGCCTTCTTCGTTATTTGCGGCGACGGGCGCCGTTTCCTTCTTCACAAACTTGCACTTGACGGGCAGCTTGTGCGCCGCAAGACGCATCGCCTCGCGCGCCGTCTCTTCGGGCACGCCCGCCATCTCGAACATCACTCTGCCCGGTTTTACGACGGCGACCCAAAATTCCACACCGCCCTTGCCCGAGCCCATACGGGCTTCGGCGGGGTGCCGCGTGATGGGCTTGTGGGGGAAGATGTCGATCCATACCTGCCCGCCGCGCTTGATGAAACGCGTCATGGCGATACGGGCTGCCTCGATCTGGTTGGATTTGATCCAGCCCGCCTCTTCGGCGACGAGACCGTATTCCCCGTAAGCGACCTTATTGCCCTTGTTCGCGGAGCCCTTCAAAGAGCCGCGGTGCTGCTTTCTTCTCTTTACTCTCTTGGGAATTAACATATTATTTGCCTCCCTCCGCCTTCTTGGCGCCTCCGAGCACTTCGCCCTTGTACACCCAGCACTTCACGCCGATCATGCCGAAGGTCGTGTGCGCTTCCGCGAAGCCGTAGTCGATGTCCGCGCGCAGCGTCTGAAGGGGAATGCTCCCTTCGTGGTAGTGCTCCGTCCCCGCGATCTCTCTTCCGTCGAGACGGCCGGAGACTTGCATCTTCACACCCTTCACGCCGGCGCGCATCGTCTTGCCGATGGCTTGCTTCATCGCCCTGCGGAAGGAGATACGCTTCTCAAGCTGTGCGGCGACGCTCTCGGCGACGAGCTGCGCGTCCGCGTCGGGCTTGCGCACTTCGGTCACGTTGATGATGACCTGCTTGCCGCCCGTGAGCTTGGCGAGGTCCTTCTTGATGACCTCGATCTCCGCGCCCGCCTTTCCGATGAGCACCCCGGGGCGCCCCGTGTGGATGGTGACGACGATCTTCCCCGCCGCCCTCTCGATGAGGATGCGGGAAACTGCCGCTTGATAGTACTTCTTCTTGAGGAAGGTACGGATGGTGTTGTCCTCCTTGAGGTACAAGGCGAATTCCTTCTTGTCGGCGTACCACTGCGTGTCCCAGCCCTTGATGACGCCTACTCTCAATCCATGAGGATTAACTTTCTGTCCCATGTCAGATCTCCCCCTCCGCTTTCACGTCCAAAATGATGGTGATGTGGCTCGTTCTCTTGAGGATGGCATGCCCTCTGCCCTTGGAAACGGGCTGCATGCGCTTGAGGCTGGTGCCGCCGTTCGCAAAGCACTCGGCGACGAACAGGTCTCCCCTGTCCATCTTCTGGTTGTGCTCGGCGTTCGCCACGGCGCTCATCAGCACCTTGAGCGTGGGCTCCGACCCCGCTCCCACATGGTTCGCAAGGATCGCCTGCGCTTCCTCCACCGACTTCCCGCGGATGAGCGCGAGCACGGTGCGCACCTTGTAGGGAGAGACCCGAATGTATTTCGCGACCGCATAGGGGCGCTTTTCGCGCTTTTCTTCCACCCTCTGCGCCTTCTTCTTCATATTACCGGCCATCTCGATCCTCCTTACTTCTTCGCGGGCGACGTCGTCTTTGCGGCGTGCCCACGGAACGTTCTCGTCGGGGCGAATTCACCGAGCTTGCACCCGACCATATCCTCGGTGATATATACGGGAACGTGCTTCCTGCCGTCGTACACGGCGATCGTATGACCTACCATCTGGGGGAAGATCGTCGATGCCCTCGACCAAGTTTTCAGAACTTTCTTTTCGTTGGACTCGTTCATCGCCTCGATGCGCGCAAGCAGCTTGGCTTCGACATAAGGTCCTTTCTTCACACTTCTCGACATCTTTTACTCCCTCCCTCAATTGATCCTCTTCAAGATGAATTTGCTCGTGGGATTCTTCTTCTTTCTCGTCTTGTAGCCGAGCGCGGGCTTGCCCCAAGGCGTTTCGGGCCCGGCATGGCCGACAGGGCTCTTGCCTTCGCCGCCGCCGTGCGGGTGGTCGTTCGGGTTCATGACCGAGCCGCGGACGGTGGGACGGATGCCGAGGTGCCTCGTCTTACCCGCTTTGCCCACGCGGATGATCTCGTGCTCGAGGTTGCCGACTTGCCCGATGGTCGCACGGCACCCGAGGGGGATGAGACGCATCTCGCCCGAGGGCATACGCAGGGTGGCATAGTTTCCTTCCTTCGCCATGATCTGGGCGGCGCCGCCTGCCGCGCGGGCGATCTGCCCGCCGCGCCCCGGCTTCATCTCGATGTTGTGCACCATGGTGCCGACGGGGATGTCCGCAAGGGCAAGGGTGTTGCCGACCTTGATGTCCGCGCCCGTGCCGCTCATCACCACGTCTCCCTTGTTGAGGCCGACGGGAGCGAGGATGTACTTCTTCTCGCCGTCCGCATACACGAGGAGCGCGATGTTGGCGCTGCGGTTGGGATCGTACTGGATGGACGCGACCTTTGCGGGGATCCCGTCCTTATTGCGCTTGAAGTCGATGATGCGGTACTTTCTCCTGTTC
>CANRHI010000035.1 GCA_947630365.1 uncultured Clostridia bacterium
TTCTCCGCCGTCGGGGAAAGCGTAACGGTGCCCTGCTCGTCGTCGTACTCCGCCACCGTAACGGTGAAGTACTTCGTCTGCGGCTGCACGGATTTGAACGTCGCCGCAACGGTCGTGTTCGCCGTAACGGTGAGCTCATAGACGCCCTCGGTGAGCTCCTCTTCCGTGCCGTTCACGGTGAAGCTATCCACCTCGAAGCCCGTCTTGGGCGTGACGGTCACGGTCACTTTGGAATTCTCGGCGTAGCTGTTGTTCTCCGCCGTCGGGGAAAGCGTAACGGTGCCCTGCTCGTCGTCGTACTCCGCCACCGTAACGGTGAAGTACTTCGTTTGCGGCTGTTCTTGGTTGCCGGGTTGCTCCTGTTTTCCGGATCCATCGTCATTCAGACCGAAATCGCACGCCGCGCCGAACGCCGCAACGCCCGAGAGCATCGCCGCCGCCAGCAGGACGGGAAGGAGCCTCCTTGTCTTTTTCATATAGTTACCTCCAAAAAAGATTTCCGATCGAAAGCGCTCAAGCGGGCTCGGTGACGTTCACGCCGCCAAACCCATCCCCCGCGCGCTGCGGCGCAAGGAAGAAGGAGCGGCCTGTGCCCTCTTGCACATATTCGGTGAGGATGTACCCGCCGCCCGATCTTTGCAGCGAGGCCTCGCGCACCAACGTTCCCTCCTCAAAGAGAAGCATGCCGCACACTTCGCCCGCCGCCTGCGAGAGAAGGGAATAATTCCCGCGGTCGAAAAGGTAGGTGAGAAGGCAGACTTCGTAGCTCTTCCCGCCCGCCTCCGCCGTGAAGCGGGTGCATTCGGCGAAGCTATAGAGGTAGTACCCGCCCTCCGCAACGTAGTAGGTGAGCGCGTACTCCTTTCCTTCCACCGTGAAGAGGAGGGTGTTGCGGTCGCCGTCGCCGTCGTGCGCGGCGGCATAGAGCTGTTCGAAGGGAGCGGTGAAATCGAGCTCGTAGCTGCCGTATCTGAGGCTCCCCGTAAACGTGGGATCGGTGCGCTCGATGGGCCCGAAGCCGAAGGCGGTGAGGGTGAGGGAGCTGCTCGAATTTACGGTGTTCTCGAGGTCGTTCCACACCGTCACGCGGCGGCCGCCCACCGCGGTGAAGCGGAGCGTTCCGCCCTCCCGCGCGAAGGAGACGGGGTATTCCGTGCCTTCATATACAAGCTGCGTGGAGACGGCGTTCCCGCTGTAAGAAACTTGGAACGTAAAGCCCGTGTAGGCTTGCTGCGTTTGCACCGTCGCCGCCGCCGTGAAGCGGGCTTCCCCGCTCGGCGTAAAGGTGAGCGTGGCGGAGATCGCGGGATGGTCTTGCATGAGCGCGCCCTCTTCATCGCGGAATTCGATGCTCCCCGCAAGCTCCATGGCGTTTCCGTCCCAACGGCGGAAGCGCTTGCCTTCGTAGTCTCCCTCCGCCCCTGCGGGCGCGAAGAGCGTTATGGCGCGGTAGGTGGCGTCGTCCTGCATGAAGTAGCCCGTCGCCACGTTTCCGTCGACGAAGTATTCGCCGACTTCCCCGAGAAGGGAGAGCCTGCCGTCCGCGCCGAAGCGGATGCCCGAAAAGTCGTCTGCATAGTAGCTCGCCGCCGTGTAGCTCTGCGGGGCGAACGTGCCGTGCTCCATATCCACCGAAAGGGAGAGATAGCTGCCGTAGTCGTCCGAGAATTGGAGGCGAAGGTGCCCCTCCGCGGCGTCGTAGAGCGTGTAGATGACCCGCCTGCCCGCGCTGCCGTCCGCGGCGTAGTAGGTGCCGAAGCCGTAGCCGTCCAGCCGAAGGACCGCCCAATCCGCGGAGACGAAGGTCGCCACCGCCGCGTCGTTGCGGGGAACGCAATAGCGGTCGATGCCGAGGATATTCACGACCGAGACGGTGAAAATTTGCGGCCCGTTGCCGAGGTCGACGTGCACGAGCGCCTCGGGGTATCCGCCGTATTCGCCCGTCACTTCATACGTCCCCTCGAAGCTCTCCTCCCCCTTCTCGAAGCGGAGCGTTCCCTCCCCGTCGAAAAAGACGGTGTAGCCGAGGGCGGCGTAGTTTTCGTCGCGGAAGTCCCACGAGCCGTACTCCGCGCCGAGCACGGTGAGCGTCTTCCCCTCCGTGCGGAAGTAGAATTCGTCCCCCTCCGTGCTCACGAAGGAGAGCGTAGCCTCTTCCCCTTCCACAAAGAACACGGTGCCGAAGTAGGAGATGCCCTCCTCGTCGGTAAACTGCCCGTAGCAGAAGCCGTCGAGCTCGAGCACGGCGCCCGCCGCGCTCTCGTAGCTGCCCGCAAGCTCTTCGTTGTAGACGTAGTAGACGTCGTACTCCATGTCGGAGTAGTAATCGTAGTAGGTGCCCGTGATGACGGTGAGCTTGGCGCTGCCCACGGTGACGAGATAGATGGCGTCGCCGAAAGCGGTGTGCCCCTGCAGGGCGTAGCTGCCCTCCTGCATCGCGGCGTTCTCGCTCGGGAGATACAGGGCGCCGCCCTTGCCGTCCAACTTGAGCGAAGCAAACAGCGCCGTGTTGCCGAATTCATCCGTCTTGAAGAGGGTGAGCGGCGCGGTATCGAGAAGGACGAATTTATCCCCCTCCAAGAGCTCGCAATCGAGGGTGGTGTATTGCATCGTCGCATAGTCGATGTAGGTGAGCTTGAAAGTGCGGCGGCCGTTGAGGTCGGTATGCACGACGAGATCGGTCACCGTCGCCTGATACACGCTGCCGTTTTCCGCATAGTAGAGGCTGCCCATGGGAAGGTAGGAGAGCCAAATCTTCCCCTCCCCCTCCGAAGTCAGCTCTTGGTACTGCTTTTTGCCGTCGCTCTCGAGGAGGAAGTACGCCTCCGCGGTGGCGTCCTCGAATTCCACGCCGCCGACGAGATAGCTGAACTGCTCGGGCAAATTGGCATAGCCCTCCTCCGCATGCGTCCGCGTGAAGTGCGAAAGATAGAGATTGGTGCCCAAATATTCCTCGGTATATACGCCCGTCGCGGCGAGCGCATAGCCGCCCGTGGGAAGCTCGGCATACAGCTCGGCGAGGAACCCTTCCCCCGCCTCCGCGGCATAGAGCACGAGGAGCGGGTCGGCAAGCGCATAGCCGCCGTTCGTGAGCGTCACGCGGTCGAGCTCGTAGAGAGGGAGCCGATCGGAGCTCTCGAGAAGGGTGGCGCTCCCGTCCGCCAAGACGAAGGAGAGCGTTTCGCCCACGGTGACGACCGTTCCCACGCTACGGTAGGTCCTCCGCGTATAGGCGCCCGTGCGGCGCACTTCACCCGCGGTATAGACGGCGCTCTCGGCGAAGATGCCGAAGCCGTCGAGCACGAGCGTGCCCCCCTCCACGGGGTAGCTGCCCGCCGAGGCGTCCTTGAGCACACAGCCGCTCGTGCCGCCCTCCAAGGGCACGGTGTAGAAGGAAAGCTCCCTTCCGCCCACCGTCGCCTCGACGATATACACGGGCAAGCCGCCCCAGCGGTCGGAGCCCGCCACGCGGTAGCTCCCCTCCTCGGGCTGCGTGCCGCTCTCCGCGGGGGTGAATTGCACGCCGCCGTAGCCGTTCAAAAAGAGGACTTCGCCCGTGGCGTCGATATTGCCCGCTTCCATGTCGGTGAAGTAGATGACGACGTACTCGCCCGCCTCCTCTCCGCCGAGCTCGAAGGCGGGAGTGCCGTCCTGCTCGGTCAAGCGGAAGCGGAACACCTTGGTGTCGTCCTCCAAGAGGAGGTCCCAGTCGCCGACCTCGGCGTTGTAGGAGAGCCTACCCTCCGTCTCCACCGCGCCGTTCGTATAAACGGCGTTCCAATAGTCGTCAATAAGGAGGGTGCGCTCGGGGCGCAGCCTTCCCCCCTCCGAGAGGGTGTATGTCCCCGCGACGTCCGCGCGGAAGTAGGCGAAGGTATCCGCATACAGCCTTCCCTCGAGCGTTTTTTCGCCCGAGAGCTCGAAGCGGAAGAGCTCATCCTCGAGCTCGCCCGTAAAGTCCACGCCGCCGCGGTGCAGGATCACCTTCCCCTCCTCGCCCTGCGGGACGAAGATGAGGTCGCTCCCGCCGAAGCGGTCGGTATATGCCTTGTCCCAAACGGCGTAGAGGGTGGTCTCCGCGGTCACGGTGAAATTCTCCCCCGCCGCGTGCGTCACCTTGCCGCCGCGCTCCTCCGCCCAGCCCGCAAAGCGGTACATCTCGGGGGGCGAGAACGCGCTCCCGTCGGCAAGCGCAACGCTTCCGCCGTACTTGCACGCGCCCGCGGGCAATTCCTTATAATTCTCCCCCGCGGGAAGCCCCGCTTCGTAGTGCACGGAGAGGGTCTCGAGCGCCAAATAGGCGGTAAAGGTTTCGTTCTTTCCGAGCGCTTGGGTGGAGAGGCGGTTTTCCGCATTCTCCTCGAGCGCATAGTGCGCAACGGCGGGCGCGTAGGTGAACGGCTCGCCATATACGGCGCTCCCCGTCTCGCTCCGTTCCGTATAGCCGCCCGAAAGGGCCTCCAGATGCAGGGAGACCGAATACTGCGCCATGTACTTTGCGTGCAGGGTGAGCTCGCCCTCGGGCATGGTCTCGCCGCCGAGGGGCGCGCCGTTCAGATCCCACCACGCGAAGGTGAGCCCCTCCTCGGGGGTGGGCGTCTTGTCCTTCAAAAAGTCCGCAAGCGAGCTACCTACGGGCAGGGAATACTCCGTTTGGGCAAGCGAGCCGCCCTCCCCCGCATCCAAATGCAGGGAAAACCCGTCGGTCGTCCCGGTCTCGTCGCCGCCGCACGCCGCGAGCGCCAAGGAAAGAGAAAGGATCGTCCCGAGAGAAATTGCCGCGTAAAGCCTTTTCATGAAAGCTCCTCGCCCCGCTGAAGCGGGGCAATTGAATGAAATACCAGTTTTATGCGTATATTATAACATTCTATAGATAGGGAAGTCAAGTAGACGACCCCCCCCCGCCATAATATTTACTTATTCTTTCAAATGTTTGCGCCGTATTTTATAAGCAATATTTATAGTTGTTGTGTATATATCAATTTCTGTATGCAATATACAGATTTTTTGTTCGAAACGTTCATTTTTCGATTGCATGAGATTTGTATGCATACATAAATTTTTGCTGCGCTCCCCCGCCTCGCCTCGGGGGAAACTGCGCCCCTTCCCTCCTCTCCGCGAATTTATACATGCGTTTTGCATAAAAATACACGATATACGCATAAAAACCGAAAATTTTTTAATATTTATAAATTTTTTTCGATTTCTATGCAAAAAACGCTTGCATTTGCTTCGGGTTTATGGTATGATTGCAACCGTCGTTCGAAGAAAAAAATTTTGAGGTATAAAACAATGAAAAAATTCGCTTTTGGACTTATGACCGCCGCCGCACTCACGGCGTGCCTGTTCTCCGCCGTCGCCTGCGGGGACAACTCGGATTTCGTCGCCAACGACGCGACCGACCTGCTGCAGGAAGATTTCGGCATTGCCGTGAAGAAGGGCGACACCGAGATGAAAGCCGCCGTCGACGAGGTCGTCGACGAGTGGAAGGAAAACGGCAACATGGATAAGTACTTCTCCTACTACAACGACCTCGCCGACGAGAGCAAGACGGCGACCGCGCCCGACGGGCTCAAGCTCACATGGGACCTCTCCGCGAACACCGAAGAGCTGCACATGTACACCGAGTCCGGCTTCGCGCCCTATGAATTCGTACATACGAGCGGCTACGCCGTCTCGGACGGTTCGGCGCAGGACGGCTCCTACAAAGTTGCGGGCATCGACGTCGCCATCGCCTGCCAAGTTGCCGAAAACCTCAACTGCAAGCTCGTCATCCACGACGTCGCCTTCGATAGCATCATCACCCATCTCGACGCTACCGACGGAAAGGCGCTCGCCGCTGCGGGCATGACCATCTCCGAAGAGCGCAAGCAATCGGTAGACTTCAGCAATATCTATTCCTCCTCCACCCTCTCCATCGTCTGTGCGAAAGACGCGGGCTACACCACGCTCAAGTCGCTCGACGGGCTGACCATCGGCGTGCAGGAGGGCACGAGCGGCGACCTCATCGCCTCGGCTGCCATCACGTCGGAGGGATATACCTACACGGTGACAAACGACGACGAGACCGAGACGGATGTCAACATCAAGCTCACCTCGGCGGATACCCACGTCACACAATACAAGACCTACGCCGCCGCGCTCGCCGCGCTCAAATCGGGAAAGATCGACGTCATCTTCATGGATAAGGTCCCCGCACAACTTCTTCTTGCAAACGCATGAAAACAGCATTCTCCTTAAACATATTAGCTGCGAAAACGCTGGCCGATCGACTTCGGTCGGCGTTTGTCGTGGATGACAGGTGGAAGCTCTACTTCGACGGGCTTTGGAATACCCTCCTCATGTCCCTCTTCGCGGTGCTGCTCGGCATCGTGCTCGGGGTGCTCATCGCCGTCGTCGTCTACACCAACAAAAAGACGGGCAAGCTGAAGATCCTCTCCGCCGTCGCCCATGTGTACACCACGGTCATCCGCGGAACGCCCGTCGTGTTGCAGCTGTTCATCATGTACTTCCTCGTGCTCGTCTCGGTGAAGAACGGCATCGTGGTCGGCTCCATCACCTTCGGGCTGAACAGCGCGGCTTACGTTGCGGAAGTCGCCCGCGGCGGGCTCGAATCGGTGGACGAGGGACAGATGGAGGCGGGGCGCGCCCTCGGGCTCTCGTACTCAAAGACGATGTTCAAGATCGTCTTGCCGCAGGCGATGCGCAACATGATCCCCGCCCTCTTCAACGAATTCATCGCTCTCGTGAAGGAGACCTCCGTCGCGGGATACGTTGGAATTGTGGACCTCGGGAAGATCCCCGGACTCATCCAGTCGCGCACCTTCGACTACCTCTTCCCCCTCCTCTTTGCGTCGCTTTTGTATCTCGTCGTCGTGTGCCTTCTCACCGTCGTCGAAAAGCTGCTCGAGAAGAAATTCTCCAAAGGGGATAGGAACGCCAAACTCAAAAAACCGTTGGGAGGGAAAAAGAAATGCCGTCCGAGCCTTTGAAAGCCGAAGAAATTCCCGCCGAACCCGCTGCGGAGCAAAACACACCCTCGCCTTCCGAGGGAAAACAGCCCCTCGTGCAGACGGTGGGGCTCACCAAGTCCTTCGGCGAAAATCTCGTTTTGGACCATATCGACGTGAACGTGTATGAGGGCGAGAAGGTCGTCGTCATCGGCCCCTCGGGCAGCGGGAAGTCCACCTTCCTCCGCTGTCTGAATTTGCTCGAAAAGCCCACCGAAGGGAGCATTTTCTTCGAGGGGAATGAGCTCACGCACTCCTCCAACCTCGAGGAGCACCGCAAGAAGATGGGCATGGTGTTCCAGCACTTCAACCTCTTCCCCCACCTCACGGTGCTGAAAAATATCACGCTCGCCGCGGTGGACGCCCGCCTTCACGAGCGCAAGAAGCAGAAGCTGAAGATCTCCAAAAAGCAGATCGTCGCCGAGGAGACGGAAAAGGCGAAAAAACTGCTTGCGCGCATCGGGCTTTCGGACAAGGCGGACGTGTACCCTTCCACCCTCTCGGGCGGGCAGAAACAGCGCATCGCCATCGTGCGGAGCCTCGCCATGAACCCAAAGGTGATGCTCTTCGACGAGCCCACTTCCGCCCTCGACCCCGAGATGGTCGGCGAAGTGCTCTCCCTCATGAAGGAGCTCGCCGACGAGGGCATGACGATGATCGTCGTCACCCACGAGATGCGGTTCGCGAGGGAAGTCTCCACCCGCGTGCTCTTTATGGACGAGGGCAAGATCGCCGCCGACGGCACCCCCAAGGAAATCTTCGAAACCCCCGCCAACGAGCATTTGAAAACGTTCCTCTCCAAGGTACTTTGAGATTTCGTTGAATTTGTATGCTCCGTCCGCGCCCTGTGGGCGCTTGTTTCCCCTGATGAGGAGAAGCAAGGGGGGATAGGGTTAAAAACCCCTCAGTCTCGGCTTCGCCTCGCCAGCTCCCCTTATATAGGGGCGCCAAGGTGGAAATCCCCTTCCCCCTTGGGGAGGGGGACGCAGGGGGAGGGGCACCGCAGCGTGAAGCCCTACCCTTCGGGGAAGGGGAGGGTGGCTGCCCTTGGGCAGACGGGTGGGGATGGGCGTATGGATGCTCGAATTGCAATCCCCACCACCGCCCTACGGGCGGAGCCGCCCCCTTCAAAGGGGGCAGCTTCATGCCCTCCCCCTTATACTTGAGGGGTAGAGCGATGCACTATGCTCAACAGCCCTGTGGGCTGTGAGCGCGTCGCGATAGGAGCGTTGGCAGACGCGACGGGGGTTGTGGCGGTTCCCGCCGCCGCAATCGGGTAGGGGAGGGGTGCCATTTTTGCGGGGCCCCCTTTGCTCGACAGAACACGGCACCGGGCTCCTTCTAATCCCAAGCCCGCCGCACAAACGTGCGGCGGGCTTGGGATCCGAGCGGGCCTGTAAGCCGGG
This sequence comes from uncultured Clostridia bacterium, assembly GCA_947630365.1. GTDB lineage: Bacteria > Bacillota > Clostridia > Christensenellales > Borkfalkiaceae > Gallimonas. Next base: position 8,417 of record CANRHI010000035.1, read on the forward strand.
TTCTTCGTCGGGACATGCTCCGCTTTCAGCCCTTCCCCCTTCGCGGAAAGGGCATCTTCGCTCCGCTGTCCCTCCTCTCCCCGCAAAAATACTTCATCTTTTTGCGGGGGCCCCTTTGCTCGACAGAACACGGCTTGTCCCCTTTCATCCCAAACAGCCTACGCGAAAGCGTAGGCTGTTTGGGATCCGAGCGGGCCTGTAAGCCGGGTTCTGTCGAGCGCGGTCATTTATCTACGCCTGCCGTCACCGACAGGCTCAAGCGTTATTCACGGACCTTCTCGGGCGGGCAACCCTATGTGAAAAGGTCCCAAACTTGCATCGGACGGGGTTTACATGGCACGGGGCGTTACCGTCCCGTCGGTGAGCTCTTACCTCGCCTTTCCAGCTTCGCCATCATCCGTCTTGCGACGGACATCGGGCGGTCTATTTCTGTTGCACTTTCCTTGGGGTCGCCCCCACCTGACGTTATCAGGCGCCCTGCCCTGCGATGCCCGGACTTTCCTCATCGTGCTCATGGCACGCCGCGACCGCGTAGTCCGCTCGGATCGCCTTCATTATAGCACACCCGCGCAAAAAATGCCCGCTTTTTCTTGACAAATTTTGCGGAATTTGTTACCCTTTTCCCGATGAAGTACGTCATGAAAATCGTCCACGCCATCCGGAACGCGATTTGGATCGCCTTCACGGGCATTTGGGCGGCGCTCTTTTTCTCGGTGCTCGGCGCATTTTGGTGTCTCACCGTTGTCGGCATCCCCTTCGGGCTGCAGGCCTTCAAGTTCGCAAAGCTCGCCTTTCTCCCGCATGGGAGAAGGGTCTGCCCGCACTTTACGGCGCACCCCGTCGCGAACGTCGTTTGGCTTCTTTTCGGCGGCGTCCTCATCGCGTTCTTTATCTTCTTTTCGGGGCTTCTTTCCTGCCTCACCGTCATCGGCATCCCCTCGGGGCTGCGCGCCTTCAAATTCGGCGCGCTCGCCCTCTTCCCCTTCGGCGCGACGGTTGCACCGAAAAGCCCCAAAGTACCCTCCCCCGAAGCCCAAGCCGCCCCCGCCTCTAAGATATAAGAAATCTACGCCGATCCCCGCATTCGTTTGCGGGGTTTTTCATAAAATTTCCAAAACCCCCTTGTTTTTTCCCGCAAATATGATACAATGGAAAAAGGAATTTTATTGAGGGGGTCACTATGAAAAAAACAAAGATCGTCTGCACGCTCGGTCCCGCTTCGGAGACCGAGGAGATCATCTCCGCCATGGCGGACGCAGGCATGAACGTCGCGCGGATCAACTTCTCGCACGGCACGCACGAGGACCACGCGAAGAAGATCGCCATCCTCAAAAAGGTACGCGAGGAAAAGCACATTCCTCTTCCCATTCTTCTCGATACGAAGGGGCCCGAATTCCGCATTCGCACCTTCAAGGAGGGGAAGATCGTCCTCCATGCGGGGGATCCGTTCGCCTTCACCACCGAGGAGATCGAGGGCGACGAGACGCGCGTCTCCGTCTCCTACAAGAATATTTGTAAGGACCTTTTGCCCGGCGACAAGATCCTGCTCAACAACGGGCTGATGGTGTTCGAAGTCGTCGAGGTGAAGGCGCCGAACGTGCTGTGCAAGGTCGTCATCGGCGGCGAGCTCTCCAACCGCAAGAGCATGTTCTTCCCCGAAAAGCAGCTCGACCTCATCTATCTTTCCGAACAGGACAAGTCCGACCTTCTCTTCGGCATCGAGCACGGGGTGGATTTCGTGGCGTGCTCCTTTGTCTCCAAGGCGCAGGACATTCTCGACGTGCGCAATTTCTTGAAGGAAAACGGCTGCACCGATATCGACCTCATCGCAAAGATCGAAAACCGCGCGGGCGTGAACAACCTCGACGAGATCTTGAAGGTCTCGGACGGCATCATGATCGGCCGCGGCGACATGGGCGTGGAGATCCCCTACGAGGAACTACCCGACATTCAGAAGCATATCATCACCGCCTGCCGTAAGGCGGGCAAGCGTTGCATTACCGCGACGGAGATGCTCGAATCCATGATCCACAATCCCCGCCCCACCCGTGCGGAGATTTCGGACGTCGCCAATGCCGTGTACGACGGTTCTTCCGCCATCATGCTCTCGGGCGAGACCGCCGCGGGCGAATACCCCGTGCAGGCCGTCGCCGCCATGGCGCGCATCGCCGAACAGGCGGAAAGCAAGACGGAGTACATTCAATATGTCGAAGATAAGGAGTACCTCATCCGCGGGCTCTCGGACGCCCTCTCCCATTCGGCGTGTCTGCTCGCCCACGACGTGAAAGCCAAGGCCATTGTGGTGTGCACGAGGACGGGCGGCACCGCAAAGATGGTCTCGCGCTTCCGCCCCAATATCGACATCATCGGCATGACGACGGACGAGAAGAGCTACAGAAAGCTCGCCCTCTCGTGGGGCGTTCTGCCCATGCGGAGCGAGGAGTACTTCTCCGTGGATGTCCTCTTCCACTTCGCCAAGCGCGCCGCCATCGAAAGCGGCCTCGTGGAAAAGGGCGACGTCATCGTCATCACCGGCGGCACCCCCAACGGCAAGAGCGGCAACTCCTCCCTCATCAACCTGGAAACGGTGTAAAGGGAAAGCGGAAAACGATATAGCTCAGCCCCTGCGTTTTACCCCGCAGGGGCTTTTTACATAGCGCCCCCCTGCGCTCGGTATGGGGAGGCGGCTTTCTTGGCGTCCCCTCATTCCGAACGGAGCCGTAGGCGGAGTGAGCGAATCTTCCCCGCAAGTTGTACCACGGAGTAGAGGATACACTCGCCCCTTACGGGGCTCGGAATGCGGGACCCCTTGCCCACCCCTCGAGGGCACCCGTAGGGCGTGCCTTGTGCAGTGGGTGGCACGAGCCGCGGCGAGTGACGGAAGGGGTGTTGCATATTCGGAACGGCGCCCCCTCCCCCTGCGTCCCCCACCCCAAGGGGGAGGGGGATTATTATTGGGTCTCCCCTTCCTTTGTAAGGAGGGGGGCACGGGGGGAGGTTGTATTCCCCATCGTCGCAGCCTCAAAGCCCGAATTTTTTAATACAAGTGGTGCACTTCCTTCATCTGTCGGTCCATTTGTGCGGCAAGCTGCGAACTCGAAGTATCTATTTTCTTCAAAAGCGCCTCGTTCATCGACTGCGCGCTCACGAGCGCCGTCGTTTGCTCTTGCACCGCACGCGTCTGCGCCTCCGCGGCGCTCCTCCCCGCTTCGATCCCCTGCATCATCTCGCCATGCTGCATTGCGAGTTGCGTGGAAAGCACGGAGAAGGACTTCGCAAGCGCCGTTCCGAGCTGCGCCATAGATTGATGAATGGTCTTGCGGATGGATTCGGACGCCGCTTGGAGCGCCTTCGTGATCTGATCGGTCTGACGTTGACGGTCGACAAGCTGCAACGCTTCCTTCATGTCGTCAGCGCGCCCCGTTTCAAAGTAGTAGATGAGAAGGTCTACGTTCTCCAAGTCGCGAATGTCGATGAGGGGATACGCCTGCGCCGCATTCTCAACAATGGCCTGCGAACGCAGCGCCGCTTCTTGTATCGCTGCACTGCACAATGAGCCGGCTTCTCTTCCTTCATCGTTCTTCTCCTTTTCCTTTTTAGCGGGCAAAAAATAAGGACGCTCCACAGAGGGAACGCCCGCATGGAGTATCCCAATGTGTTGCGCCACAATAGTTTTCCATATAAAACAGTAAACGGAAAAAGAGGATACAACAATGCCTATTGTAGCCATTTACTGTTTTCATATTCTATTGTAGCGCAACTTCAGTATATCACATATGAAGGCAAATTGCAAGAAAAAATTTGCATTTCGAAAAAGAGGGAACAAATTGCCGCGGCGCGCCAGCTCCCCCTCAAGGGGGCGCGGTATGAGGGGTGTCATTTCGAGCAGAGCGTAAGCGAAGTCGAGAAATCTCATAATAAGGTAGAGATGCCTCGACACAGCTACTTCGCCCTTTGGGCTCGTGCCACGCTTCGATAGAAATAGAATGCGCTCGGGGCGGCATGACAATTGGGATGGCACCCCCTCCCCCTGTATCCCCCTCCTTAAAAAGGAAGGGGATTTCGTTTGCTTTTAACCCCCTCCCCGCTTCGCGGGGAGGAGGATACCCTAATAAAAAACGCCCCCTCGGGGGAGAGGGGGCGGGGTGGATTTACGTTACTCCTCGAGGGATTGGCGCATTTTTTCAACGGCGTCGGTGCGGCCCTTCACGCCCATCTTCTCGTAGATGGCGGAGATGTAGTTGCGGGCGGTGCCGTCCGTGAGCTTGAGGGCGGCGGAGATCTGCTTATTGGTAAAGCCCTCGAACAGCATCATGGCGATCTCCACCTCGCGGTCGGAGAGGGAGAATTTGCGCTTGAGCTTGATCTCCCGATCGCTCTTCACGAGCTTTGCGGCGTCCGCGATGCGCCGCGCGATCTTGGAGGGAAGGATGGTATCCCCCTCGTAGGCGTTCTTGAGGGCGTCGACGAGCGCCGCCGCCGAAGTATCCTTGAGAAGATACCCGCTCGCGCCGTTGTTGATGGCGCCGAGGATATAGTCGCTGTCGTCGAAAGTAGTGAGGACGAGCACCTTCACCTCGGGAAATCTCCGCTTGATCTGCTCGGTGGCGATGACGCCGTTCATGCCCGGCATACGGATATCCATGAGCACGACGTCGGGATGATATTTCTCGGTGAGCTCGACCGCGGCAAAGCCGTCCGAGGCGATGCCGACCACCTCGAATTCGGGGTGGGACGAAATGACGCTGCGAACGCCGTCCGCCAAAATGAGCTGGTCGTCCGCCAAAAGCACCTTGATCTTCATACAGTTTCCTCCTTGTCCATGGGCAGGCGCATGTGGATCTCGAAGCCCTCCCCCGCCTCCGATTCGAAGCGAAGGGTGCCGCCGTGCTCCTCGGCGCGCTGCCGCATTCCCTTGAGCCCGAAGCCTTCCTTGAATTTCTTCATATCCGCGCCCGAGCCGTTATCCGTGAGGAGGAAGTGCACATTCTCCCCCTCGAGCTTACATTCAAACCAAAAGGCAGTGGCGCCCCCGTGGCGGATGCCGTTGGAGATGCCCTCCTTTAAGGTGTTGCAGAGGAAGCGTTTCTTCTCGCCGCCGAGGTCGATCTCGTCGATCTCCGCCCGCACGGTGACCCCCGTTCCGTCCATGGTGTCGTGTACGATGGAAAAGAGTGCGTCGTGCAAGGTGGTGAGCTCGATGGAGCCCGAAAGGAGGTGGACGCTCCCGCGGAGCTCCTCGAGCGCATGCTTTGCCTGCAGATTGGCGGCGGAAATCTTGCGGCGCGCGTCCTCGGGGTCGGTATCGAGCACGAGCCTCGCCGCCTCCGTCTGCATGATGACGGTCGTGATGGAGTGCCCCGCCGTGTCGTGGATGTCCTTCGCGATGCGCTGGCGCTCTTCGAGCACGGCGATCTCCTTCAATTCCTCGTTGGCGTTGCGGAGCTTCTCGTTGCTCTCGCGCAGCTCGGCGAGCACGAGCGAAATTTCCTTGTTCTTGCGGTACACCTGCACGGAAAAGTTGAACACGAGGAAGTGCAGCGCGAGGAGGATCAGGTCGTTGAACGCCCCCGCGATGAGCATGTTCACACTCACGTTGCCCGTCTTGATGACGCCCGAAACGCCGAGCGTGCCGAGGAAGAGGGCGATCGACGTCATTCCCATCGCCGTGCTCACGGTGAGCGACGCCTGCGTGAGGTAAAATTCCGAGAGAATGATGATATAGAAGGTGGAAATGAGCGAGCCGTTCGTAAACACCGTGATGACGAGGAGGATGAGAATGTCCAGCACATAGCAGACCATTTTATACCGCTTGTGCTTGAAGCCCCACATCTTCACGGCGTTTTCGGCGAGAAGGACGACGATGGCGGGAATGACGACGTACATGGAAGGCACCCCCGCGAACGACATGCCGAGATTTCCCACGGCGACGAGCGCGGCGGTGATGCAAAGAAGGATATAGACGATGAGCTTCCCGTACCGGAGGGCGGCGGAGAATGTCCCCGCGCCTTCGAAGGAAATGTCGTCCTCAAACCCGACGTTCTTCATAAGAGCTTCCTGTGGACGAGATTTGTCACGTTGTACGCCATGCGGATCTCCTCCAATCTTCCCGAGAGAAAGTAGCTGTAGGTGCCGTCCGTGCCGACGATGAAGTGGTCGCCGAGGACGACGTTGTTCATCGAGCACAGCATTTGCAGCTTGGCGGTGAAGCAATCGTCCTCATACGAGGGCACGGCGGGTGCGGCGGGGTGGTTGTGCGCGAGCACGACGGCGGAAGGCCGCCGCGAGACGATGAGGCGGGAGAGCTCGGCAACGGGCACCGAGGCGATATCCACCGCATGCGCGGTATATCGCTTGCAGAAGGTGACGGCGTCGTGCGAGTCGAGGCAGAAGAGCTCGATGACCTCCTCCTTGAGCCCTCTGTAGCGCTCGGTGAGGAAGGCGGAAAAGCCCTCCGCATTCACGATGCGGGGAAGAGACGTCTGCGTCTCCTCCACCCGCGCAAAGAGTGCGGAGACGGCGCAAAGGTATGCCGCCGTAGACTTCCCCACCCCGGGGATCTCCGCAAGCGCCGCGGGCGTCGCCGCAAACACGCCGCGAAGGCTCCCGAAGGCGGAAAGGAGCGCGTGCGCGATCTCGTTGGTGTTCTTGCGCGGAATGGCGTTATAGAGCACGACCTCGAGCAGTTCGTGATCCTGCAATGTTTCGTTCTGTGCAAGCCGTTCCAGCATGCGTGCCCTGTGTCCCTCGTGCATGGCTTCCCCTCTCCTGTATTGTATCACATTTTCCTCGGAATTGCACGGGTTTTTCTATAGGTTTTTCCATGGGTTTTCTGTTTTTATCTTGACATTCTCTTTTGCATGTGTTAGAATATCTTTTGGACGCCACGAATTCCACACGGGAGAGATTTATGCCAATTTACTTAACCGAAGCGGTGGAAAAAATATGCGAAAGCATCCGCTTCGACTCATCGATTGCAACACGTTCGGCAAAAATGCCCTTCGGGAAGGGAGCGCACGCGTGCCTGCGGCATTTTCTGTCGCTGGCAGAGAGCCTCGGCTTCGAAACACACGATTACGGCGGTTACATCGGCGAAGCCGTCTTTGGGGAGGGCGAGGAGCTCGGTATTTTGTGCCACCTCGACGTCGTCCCCGCGGGAGACGGCTGGACCAAAGACCCTTTCGGGGGAATTGTCGAGGACGGAAAGATCTGGGGTCGCGGCGCGGTAGACGACAAGGGTCCAGCCGTCTGCGTCCTGTACGCCATGAAGGCGTTGAAGGACGAAGGTTTCGTCCCCAAAAAGAAGATCAAGCTCATCGTCGGCTGCAACGAAGAGAGCGGCTGGGGGTGCATCGAGCACTACAAAAAGGTGGCGAAGCTCCCCGAAACGGGATTTTCGCCCGACGCGGATTTCCCCGTCATCTATGCGGAGAAGGGCATCTTGCACGTTCGGCTGCACTTCCCCGTCCGCCATGCCCCCTTCCTCTTCCTCGCTGGAGGGAAAACGGCGAACATGGTGTGCGATTACTGCGAGGCGACGCCCCGTTCGGTGAGCCTCAAGCGCGTGCAGGAGCTCGGGCTCGAGGTGCAGGGCAAGAAGCTCGTCTCGCGCGGCGTGAGCGCCCACGCCTCCACCCCCGAGCTCGGCAAAAACGCCATTTTGCCCATGCTCCTCTACTTCTCCAAGCGCAACCCCGAGATTTCCGCCCTTGTAGACGGGCTCTTCCGCGACGTGTACGGCATCACCGACCAAAGCGATGAGACGGGGAAGCTCACCCTCTCGCCCGACATCATCAAGTACCGCAAGGGCGAGTTGCAGGTGCTGTGCGATATCCGCTACCCCGCGACGATGGAGCTTTCCAAGGTGCAGGAGCTCCTCTCCCGTCTCAACGTGAAATACGAGATGGTGAGCCACCAGCCTCCCATCTTCCACGAGAAGAACAGCCCGCTCGTGACCGCCCTCCTTTCGGTGTACGAAAAGCACACGGGAGAAAAGGCGGAGCCCGTTGCCATCGGCGGCGGCACCTATGCGCGGGCGCTCAAAAACGGCGTGGCGTTCGGCCCCGAAATGCCGGGGGACGAGCCCGTCGTCCACCGCCCCGATGAGTACATCACGATAGAGCGGGTGCGGCTCCTCCTCGAAATGTACAAAGACGCCATCGAGCTTCTCGCAAAATGATCGAAACGAGTAAATATCCCCCACTAAAGTGGGGGCTTTAATTTACGCCCTAAAGGGCATGAATACCGGCGGGGTGCTCAAGCAC
>CANRHI010000036.1 GCA_947630365.1 uncultured Clostridia bacterium
TCGCAGAGCTCTCCGCTGTGGTCTACGCCGTCGTAGACCGCAGTATATCCTTTGGTCGTGATGGTGATGGGGCGCTTCGAGATAGCGATGGTACCGACCTTATAGTCTACATCGTAATTGTCGGTGACGGGCTCGCCCTCTTCGGTCAAAATGAAATACCGAGCGGGATTGTCCACTTTCTCCGTCACATTGCAATACTCTGCGTACTCTTCTTGGGGAACGAAGTGATGCAAGTTCTCGAGAAGACCCTTTTCCGACCCCTCTTCTGCCTTGGTGTAGTCCTCGGGCTCGGAATACAAATCGTGCGAGGCGCCGTCGTAAACAGCGCTGTAGCTCTTGGTAGTGATTTTAATATAGCGTGCGGAAATAATTACGGTGCCGTACACGGGCTTAATTTCGTAATTATCCGTGACTTTGGTCTCCTCTGACTGCTCGGCGGAGCGGAAAATATCGAAATCCGTTTGGTTGTCTCCGCTGTCGGAGACATTCTGATACCGCTCGACCGTCGATCGTATCGCCTTGAATGTGTGCCCCGCGAGAAGCCCTTCCTCCTCTCCGAGCGGGGTAGAAGTCGCGGGCTGGTCGCAGAGCTCTCCGCTGTGGTCTACGCCGTCGTAGACCGCAGTATATCCTTTGGTCGTGATGGTGATGGGGCGCTTTGTGATGGTGATGGAGCCGATCACATATTCCACATCGTAATTGTCGGTGACGTCGATCTCGCCGTTGAGCGTTTGGATGAGATAGCGCGCAGGATTGGCTTCGTTCTCGATCACGTCGCAATACTCCGCGTATTCCTTCGTAGGGACGACGGTGTGCAGCGTGGCAAGAAGCCCATCCGTCCCCTTCTCCGCCGCGCTGTTATAATGGGGAAAATGATATACGTCGTGCGAGGCGCCGTCGTAGACGCCCGTGTAGCTCTGCGTCGTGATGGTGATGGGGCGGGCGTCGATCTTGATCTTGCCCTTTTCGTAGTGGATGTCGTAATTGGCGGAAACGTCCTCCCCATCTTCCCCGTTTTCGCCCTTCTCGGTCTTGATGAAATACTCCGCGGGATTCTCGATCTCCGCGTCCATTTTGGCGCAATACAGGTCGTACTCCCGCTTGGGCTCGAGGTGATGGAGCGCGGTGAGAAGCCCGTCCTCCGTCCCCTCCTTCGCGATGGTAAAGTCGAGCGGCGTCCCGTAGAGGTCGTGTTCCAACCCGTCGTAGATCTCGTGGTAGCTCTTCGTCGTGATGGTGATGGCGCGCTTATTTACGGTAAGCGTGCCGACCTCGGCGATCTCCACGCGGTAGCGGTCGGTCACCTCCTCTTGATTTTGGTCGAAGATGTGCACGTCGGCTTCGGGGTCGAGTGCGTTTTCGAGCGTGCCCGCATTGGTGATCTCGGGGAAGTCCGCCGTGATGGTGTGCCCTTCCACGAGGCTCCCGTCCGCGATCTCGATCGCGGTGTTTTGGTGCGACTTCGCGTCGTAGGTGAACGTTTCGGAGAGCGTGCGGATAGACACGAGGCGGCGGGTGTCGATAATGTCCTTCGTCTGAGGCAAAACGGCGTAGCAATAGGTCACGTCGTCGCCGTCGGCGGAGAATACTTTGATGTCGTCGGGGTCGGCGGAAACGGTGAGCTTTTGGTCGGGGATCTGCTTGGAGTTGAAGCCCCCCGTCTGCATCGTGTCCCCGTATTTGAGCCCATCGGCGCGGAAGGTGAGCGGCTCGCCGTAGACGAGCGAAGTCGCCTCCACGATGACCTTGAGGGGCGCGGGAACGATGTCGAGCGGGTAGACGTCCCCCGCGCGCTCGCTGCCGATAACGCTGGTGCCGACGGCGCGGCACTCGTATTCACCGGCAAGATAGGGCTTCTCGCGCGACCAGCTCTCCGTCCCCTTCACGCGGTATTCAAAGTAGGCTTCGTCGAAAATGGAGGAAGCCTTCGGGGCGTACTCCTCGCCGTAGACGACGGTGGTCGGCACCGTGACGCCGTGAACGATCCCCTGTACGCCGAGCAGCGTCGCGATCCCCGCGAGGATCGCGAGGAAACACGCCAAAATTATGTAGCGCACATGCCACAAGTTGTCGAACAAACGCTTGCGCTTGGCTAATTTTTCTGCATAGGACCGATACAGCATGGAGCCACTCCGAGATTTTTGCTAATTGGTTACCGTCAGGTCGCCAAATTTTGTGGATACGGAATAGTAGATATATGTCACATCTACGTCATCCCGCAATATTTTGTAAGTGAATCTGTTCTTTAAGCTCTTGGGGCGATTGAGCTTCTCGTCGATATACTCGATGACGAGCACATCGCCCTCCACGAGCCCGTTTTCACTCGTGATCTTGTACCCTTCCGCCGTGAAGCCCTCGTTCGTCGCGCCGTCGCGTTCGATATCGAAGGCAGCGCCCGTAAGCGATTTCCCGGGAAGCCCGGCAAGCTCGGCCTTCGTGCGCACGATGGAAGCCGAGGTGATCTCGATCTTGCGCGGCGTGACAATGATCTTTCCGTACTCCGCGGTGATGCCGTAATGATCGCTGACTTCTGTGCCCGCAGCGTCGAAGATCTGAAATACGCATTCGTTATCGATCTGCCCGAGCTCTGTCAGCGATTTTCCGCTGAGGACCACGACCTCATCGCCCTCGGCAAGGTCGGAGCATTCGTACACGACCGACATTTCGGGCAACGAATGCGGCTTTCCGTCGTATTCGAAGGTACCGCTTTCGGTTTTCAAGTGGAGGTGCGGCGTATCGCACTTGAGGCAATTCTTCTCGGAAAGATCCGTCCCGAAGTTGTGGTAACCCTTCGGGTCCTTCGGGATCTCGCGCGGGATCTCCTTCTTGCAGGTGAGGCAGGTATTGACCTCCAACCCCTCCAAAGAGGACAGGGCACAGCGAACCGTTTTCCATTGGCTCTCGTCGAAGATATGCTCCTTGCACTCCCAAGGGTAGAAATCCCCGAGAATCTCCGGCGGCACGCTTGAGGGCGGGATGTTCTCCCACGGCATGTTGTCGAGCCCGCCCATAGCTGCAAGCGGGATGAGGAGGATCCAAGGCATTTCGCTCCACTCGAAATCGGGCGGGAAATCCTGCCAAGGGATGTCCTCATTCAAATCGAAGTTATCCGATTGGATGAGATCCTCGTAAGGCAGCTTCGCCCAAGGGAAATCGGCGGGAAGCTCGCCGAGAGGCACATCTTCCCACGGCACCGATTCGAATTCGAAGCCGTCCGGCATCGCATTCCACGGCACGGTTTCCCACTTGAAATCTTCGTTCTTGGTGAGGTCCTCCCAAGGGATCTTATCCGCGGGAACGGACTTCCAAACGTCGGGAGGAATGTCCTCCCAAGGGAACGCAGACCAGTCGAAGTCGTCGCCGAATTGATCGATCGGGATCTTAGACCACTCGAAGTCGCTCGGCAAATTTTCGAACGGGAATTGATTCCAATCGAAGCCGTCGCCGAATTGGTCGAACGGGAAGCGCGACCAGTCGAAGTCGCTCGGCATATCCTCAAACGGGAATTGATTCCAGTCGAAGTCGGCGCCGAATTCACTGAACGGGATCTTCGACCAGTCGAAGTCGCTCGGCAAGTTTTCGAACGGGAATTGATTCCAATCGAAATCGCTCGGCAGCTTCTCAAACGGGAAGCGCGTCCAATCGAAGTCGTCCCCCACCTTGTCGAACGGGAATTGCGACCAATCGAAGTTTTCGGGCAGCTTCTCAAACGGGAACACCGACCAATCGAAGTCCTCCCCGATCTTATCGAAGGGGAATTGCGACCAATCGAAGTTTTCGGGCAATTTTTCGAACGGGAACACCGACCAGTCGAAGTCCTCCCCGATCTTATCGAAGGGGAACTGCGCCCAGTCGAAGTTTTCGGGCAACTTCTCAAACGGGAACTGCGACCAATCGAAATCCTCCCCCACCTTATCGAAGGGGAATTTGGACCAATCGAAGTCGCTCGGCAAATCGTCGAAGGGGAATTGCGACCAGTCGAAATCGTCTCCGAGCTTGTCAAACGGGAAGGAGGACCAGTCGAAATCCTCGGGCAGCCTGTCGAACGGGAAAGCAGACCAATCGAAGTCCTCGGGCAACTTCTCGAACGGGAAGGCGGACCAATCGAAATCTGCCGGCAGCTTGTCGAACGGGAACTGCGACCAATCGTAGTCCTCGGGCAGCTTGTCGAACGGGAACTGCGACCAATCGTACCCCTCGGGGAGCTTGTCGAGCGGGAAATTGCTCCAATCGAAGTCCTCGGGGAATTCTTCGAACGGGAAATCCTTCACGACGTCCTCGGGAATGGAATCGACGGGGAATTTGCTCCAATCGAAATCTTCGGAGAAATCCTCGAAGGGAATATCCCCCCACGGGACGCCGTCGAGCGCGTCCTTGGGGATATCCTCCCACGGGACGGTGTCCCAAATGTTGTCGGGAATGCTCTCAAAGGGGAAATTGCCCCAATCGAAGTTATCGGGAAGGCTGTCCCAATCGAAATCGGAGGGCAACCGGTCCCAAGGAAAACTGTCCAAATCGAAGTTATCGGGAAGTTTATCCCACGGGATCTTATCGAACGGGAAATTGGAAAAATCGACGTTGCCGGGAAGATTCTTCAGGAACGTCTCCAAATCGAAATTCTCCGGCATGTTCTCGAAGAATTTCTCCCAAAAGTCGTCGGGAAGATGGTCGAAGGGGAAATCGTTGAAGAAATTCGAGAGTCTATTTCCGAAATTTCCCCAAATGGAGTCGTCGTCCCAGAAATCATCGGCGGACGGGTCGATGTATTTCCCCGTAATGAGCATGCTATACCGCCCGGCAGCCGCGCCCGTGGCGAGGCTCCCGATGAGAACGAATACAACGATAAGTAGCATTCCCAATATGTACAGCGGTTTCGAACGTCTCATTTTTTCACTCCGAAAAAAATCAATTCGTTATTTTAGAGCTTGGTGACGCGGCCGAGGAAGCTGCGGCAGCGAGGCATTTTCCCCTCTCCGAATACCGTTTCGAAGAATTGCGCGGCATTGTCGAGCTCGCCTCGCATGAGCGAGAGGTCTTTATAGGTCAACTTGCGGAGGACCTTTTTGCAGAGGATGTCGTCGAGGGCATCCAGCTCGTCCCCCCCGCAGTTGACAAAGACGGAAATATAGTTGCGGATCTGCCGCATGATGCGGTTTCCGAATGTGATCTGGAATTTTTCGACGAGATATTCGTCGAGCTGCTTGAGCCTACGCTCGTTGCGGCGGGTGATCTCGTATCCCCTCTGCGCGTTCTCGACGAGAGACATGAATTCGGCATACGAGATATTCACGGTCGCCTGCTTTGTCTCGTCGCCGAAGGCGGTCGTGCGCGAATCGAGGTCGATGATCATGGCGCGGTCGTACACCTTATCCGAGATGGCAAAGGTACTGTCGTCGTTGTTGGCGGTGCCGACGAACCACATGTTCTGCGGGAGGCGGATGCGGCCCTCTTTGAGATCCTCGGGGTCGTCGTCCCACTTGTCGGTGACGACCTCGAGGTAGCGAAGCTCGGGGTTGGGGATCTCGAGCAGGGAAAGAAATTCCGCGAAGTAGTACTCCACGCGGGCGATATTCATCTCATCGAGCACGGTGATGTAGATGCAATCGCTCTTGTTCGCCTCGTACATCTTGCGGAGAAGCTCCGTCTCGTTGTACTTGCGGGTGAATTCGTTGTAGTAGCCGAGAAGGTCGGACCGTTCCTTCCACATGGGCTGCACGGGAATGATGGACGACGGATTGCCGATGAATTCGCCGAAGGCATAGGTGAGCGACGTCTTTCCCGTACCGGACATACCCTGCAGAATGAGAATATGCGAGACGGCGAGGCTGGAGATGAATTCACGGATCTGCGAGACCGAATAATAGAGATGCAAGTTGTTGGCGGCGAACATGCGGAAGCGGTCGCACAGCTCTTCCAACGTGGTGACGGGCTCCCCTTCCTCGTTGCGCGGACGCGCCTCGATGGTGCCGAGCACGCTGAAGCGGTTGGTGTGGCGCTTCTTCTCCTGCTCCGCCTTGTATGCCTCTCGGTCTGCCGTGACGGCAATTTTGACCGTCTCCTCCCACGTTTTGCGGTAATACTTGACCTTTCTTCGGCGGAAGATGTTGATCAAGAGCACCAAAACGAGGATGACGGGGATAACGATGAGCCAAAAGATGACAAGCGTCTTATCCAGCGTGCTCTCGAGGAAGAGCTTTTGGATGAGGTCGATCGTAGGCTGAAGCGTGCCCTCCTCTTTGGAATACAGCAAAAGGGCAATAAACGACCCGCCCGCAAGGAATACGGCGGCAAACAATATGATGGAGAGGGTAAAACGCCGTTTCCCCTGTTTTCGGAGCTCTCTCGCTCTTCTTTCAGCCGTTTTTGATGCCATTGGATTTCGTTCCTTCTTTCTTTATGCCCTCTTCCTTGGGCGTGGCGCTCTGCGGCGCCGTGGGCTTTTTCTCTGTGGGTCTTGCCGCTGGTTTCGGCTCAACAGGTTTGGGTTGAGCGGGTGCCGCGGGCTTGGGCTCGACGGGCTTCGCTTGCGCGGGTGCTGCGGGTTTCGGTTCGGCAGGTTTGGGCTCGACGGACTTGGGTTGTGCGGGAGCCGCAGGTTTTGCCTCAACAGATTTAGGTTGCGCGGGAGCCGCGGGTTTCGGCTCAACAGGTTTGGGTTGAGCGGGAGCCGCGGGTTTCTGTACGGCAGGTTTTGCCGCAAGAGCCGCGGGTTTCGGCTCAACAGGTTTGGGTTGAACGGGTGCCGCGGGCTTCGGCTCGGCAGGTTTTGCTTGCGATTGAGCAACTGGTTTCTGCTCAACAGGTTTCGGTTGAACGGGTGCCGCGGGCTTTGCCTCAACAGGCTTCGCTTGCGCAGGAGCTGCGGGTTTCGAGTCAACAGGTTTGGGTTGAGCGGGTGCCGCGGGCTTCGGTGCGGCAGGCTTGGTTTTAGCGGGTGCCGCGGGTTTGGAGTTTGCGGGCGAGGCGGGAGGCTGTTCACCCGAACGGATGCGGCGCTCCTTCGCCTCGGCGCTCAATTCTTGGTATTCGGCGCTCTTTTTTGCCCTCTTGCCCTTCATGGTCGTGCGGATGCCCCTGTAGAATTCCCTCTTGAGCATCTGCTTTACGTCTGTCCACTTCTCGCGGACGAGCTTGCCGAGCACCTCGTACTCGTGCTCGAGGGCATTGAAGCCCTCCTCCGTGGTGAAGTCGTCTGCCGCGGTAAGCAGCCCGTGCTCGCGGCGAAGCGCAAGAAGGCGCGCATTGAGCATTTCACGCTCCAGATCGACGCTCTTGAGCTCGCCCTTTGCGGCGGAAAGCTGCTTTTGCGCCTCCTCCACCTGTATGCGGCTTTCGGTAAGTTTGGTCTCGCAGTCGGTGCGGAGCCGCTTCACCTCGTCGCGGTGGGCTTGGTCTGCCCTGCGGGCGGCTTCCTCAAAACCCTCCTTGAGCTTTGTGACCTCCTCCTCGTGGGCGGCGTTGAGGGCGGAGATCGCCTCGCGGTGCTTGGCGCGCAATTCCTCCATCTCTTTCTTGTGCGTCTCCTTGATGGTGTCCATCTCCTCTTCGAGCTTGACGACCTTCTCGTTGAGCGTCGCGATCTCGCCGTTCAGAAGCTCGATCTCCGAACGCTGGTTCAGCACGATCTGGTTGAGCTCTTGGATCTGCGCGCGCGCCTTTACGAGCTCTTTGCTGTCCTGCTCGAGGGCGGCGTTGCGCTCCTCGAGGGCGAGCATGTATTCCTCGACGCCCTTGCCCGTCTCCGCGATGCGCTTTTTGAGCGCCTTTATCTTCTCGACGAGGGCAAGCTGGCGGAGCTCCTCTCTGTGCTTTTCCTCCTTCTCAAATTCCTCTTGCAGATACTTCTCGATGCCGAGCCCGTGTTCGTACACGAGGAAGGCGGAGAGCTGCATGGTGAGGGCGAATTCCCTCGCGATGTCGGGATCGACGGGATTGAGCGAGCGGACGTGGCTCTCGATGGTGTATCCGTCGCGGTCGTAGTCGAGCAAAAATTCGTACAGCGTGACCGCCTCGCGGAAGTTTTTGTCCATGCGGAGGACGTTCGTCTTGGTGAGCTTTTTGATCTTATCGACGCGGGAGACCTCGATCATGAGCGGCGTGCGCAGATAGAAAGCGACGCTTTGCTGGATCTTTTCGATGCGGTCGAGGTAGCTCGCGCATTCCTTGTCGGCGGCGGCGGCGAAGATGTCGTCCTGCTCGTCAGTGAGGTTGAGGGTGTATTGCAGCCTCCTTGCGCCCGAAGAGACCGTCTTTTTCGCCTTGAGCTCGCCGCGATAGAGGCGGTAGGCGCGCATGATGGCGTCGTAACGGACCCCAACGAAGTCCTGAATGCGCAGAAGGAGCACATACAGGAAGCGGTTCTCATAGACGGCGTAGTCGTTGAGGCGCTCCACGGTGTAGAGCTTATCGGGAATGATGTCCTCTTTCTGCTCGCGCGTGATGAGGTCGCTGTGTTTGGAGAGATGTTGAACGGACTCGCGCGAGATGTGCTTCACCTTCTCGATGGGCTGCACCTCTCCGTTGGAGCGGATGAATTGGCGGTCCTCGCTGATGGCGCGGCCGATGAACACGAGCCCGCGTTCGATGGCAGCCACCCAGTCCTCTTCGACGTGGCAGACATTGTGCGTGACCGTGACTTTATCCGCCTCGGCGGCGTTGACGACGGCATTCGTCGTGGAGACGATGAGCCTGTTTTCCTCCGTCGACTTTTTCAGTTCCCCGAAGGCACGGTAAAATTGATCTTCCTGTGTCATACGGGCTCCTTATCCGTTCCTTGCGATGCGGCGGACGGTCGAAAGTGACCGCGACATGCGCTCCGCGCCGAATTCGTCGTTGAAAAAGTCGCACAGCAGCTTGAGGTCGGTCGCGCGGTAGGTCATGTTCTGCGTTTCGAGCTTGCGGAGGATCTTCTTCGCAAGGATGTCGTCGAGCGCGTCGAGCTGCTCCCCTCCGCACGCCTGATAGACGGGAAGGTAGGTCGTGATCTGCTTCATGATACGGTTACCGAAGGAGATCCTGTAATTTTCGGAAAGGTAGGCGTCTACCTTCTTGAGCTTTTCCATGAGCTCTTCTTCGACGCCGATGGTCTTGACCGCCTCCGCCGCAAGCTGTTGGAAGCGCTTTGCGGAGATGGGAACGGTGCGGTAGTTGGGCGCGGCGAACGGCTCGGACTTGGTGTCGATATTCAGGACCATGGCGCGGTCGTACACCTTATCGGAGATGGCGAACGTACTGTCGTCGTTGTTGGCGGTGCCGAGGAACCACATATTATCGGGAAGGAGCACCCTTCCGCCGATGAGGTCGACGGGGTCGTCCGGCCAATGGTCGGAGACGACTTCGAGCTTTCTCTCGGAGATGTTGGGGATCTCGAGGAGGGACAAAAATTCGGCGAAGTAGTACTCCACACGGGCGATGTTCATCTCGTCGAGGATGGTGACGAAGATGTCCTTCCGCGAATTTGCCTCGTAGATCTTTTGGAGAAGCAGCGTTTCGTTGAAGCGCTTGGTGAATTCGTTGTAGTAGCCGAGGAGGTCGGACCGCTCCTTCCACATGGGCTGGACGGGAATGACCGTCGAGGGATTTTCGAGGAATTGCCCGAAGGCGAACGCGAGCGACGTTTTACCTGTACCCGACATACCCTGCAGGATGATGATGTGCGAGACGGCGAGCCCTGCGATGAATTCGCGGATGACGTCGATATTGTAGTACAGCCCGAGCTTTCCGCACGCGAAATTGCGGAAGGTATCGCACAGCTCCTTGAGCCCCATTTCTTGGTTGAAGTTGGTCTCCACGCGCGTCTTTTTCTTCTCGTCGAGCGTTTTTAAGGCGTCGAAACGGGAAGTCTGCCCCTTTTGAAGAGCGCGCTCCGCCTTGTCTGCACTCTTGCCGAGGCGATCGGAGACGCTCGTGAAACGGTGCTCGTTCACCATGACGGAAATGACAATGGCGAGCATGAGCACGACGAGCACGGAGATGTAGATGACGATGGCGAGCGGAGAAGTGAGTGCATTGAAGATCGTGGTCAGAATGCCCTCTTCCGCGGGAGTCATATCGCTGCCTTCCGCGGTCGTCTCCTCGAGTGCGACCATGACAGAATGTATGTAGCTCATGCCTTTGTCCTCCTTCCCGCTGCCGCCTCCTTGGCGGGCTCGGCGGAGCCGAACAATTCGAGGATGGCGCTCTTCAGGTCTCCTCCGCACAGCTCCTCATTCCACGTTGCCGCAAGCCACGCATAGCCTTCCGTATAGAGAGCGCTCTTGAGCGCTTCCGCCTCCTTGGCGCCCGAAGCGAGCGAAACGCACGCATGCCGCTCGAGGCGCACCCAGAGTAGATTTCCGATGTGCCCGGATCTGCACCGCTCATCCAAGCGGTCGATGGGCTTCCACGCCGCCTCGGAGATGGGAAAATCGTCCCGCACCGAGCTCTTGAGCGAATTGAGCCGCTCGAAGCCGACGGAATGGAACACGGAACGCTTCGCCGAGGGCTCCTCCGCCTTGTACGAAGGCGAGACGGTCGCCGCGATCTCGGCAATGGCGGCGGGGATGCCGTTTGTATTGTCCTGCTCGAGCTCCACCACCATGAGAAGGTTGGGAGGGAGCAAGATGTCCATCTTCCCCGGGACGAACACCGAGGTCGTCCTGCGGGAAAGGGCGTTCACGATGGGGGTGAGTATCGCCTCGAGGCGCGAGGGATCCATGTGGCGGATGAGCACGGTATGGAGGAAGGCGCTCTGCCGCTTTGCCTCCACGAGGGCGAAGCCGAAATTGGTCGTCACCATGGCGTGCTCGCTCTGCTTCCAGCGGTTGAAGAGGTCCTCCGTTTCGTTGTACTCCTCGGCGTTGTCGATGTACGCGTCCCTTCCGAAGTACGAGGCGATGGCGGAGCAGAGCTCTGCGCCGTCCCCCTTGGGGATGAGGATGAGCTGAGTCGAAGAGACCGCCCCGAGATAGTCGCGGAGGAAGCTGTCCTCCACGGCATACCCTCTCTCCTTGAGGTACTGCTTGCAATCGGTGAGCAGCGTCTCGTAGGTGAGGTACTTGTCGTAAAATTGCGGGATGTCGTAGGCGGGCGTCTCCTCCACCGTGCGCTTTGCCTCTGCCGCGGCCTTTTTGCGCGCTTCCTCGTCGAGGCGGAACGCCTCTTCGAATTGTTCGGAAGTCGTCGTGCTTTCTACCCGGTCGGGCACATGGTAGAACTTCGCCCAACGGTCGGCGTTGAATTTCTGCTTGCGAAGCTCGCGGTCCACGACGGTGGAAAGGATTGCCATGAGCACGGCGCCGCCCGCAAGCGCCGAGAGAACGAGAAGGATCATCTTCCGATTCTCGTTGTCCTGCGCGATGGCGAAGAGATACACAAAGACGATCGCAGCGAGCACGAGCACGGGAGACACGGTGAGCGAGAAGCGCTTGATGCTCACCACGCGCTTTCGGTTGAGCGACCCGAGAAGGGGCACAAGCGCGATGATGACGATGGCGATGACGCACAAGATCCACTCCGCCGTCGAATCCTCGATGGCGAAGAAGAGCACATAGTCGAACATGTAGGAGACGAACAGGATGGAGAGGATGAAGAAGAAGAGCACGGCGAGCGTCGGCACCAAGAAGAGCGCCGCCCGCTTGGCGATGCGAAGCCCCTTCGGGGGAAGCGACTCCGCGCCCACGCGGCTGCTCTTGTGCACATCCGCGATGTCTCCATGGTCGCTGTTGGGGATATAGTCGGCGAGCGTTTCATCCACCGCTTCGCGTTTGACGCCGACGAGCGCCCTCCTCCCGCTCAAGCGGATGTCGCTGACCGAGGAGCCGACATAGATCCGATAGACGCCGCTCTCGACGTTTTCCCCCATGGTGCGGGGGTCGAAGGAGGCATAGCTCGATGCGGGGAGCTTGAGGGTGACCGTCTTGCTCTCCCCCACCTTCAAGAAAACTCTCGAGACGGCGCGGAGCTGCTTTTTGGGCACGACGTGCGTGGTCGAGGGCGCGCCGATGTACACCTGCGCGACCTCCGTTCCGTCCATCTTGCCCGTATTTTTCACGGTGAAGCTGATCTCGTCGTCCTTCACGACGAGCTTGGAATAGGCAAACGTCGTATAGCCGAGCCCGTAGCCGAAGGGATAGCGGATGCGGTCCCCCGCCGTATCGTAGCGGCGGTAGCCGACGAGCTGCCCGATGCGGATACGCCCCTCCTCGCGCTCCCGTGCAATGGGAGTGAGGTAGGCGGAAGTGTTGTCGTAAGCGGTGCGCGCAAGCCTTCCGCAGGGCGAGAACGCGCCCGAGAGAATGCGCGCGAGCGCATCCCCCGAGAAAGGTCCGTCTGCGGGGACGAGAAGAGACGCCGCGACATTTTTGTCGAAGCCCATATCCACGGGGCGGTCGCCGCAGACGAGCGCGATGATAGGCGTTCCCGTGCGGGCGATGGCGGCAAGCAGGGCGAGGCGGTTCGCGGGCAGCGCGGGAGAATTTTCCGCGGGGTGCAAGAACACGATCGCCGCCTCCGAAGCCCCCGCGACGCGCACGGCCTCGGGGAGCAATTCGTCGCTTCTGTCGGCGTCCCGATCGTAGCCCTTCACCCTTCCGACGACCTTATACGTCTTTTCGATGGCGGTAAGGTCCCCATACGCGTCGCCGATGACGGCGATGTGCTTGCCCTTCGCAAGGGGAAGGATGCCGTTGTTGCGGAGCAGAACGAAGGATTCCGCCGTTATGCGGCGGCGTGCGTCCGTGCCCATGGGCGGTTTTACCTCGCGCGAGGAGACCTTCTCGCAAAAATCGACGACTTCGTCGAGCGCCTCGTCGAGCCGTTCCTCCGAGAGGGCGCTGCCGCTGCGGACGGCGTCCTCCAAGTCGCGCTCGGAAGCGCTTCCCTCCTCGCGGTATTTCAGGAGCTGGGTGTATCTTCTCGCCGCTCTTTCGAGGGAGAGCTTGGCGCCGCCGAGCGTCATCTTCCCGCGGAGAAGAGAGAGCGCCTCGGCGTTAGGGGTCACGTCCTCGCCGATGACGAAGAGATCCTTGCCGAAGTAGCCGCTCTGCGCGTCGCGAAGGAACACGCGGTTGGTATCGGGATACCCTCCCCCCATGCGGTTGGGGCAGAGAAACACGGCGTCGCACGCGCCCTTTTGGGCGGCGAGGGCAAAGGGCTTTGCCACGAGCTCGCGCACGGAGGGAAGGTCCTCCTTGCGGTCGAGCAGGGAAACTTCGCTTTGGGAGACGCAAAGATGCGCCAATGCGACCGATCCTCCCGCCGTCTTTGTGGCGGAAGCCATCGCCGCGCCGTACAAGCCGTTGAGGTAAGGGTCCTCCGAAAGGCCGTCCGCGGCGGGATCGAGCGCCGTCTTGAGGTCGGGCGTGACGAAGAGCTTGGCTCCCCCCTCGCCCGCTTCGGTGACGATCTCCGCCGTCATGCGGGAGAGCAGCTCGCCGTCCCACGAGCGGGCAGCCGCCGCATACGAGATGCCCGACTTTTTCGCGAGCTCCTCGAGCGACGCCCTTCCCACCGTGGGCAGCCCCGCATGGGAGAGCGTCTCGTCGTCGAGCGAAGAGGCGACGACCGCCGCCTTTTGCAGGGTGTCGAGTTTTTCGATGGTATCGTTATGCTTCAACATATTCCGCAGTAATCCTCACTTCACCCTCTCCCGGGGAATTGCTTGTATTCTTTCCGTGGTCGATGACCTTTTCGTCCAAGTGCAGCCTCCATCCGAGGAAGAACGCCGAGGCGACCAGCGCCAAAACCGCAAAGAGCGTCACAAAGACCGATCTTCCGCGCGATCTTCGCACCTTGTACTTCGCCTCGCAGAGGAACACGGGCTCGGGCTCCGCCTGCGTGCTCTCGCCGAAGCGGAGCTCTACGCTGTCGCCCTCGACAACGTACTCGTATTCATCCGAGAACGCCGCCTCGACCTCCGCCTCCACCGACATGCAGCGGACGGAGACCGTCGCGTCGGGGACGGGGAATTCCGTTCCCCTCTCCACGAACAGCCCTCTGTGCTCGAGGGTCTGCCTTCGCAGCTCCTGCCCCTTTTCGTCTTTTTCGATGAGCACGAAACGAATGCCCGTCATGACGATCTCGCTCGCGTTCACAAAGCGCAGCGCCACATGGCGCGGCTCGTCGCCGAACACGACGAAACGGGAGAGAAAGATGGGATACCCCCCGGGATAGGAGAGATGCCCCGTTGCCTCAACCTTCATCGCCTTCACCTCCCTTCCGCCGAAGTACAAAGAACCGAAAAATCGAGAGCCCATACAAAAGCACCGCAAGCGCGAGCGCCGTGAGCCCGAGAAACGCCAGCCACACCGAGGTGGGCAGCTCGTATCGCATGGTAAAGTTGCCGAACAGACGCAAAAGGAAGGTCCCCGCGAGCCACATCATGAGCGCCACCGTAATGCCGAGGACGATGCTATACACCGCAAGCCAAATGGCGTAGCGTGCGTTGAAGGCGCGGCGCTCGTCGGGCAGCGGAGTATCGTCGATGCAGAGGATGCGAAGGCACACAAAATCCGCCCCCTTGGGAAGCAGCGTCGGGTGCGTATCCTTCTTTCCGTTGAATCTCTCCTTCACGCGGAGAATGTTGATGATGTCGTTCGCCGAATTGAATACGATGAGCTCGTATTTGATGAACGCGATGCGCTTCGCCCACTCGCCGTAAAAGTACACGGAATTGCCCCTGCTCTCAAGCCGGTACGACTTGATGTAAGGGCGCACGGAAGCGGCGGGCTCGTAATAAAAGACGGTCCGTGAATCTTCCTTCTTCTTACCGAGAGCTCTGTCCCGGATGGGAAGAGAGGCGGCATACGTCTTGTAGCGAAGTTTCGGCAGGATGACGCAAACGAATGCCACGGAAAAGCAAACGCCGATCGCAAACCAGACGATCCAAAATATCATAGACATACACTATATTGTAACATATACTACCCCCCCCCTTGTATATAAATTCAATTTTTTGAAGCCCCTTTTGGGCAAAAAAATCAAAATTATTTAATGCGAAATCGTGGATTTTGCCATGTTTTTCCGAAAATAAAAAAAGGCGGGGAAAAATCCCCGCTAAAGTACCCGCCGAAGAGCTTATTTCCGGCGAATTTTGGCGACGAAAAACCCCTCGTAAAGGGAGGTCGGGCAGACGCAAACGGTGCCCTCGGGAGAGGGAAGCAGCGGGACGCCCTGCGGCGCCTCGATGGGAACGACCACCGCCCGCATCTCCTCCGCGACGCGGAACAAGATCTCCTCGTTTTCCTCGGGGAGGATCGAGCAAGTGGAATAGACGAGCTCGCCGCCGCACTTCAAGAGCGAGATCCCCTTCCTGAGCAGACGGAACTGCCGCAAGGAGCACATCTGCACATATGCGCTGTCGATACGCGCCTCTTCGAGATCCTGCACGGTGCCGCTCCCGCTGCAGGGGGCATCCAACAAAACTTTATCGAAGGAGAAGAACGGGTCGAGCGCGCCCGCGTCGATCTGCATGGGCGTAACGCGGGAAGCACTCTGCCGCGAAAGGTTGAATTTGAGCCGCTCGAAGCGCCTTTTGTCCCGCTCGCAGGCGGTCACGAGCGCTTTCCCCTCCGAAAGGGCACAAATTTCGGTCGTCTTTCCCCCGGGGGCGGCGGCCATGTCGAGCACCGTCTCCCCCGCCGCGGCGCCGAGGTACAGGGGCGGCAGCATCGAGGAGAGCGACTGGAGATAAATTTCTCCGTTTTCGTAGAGGGAGGTGGCGGCGATATCCTTCTCCCCCGAAAGGATGACCGCCGCATCGTACCACGGGACCGATTCGAAGGAGAATCCCTCCTCTTTCAGGCGGCGCTTGCCCTCTTCGGGCGCGATCTTCAGCGAATTGAAACGCAAAGTGACGGGGCGGACGCTGCCGTACCCCGTCAAGATCCTCTGCATATCCCCCTCTCCGTAGCGGCGGGAAAGGAGAGTTGTAAGGTCCTCTCTCATTTGATTCCCGCGACCCATTCCGAGACGGCGCTCTCGGGCGTGACCATCTTGTGCTCTTCGAATTTCACCGAGAGCGTGGGAGCGACGGTCGCCCCACGCAGGGCGCGCTTGAAATCGCTCGGCGTGTGCCCCAAATAGCCCCCGTTCGTCGCAAAGGGATAGACCTTTTTCCCCGTCCACTTCACGCTCTTCATGAAGCTCTTCACGGCGGGAGCAAAGCTATACCACCAAACGGGCGTGCCCAAGACGATGGTATCGTACTCCTGCGCGGGGAGCGCGAGCGGATAGAGCTGGGGTATGTAGCCGCTGTCGACCTCCCTCTTGCCGAGGCTCACGAGAACGTCGTAGTCGTCGGGATACGCCTTCACGGTGCGGATCTCCGCGATGTCTGCGCCGAGCTCCCTCGCGATG
>CANRHI010000037.1 GCA_947630365.1 uncultured Clostridia bacterium
GGCAGATTATCTGTTTTTCCGGCGCTGCCCTTGTGGGAGTTCCCCTGTATTTCCTCACAAAAGGGGTATTGGGGACACAGGGGGAGGTTACCAAGGGGGAGGTTACCAAAACCCCGCCGAGACGGGAACCGTCTCGGCGGGGCATTCATGCAATTGGTATCCGATCTTCACGCAAGCCTTATTTTTCCTGCGTATCCTTGTCCTTCTTCTCTTTCTTGCCCTTGAGGCCCGCGAGGTCGACTTCTTCCACCGTCTTATCCGAAGGCTTCACGACGAAGAGCACAACGATGATGACGGCGAGCACGGCGGAGATGGAGAAGAGAATGACCGAAGTCACGTTGTTCTGGAACCAATCCGTGGTGCCGGGGATATAGTCGACGGGGTTGCGCACGTCGATGACCTGGTACGCATCCTGCGTGTCGCCGCCCATGTTCGGGTCGGTGAGGTGCAATTTCACGATATAGTAGCCCGACTTTTGCGGCACGAAGGAGAGCGAGGAATCGGGATCCCAGTGGTAGTAGTTGTCGGGATAGGAGGCGTCCCAATCCTCCTCGTCGATATCGGCGTTGTACTCGCCGATGGCGCCGCCTTCGATGGCCTTCGCATAGGCTGCGTCGGTCATGTACTTCTCGGTGTCCTCCACGAGCTCGGAAAGGCTCGGCTTGCTGCTGAGAACGGAGGTATCGAAGTAGTAGAGCGAATATTCCTTGTCGCAATCGCCGAGGGCGACGATATCGAAGTCGGTGATATTGTACACTGTGCCGCGGTAGCCCTGCGTCTGCTCGCCCGCGTCCTCGATGGTCGCACCCGTGTAGCCCACTTCGAAGGTGAAGTCGGGGATACATTCAAAGTCCCAAATGTTGGAAGAGGTGACGTCTACGAGCTTGCCGTCCTCGTCGTACAGCTTCATGCTGCGGCTGGAGGCGTCGGACGCGGTGATGCGGAACTTGTACTTGCCGGGCTGCTTGATCTCGATGCGGAGGCTGTTGTAGCGCATGCTCGTGGCAGAAGCCGCCGAGGAGCCCTCCGTCTTGCCGGGCTCGAAGTAATACACGCTGAAGCGCAGGTTGCGGTAGTCGGCGTAGTCGCTCTCGATGAGGCTGCGCATGGAGGGGAAGTAGAAGTACGCACCCGTGCCCGCGCTGGCGTCCTTCGCCGCCGTAGCGAGAGCATCTTGATATTCTGCAAACACAAGAGGCTCGCTTGTGTTGCCGTCGCCGTCGACATCATTCGTGTCAAGTGCCGCATCGGAGGCGATTTCGTTTTTCTTCTCCCCGTCGTCCGTCGTAATGATGGTGTAGTGGGGGCCTTTCTTGTCGCGGTCGACCACGATGTAGTCCCACTTGTCCGATTGGTCCTGGTTCGCGATGGTCTCTACGACGCCCTCTTCGGCGGCATACCACGAGAGATAGACGTATTCCTTTTCGGCATTGTCTCTTCCGTCGTCCAGCGTGAAGCGGATGGAGACGTGCTCGATCTGCTCGTCGTTGCTGTCGTCCGGGGGCATGAAGTAGGTCGAGGTCGTGAGCACCTTATAGTCCTGGTTCGAGGCATCGGAGCTCTCGTTGGGCGCATGGTATTTCCCGTCGACCGTCTTGAGCATGTAGTAACTGCGGGAGACCGAAACGCTGTCGTCGCACACGTCGATGGCCTCGTAGGAGAGGGAGAACCTCTGCCCGAGCGTGAAGGCGTAGAGCTTTTCGCTCATCACGAGCACGGCGGGCGTATCGTCGGTCACTTTGCCGCCGACGTGTTCGGTGGTCCCGTCGTCGTCTGCGGCGCTCGCGTCCGTGCCGCCCTTCACGAGGAGGGACTGCCCGTTGAGCTCCTTCACCATCACCTTCTGCGACTTGACGGAAGCGTCCTCGGCGTAGTCCACCGTAAACGTCATGGGCGTGTTTGCCGTGCCCGACGTGCGGTATTCCATGAAATAGCCGCCGATATTGGTGAAGGTGCCGACCTCGACGTCGCCGATCTTCACGGCGAAGTCGCCCGCGGTCTCCTTCTCCTCAAAGGTGAGGGCAAGGTCTCCTGTGGGAGCCGAGAGCTCGTGGAGCTCGTCCTCCGTCGGCGGATACTCCTCTTCGTCCTCGGCGTGGGAAGCGTCTACAACGTAGGCAGAGAGCTTGCTATCCTTCCAAAGGAATACGAGCTTGTTCTTCGCCTGCTCCTCTTTGGAGACGTTCTCCTCCGCGCTCTGGAATTCGATGGTGAGCTTCTCGAAGTTGACCTTCGGGAAGGAAAGAGTCATGCTAAAATAGACGACTTGTCCCGGGTTGGCAAGCGTAGCGGGGTCGAGCGCGGTCGTCTGCGTGCCGTTGTCGCCATTGCCGTCGCCGTTCGTCTCTCCGTTGCCGCCGCTCGGGGTTTGGGGCTTGGGAACAGCCTCGAACCACTTCAAAGCGAGGTCGCGGTGGTACTCGACGCTACCGCCCTCCCCGAGAACAAGGGTGAGGTACGCAGCCTCCTCCCCCGCCTTTTTATATGCCTTTACTTCGCCGCCCGTGCGCGCCCAAAAGATGGACGAGGGCGCATACGTTAGCTCGGCGGCATACGCCTTCTTTGCGGGAGAAAGCAGCCCCAGCGCGACCCCAAATGCGATCGCGAACATCACAAAGAGCGATATTATGGTGATGAACCGTACTCTGACCTTATTCATGTGATCTTGCTCCAAGCGGACACACTGCCCGATTATCTTTTATATTTTACATGAAAAATTTCCATTCGTCAAGCGGTAACGCCCGTTTGATGACAAGAAATTAAAAATTTCGCACAATTTCCATTCATCCGCGCTCACATGGGGCGGAAGAGCGGTGCAAGGTCGAAGAGCTTCCACGGGCTCTCCTCCTCGGGCGGCACAGCGAGAAAGCGCATGCGCTCCTTGGTGACGGGGTGGGTGAAGGCGAGCGAATACGCCCAGAGCGCGAGCTTCCCCTTCTGCGCATACTCCCCGCCGTAGCGCATGTCGCCGTACACGGGGTGAGCGATGCCCGCCGTCTGCACGCGGATCTGGTGCGTCCTGCCCGTGTGCAGCTTGATCTCGGCGAGGGAGAGCTTGTCCGTCTTTTGCGCGATGCGGTATTCGAGCGAGGCGAGCTTTGCCCCCTCCGTCCCCTGCGGGCAAAGATACACCATGTTGTTCACGGTGTTCTTCTTCACCCAATTCACGAGCTTCCCGCTCTCGGGATAGGGCACGCCGTTGAGAACGGCAAGGTAGCGCTTCTCGAAGTCCCCCGTTCTCATCTGCTCGGAGAGCCTGCCCGCCGCCTTGCTCGTCTTGGCGAATACCATCACGCCGCCCGTGGGGCGGTCCAAACGGTGCACCAGCCCCAAATACACGTTCCCGGGCTTTTGGTATTTCTCTTTTAAGTAGGTTTTGAGGAGGTCCAAAAGATTTTCGTCCCCGCTCTCATCGGGGCAAGAAGCGAGATTTTGCGCCTTGACCGCGACGATGAGGTGGTTATCCTCAAACAGAATGCTTTGCTCGATACTATCCATGAATGTACATGCCTCCCGCGCCGCAAGGGAGCGGGATCCCCTCCTCCGTGGGCAGCCCCACCTCGTAAGCCTCCACCGCTCCCCCGCGCCCGCCGAGGGTGAGGGTGAGAAGATTGGAGAGCACCGCGGGCTGCAAACCCGTCGTATAGCTGTTGATGAGAACGAAGAGCGCGTCGTCCGAGAGGAGCTCGGAAGTGAGGCGCAAAAAGCCGAAGAGCTCGTCCTCGATCTTCCACATTTCGCCGCCCGGTCCCCTCCCGTAGGAGGGCGGGTCCATGACGATGGCGTCGTAACGGTTGCCGCGGCGAATTTCCCGCTGCACGAATTTCTTGCAGTCGTCCACGATGTAGCGGATGCCCGAGGCGATCCCCGAAAGGCGGGCGTTCTCCCCCGCGCGCTCGACCATGCCCTTCGCCGCGTCCACATGGGTGACCTCCGCGCCCGCCTTTGCGAGTGCGACCGTCGCCCCGCCCGTGTAGGCGAAGAGGTTGAGGACCTTGATCTTCCGCCCGCCCGCTATGGCTTGCCGCACGAGCGCGCCCGTTTTCTCCCAATTGACCGCCTGCTCGGGGAACAGCCCCGTGTGCTTGAAGCCCATGGGCTTCAGCTTGAAGGTGAGCTCTTTGTAGGAGATGTTCCAGCTCTCGGGAAGGGCATGCCGATACTCCCACGCGCCGCCGCCCTTTTCGCTCCGATGATACACCGCGTCGATGCGGGGATCGGCAAAGAGGTCGCGCTGCGCCTCCCAAATGACCTGCGGATCGGGACGAAGAAGGGTGTACTTCCCCCACCGCTCCAGCTTATATCCGTTCCCCGTCGCAAGCACGGAGAAATCTTTCCACCCGTCCGCCAGCCGTATCATGCCTCTATTATAAAGGAAAGGGAATTTTTTGTAAAGTGTTTTCCCCGCCCCGCGCAAAATTTGCCCAAAACGCAAGCCTTTGCTTGGGGGGGGGATAGGAAAGTGATGAAACTGCATAGGGGACTTCACCTCATTCCGAACGGAGCCGTAGGCGGAGTGAGTGAATCTTCTTGCAGGTAAAATTGCGGGGAAGATACACTCGGCTTCGCCTCGGTATGAGGGGTACTGTCATTTCGAGCGGAGCGTAAGCGAAGTCGAGAAATCTCACGAATAGGGTAGAGAAGCCTCCACTACGGTCGGCATGACACAAGAGGTGGAGATGCCTCCACTACGCTACTTCGCGCTACGCGCTCGTGCCGCGCTTCGATAGGAATAGAATGCGCGCGGGGCGGCATGACAATTGACACCCCCTTCCCCTGCGTCCCCCTCCCCGCTTTGGCGGGGAAGGGGATAGAAACGAGGTGCGTCCCCCTCCCCGCAAACGGGGAAGGGGATAAAAGCCAAAATCCCCTTCCTTTGTAAGGAGGGGGATACAGGGGGAGGTTGAAAACTCCCACTACTTTCGAAACACCAAAACGCTGAAGCTGTGCGGGGGGAGGGTGAGCGAGGCGGGCGCGGTGGGCGCGATCTCCTGCGGGGAGAGCTTTGTGGGCTCATCGATGGTATTGTAGTCCTTGAGATCCCCCTCCATGCGGATGATGCGGGTCAGGGCGCCGAAGTCGAAATCGGCCTCCACTTCCGCGGTCACCTCTTCGCTGCCCGCGTTGACGAGCTTCACATACACGGTGCCGCCCTGCTCGGTGGCGGAGGCATACACCCGTCCGTCGTCCGTTTTCACCTTGAAGGAGACGTCGCCCGTATAGGCGCTGTAGAGAAGCTGCACATAGTAGCTCGCAGAGCCGTAGGCGGACTTGCCGTCGAACCAAATGAGGTCGGGGCACCACTGGGTGTAACCGAGGCGGGCAAAGAGCGGCGCGAAGGACTTCATCACCACCACGTCGGCATTGCGTTCCATGCCCGTCATGAAGGCGGCCTCCGCGAGCGCGCCCTCCCAGCAATTGGACTGCGGGCTGTTGAAGAGCGCCGCGCCCGAGCCGGGCACATGGCAGGCATATTCGCCCGCATACACCTTTCCCGTGCGGGGGTAGCCGTCGTACACGTCCGCGTGGGAATACATCCACTCGGGCGAGACGTAGAAGTGCTCGTCCGCGCAATACACGAAGTCGGGATTTTTCTCCAAATTCTCGCGCGTCCATTTCCACGCGCTCTTGTGCGTTTCGGTGTCCACCGTGGGCCCGACGGTGCCGATAATTTTGATATCGGGGTACTTCTCGTGAATGCGCTTTTCGAACAGCTCGAAGCGCTTATAAAACTCGTTGGGGCGCTCCACGCCGTCCTTCTGCTTGGGGGAGGCCTCCCACTGCTCGTTGCCGACGCCAAGATATTCGAGCCCGAAGGGGTCGGGGTGCCCCATCTCGGCGCGCACCTTGCCCCAGACGGTATCCGTGCCGCCGTTGGCGAATTCCACCACGTCGAGCGCCTCCTGAATGTAGGTCTCGAGCTCGGGGTCGCCAAGGGGAACGAATTCCGTGCTCATATACTGGCAGGCGATGCCCACCGAGACGACGGGCAGCGGCTTTGCGCCCAAATATTCGCACAGGCGGAAGTATTCGAAGTACCCGATGCCGAGCGTCTGCCCATAGTGGGAGTAGGGGGAGCGGAAGTTGTTCTCCGGGCCCGTCGCATGCACCGCCCAGCGGTTCCAATTGTGTTTCCTGCGCTCGCTCTGCCCGATGGAGTCC
This sequence comes from uncultured Clostridia bacterium, assembly GCA_947630365.1. Classification (GTDB taxonomy): domain Bacteria; phylum Bacillota; class Clostridia; order Christensenellales; family Borkfalkiaceae; genus Gallimonas. The sequence continues at coordinate 6,163 of CANRHI010000037.1, forward strand.
TTCCAAAGGTAGCGGTTTGCGAGGCTGTTCCCCTCGACGACGCACCCTCCCGGGAAGCGCAAAAAGCCGGGGTGCAGCGCCTTCATGAGCTCGACGAGGTCGCGGCGAAACACGCCGAGGACGGCGCTCTCGGGGAGGAGAGAAAAGGCGTCCACATGCACCGAGCCCGCCTGCTCGAGGAGGAAGCGGAAGGAAGCGCCCTCCGCCGCCCTCTTCGCCTTGGCTTTGAAGGAGTAGCGGTGCCAGTTGCCGTCCGCCTTCAGCTTGATGCGCTTTTCGAAAACGGGGCTCTCGCCCGCATATACGCCCACGCGCACGCGGCCCTTGTAGTCGTAGGAGCGCGCGTAGAAGGACACGGTGCACCCCATTCCTGCGGGAAGAAATACACCGTCATACGCCTTGTTGGCGATGCCCGCGCCCGCCTGCGCCTCCACGCGCATGTAGTGCGGATTTTCGGGGAAGAGCGGACGATCGGTCTTGATCTTCATCGCCACTCTCTCCGCCGAAGGATAGGGCGCCCACGCGTAGCCGCCGTCCTGCGAGACGACATAGCGGTCCCACTCGCCGTGGACATCCGTCGCCTCGAAGTTGCGGTTCTCGAGCAGCTCGGCATACAGCCCGCCGTCAAGCGCATAATTGAGATCTTCGAAGAACAGCCCCACGCCCGCGGGCGCGACGGGGACTTTCCCCTCCTGCGTCAGGAAAACCTTCATGCAATACCTCCGTGGGGAGCCGCATGCAAAGGTGCGCATGCGTGCAGCCTCCCCTCTTTGCCGCGTTTGTCGCGGCGATCATCGCTTTTCCTCGATGGAATGCGCGATATATGTGATATGGTCTGCGGCACGCTCCAAGTTGCCGACGAGGTTGATGAACACGCTCGAATTGTTCGGGTCGCATCTGCCCTCGTTGAGCCGCGCGATGTGCGTCTCCACGCACAGCTTCCTGTCCTTGTCGATGGTGTCCTCCACGGCGTCGAGCGCGGGCAGCTTGCTTTGGTCCTTTTGGAGGAAGATATCGAGCGCCAGCGCGAACAGGTCCTTGATTTTTTTGTACATGCCCTGCACCATGTCGAGGAATTCCTGCGAAAAGACCAGTCCGTCCTCCACATAGCGGCGGGTGTACTTGGTCACGTTGTCCGCGAGCTCGCCCACACGCATGATGTCCCCGAGCACATAGTGCAGGGTGGAGATCGTCTGCTCGTCCTCGGTGAGCGGGGACGCCGCCGAGAGCTTCACGAGGTAAGAAATGCCCTTCTTGTTCGCTTCGGCGAGCTTCTCGTTCTTCCGATGCACGCGCTCCGCCGCCGAAGTATCCTTCTCGAGGAAGGCGGCAAAGGAGGTATCGAGCGTCTCCATGGCGAAGGAGAACACGTTGCCCGTCTGCCCGTAGATGTAGCCGAGGGCGACGGAAGGGCTGCGAAGGAGGCGGTCGTCGAGGTCGCCGAAGATCTCCTCGGGCTCCTCCTCGCCCGTCTTTTCCCGCACGAGATGCTCGGCGAGCCACACAAAGCCCTTCACAAAGGGCAAAAAGAGCAAGGTATTGATGACGTTGAACAGGGTGTGGAACATGGCGATCTGCATGGTCGGCCCCAGCCCCTGCTTCCCGAATACGGTGATGTCCGCGGGGAAGATGTGCCCGAGCACGGTATCCGCAAAGCCCGTCCAACAAATGAGGATGACGGTGAAGATGACCGCGCCGAAGAGGTTGAAGAGGAAGTGGATGACCGCCGCCCGCTTGGCGTTCGGGCTCGCCCCCAAGGAAGAGAGGAGCGCCGTCACGCAGGTGCCGATATTCGAGCCGATGATGATGTACAGCGGCGCGTTCCCGCCCCCGCCGATGACCATCCCGAGCGACGCCATGGTGATGATGATGGCGTTCACCGCCGTCGAGCTCTGCACCAGCGCCGTGATGGCAATGCCGAGGAGCAAGAGGAGGAAGGGATTTTGGATGACGGAGAGCATGTCCTTCACCGTGTTGAAGGCGTCAGAGCCCGGCTCGAATGTGAGCGCCGACGACATGAATTTCAGACCCACAAAGATGAGCCCGAACGCCGCGACGACATTCCCGATGGACTTGGTGCGCTCGCTCTTCGCGAACATGGTTATGAACACCCCCGCCGCCGCAAGACACAAGAAGAGCGCCGTGATGTCCGAGCCCGCCAGCGCGATGACCCACGCGTTGAGCGTCGTCCCGATGTTCGCCCCCATGATGATGGTCGTCGCCTGAAAGAGCGTCATCACCCCCGCGTTCACGAGACCAACGACCATGACGGTGGTGAACGCCGAGCTCTGCCCGAGAATGGTCATGCCCGTGCCGATGCCCACGCCCGCAAAACGGCTCTTTGCCGTCCGCCCGAGCATGGACTTCAGCTTCCCATGCGCCAGCCTCGTCATGTTTTCGGAGAGCAGCTTCATGCCCACAAGAAAGGTGCCCATGCCCCCGAAGATCTGCATGACGATTTTGATGATGTCCCATGCGTCCATATCCGCACTCCCGATAGCCGTTTTCCCGACACCTATTATAACAGGTCTCCCGCGCTTTTGTCACGCATTTTGCATGATGTTGTACGAAAAAAGAGCAGCTTTCGCCGCTCTTCTTTGATCATATTGAAATTCAGTTATCGTTTCCCATAAAGATGAATTCTTATGCCTCCACTTGAAAGTATTCTTCCGGCGCCTGTACTTTTTCAATCACATCACAATCTCTTCGATTTATATTAAGGCGAATATTATAGCCGCAATGAAGACGAGTGAGCCAAAGAGAATCACCAACGCAACAGTCCGATCCTTCTTCTTGGCCAGCTTGGCCAGCGATGCATTTATTGTGTTTAATTTTTGCTTAAAACGTTCTAATAATTTCAAGATATATCCATCTTTATGTAAAGCAGAAATTTGTTCTAATTCTTGCGTAAAGGATTGAATAACACTTATGATCAATCCCATCTGCCATTCTTCACTCCCCGTTCCGACACCGTTTACCTTATGCACATACGTAACGTTTACAATATTTTCGACATATTGCGCTATTTTATTGAGAACCTCTTCTTTATTTTCATCTGTTACTTCAAAATAATCGCTGATTACGGAAATAGATTTATTCAGAACGGCAACTTTTTGTTCGCGCTTAAAATAATCTTGATCCGTAAATGAGAGCATCGCTTTCCCGTATGCGCTGAAGAAAACCGCTTCCATGTTGTTCGGCGAATTCTGCTCCACCAAATTATAGTATTTTTCGACCTCTTCCCAATCCTGCTTGTCCAATGCCCGACGAGCATTGGCAAGATACTTTTGTACAAAAGATGTATTATCGACTTTTACGGTGCTGCCAGTGACGTCTACCGTCCCCTCGATCATCATCTTTTTGGCTTCTTCAATGGAATACTTTGCGCCGCAAACTTGGCACACAAACATTCCGTCTTGTTTGACCAAATCCGTGCTTCCGCACATTTCGCATCTTAACTGATTCATAATTTATTTTCCTCCAATGATTTATTTCAATAATTTGCACTTCGCGGCTCTTTCGTTGACGAGAGCCAAAAGCTCGGTCGCGGCTGTTGCCGCTTCGGATTGAGACTTCGCGACAACCAAACGTTCAAAATCTTCCAACTTAGAGGCGATTTTGGCTTCGATCTCGGAAAGTCCCTCGTTCGACATGGGGTCGCTGTAGCGGAGCGCTTCATACACCTTCTTTGTCTCCGCCTTCAATTCGGGGGTCTGCGCATTTGCCATGAGGACAGAAGCCTTGGCGGTCAATTCCTTCATACGGGAAGTCGACGCGGCAATCTTTTCGTCCATTTTCGAAACCACTTCTGCAGCAGACTTTGCCATAAGTACGGAAATTGCAACGAACGCCGAAAGTATGCTGCAAACGATTGCGGCGATCCATGCGGGAATTTGCGGAATTGTCATGCAGAGGATCGCCACAACGGCGATCAACACCAAAGTAATCGAACTTATAGCGACGGGCGACAAGCGGTAAAACAGCTTTCGACTGTCGTTTGCCTTACATGCGAACCATGCGCACGCCAACTGACCGAGGAACGCCGCGAGTGTGAAACCGTAGCCGACCCAAAATCCCCCGACGAATTTGCTCACACCTCCGATTTCGTTCGGAGTTGCAAAAACGACCACATGAAACAACGCCAACAAAATAAGCCAACAAATTGCGTAGGATAAAAACTTCTTTTTCATTGTGTTCTCCTTACAATTTTTCGCCGCATTCGGGACAGAATTTTGCTCCGTTTACGGGTGTTCCGCACTTCGGGCAGGCCAAAACGACCTTCGTTCCGCATTCGGGACAGAACTTCGTCCCGGCGGCAAGCGGCATACCGCAATTGGTACATTTGAGGGCCTTCGGAGGGGCAACTTCTCCAACGGCACCAACGGCCTCCCGCATTGTCCCGCCGACCATTCCCGCTACGGCCCCGCCGACGCCCGCCATTGTTCCGAGCCCGACGCCCATGTTTGTAAATTGCCCGACCGCCTCATTTTCGGCGACCTTCTCCGCCACATCGAAACCGCGTTCCTGTTGATAGGTATATCCCTCCTGCGCGCGCTTTGCCGCCAACGCCTTGGAGGCGATGATCGTTTTTTCCGCGTCCGTCTGAGCCTCGATCAAATCGGTCTGTTGACGGAGCTTGGCTTCCGCAATATCGGCATACTGTCGAAAGTGCAGCTCCTTGAATTTCTCGTATTGCGGGTCGCCATCCGGTTTTACGATGGTTGTCACAAAGAATTTTTCGAGTGCGATGCCGTATTCCGCGAAATCCCCCACGAGCAGTTCTTTAATGGCATTCGAAAATTCGGTCAGATTTTCGTCTATCTCAAAGATATTGATGGAATTTGCTTTGACGACCTGCGCAATGTATGTTTTTATCCGCGTCATCAAGAAGGCGCGGAAAAAGCCGACGAGCTTTTGCTGCCCAAGGTAATTCTCTGTGCCGACGAGCTTAAGGAGGAGCTTCCGCGAATCCTCTGCGCGCAGGCTCATTTCGCCGTTTGCTCCGATCGAAAGGGGGAATTTATAGGTGGGCTCAATAAATTGCACCTTGGAGTCCGTGCCCCAGCGTATCGACATCTGCTCTGTTTTGTTGATAAAATAAACTTCGCAGTGAAAGGGCGTCTTTTCGTCGGTAGCCCGATTCAACACTTTTCCGATGAGCGGAATGTTTTGCGTTTCGAGCGTGTACCTTCCCGCGCCGAACAAGTCGAGCGCCTGCCCGTTCATGAAGAAGATCGCTTCCTGCGATTCATGCACGATAAGCTGTGTCAAAGCATTGAAATCCTCGCAGGGGTGCTTCCATATGAATGTAGAGTTGTCTCCCTCATACTTGATGACATCCGCAATGTGTGCCATATTCCCTCCTATCCGCCTTTATAACGTTTCTTCGACAATATTATAACGGATATTCGATAAAATGTCAACGCAATATCGCTAAATAATTAACGGTAAAATGTTTATAATGTGGTTATGGATGTTATTGAAAGAATCAAAACCCTGCGCGACGAACGCGGTTGGAGCACAAACCAGCTTGCATTGGAAGCGGAATTGACGCAATCCACCGTTTCAACGCTTCTTACAAAGGAAAATTCGCTGCCGAGCCTCGACACACTCACGCACCTTTGCGACGCATTCGGTATGACGCTTGCGCAATTCTTCATGGAAGAAGAGCAAAACGAGCTCGTAAGTGCGCAAGAACGGCTTCTTCTCGAACAATATCGAAAACTTCCCGAAAAAAAGAAAAAAGCAATGTTGACACTGCTTGAGGACTGAAAAACGGGCGGAAGGGTATCTTCCGCCCGTTGTTGTATAACAGTAAAGGGGCCGCGAGCGGCCCCTTTACAGTCCTATACGGTTTTTACTCTTCCTCTTCCTCGAGCTCCTTGATCTCGACGTTGTACTTCTTGGAGCCCTTGGGGGTAGCGGCGCGGACGAGGGTGCGGAGCGCCTTCGCGATCTTGCCCTGTTTGCCGATGACCTTCCCCATATCCGAATCGGCGAGGTAGACGGTGACGTCGATAGACTCCTCCGTCTCGTTCTCCTCGATCTTCACGAGGTCCTTCTTCTCGGCGAACTGAAAAACGACATATTTGATGAGATCCAGCATAATCATCTCCTTCCCTTACGAAAAGGGCGCGGGGCAAAAATTACTTCTTGCTCTTCTTGCCCTTGGTCTTGGCGGGGGAAAGTTTGTCGCTCTTCTCGAGGGCGCCCGCCTGCACGAGCAAGCTCTTGACGGTTTCAGTGGGTTGCACGCCCTTTCCGAGCCAGTCCTTCGCCTTCTCGACGTCGACCGTGAGGGTGACGGGGTTGGACTTGGGATCGTAGAAACCGACCTTGTCGATATACTCGCCCGTCGCCGCCTTGCGCGCGTCGACCACCACGATGCGGTAGACGGGAGACTTCTTGTCGCCCATTCTCACCAATCTCATTTTGACCATTGTTGTATCCTCCAAATAATTTGTTTTTGATTTTACTGTTGTTGCGAAGCCTCGGCTCCGCTGCTTCGCCCGACGGGCTCCTGCCGCGCTTCGCATAGGAATGGCGCGGTGCGGTGGGACAATTGGAAGGCACCCCCTCCCCTACCCCTCCCCCTCAAGTATAAGGGGGCGGGCATAAGGCGAGCGATACTTGGCGCCCCTATACCACCGCGTCATGTTGAGGGAGCGAAGCGACCGAAACATCCCGAAGAACGAAGTCCGATTTTTCATCCTCGGGATTCTTCGCTACGCTCAGAATGACGCGTTGAGGCGAAAGTGGACTCTCTTGGCGCCCCTATGAGGGGAGCTGGCGCGCTGCCATTGCGCGGCTGAGGGGTTTTTTAACCCTATCCCCCCTTGCGGGGTACTTCCCCTCTCAGGGGAAGCAAGAAAGCGACGTTGTCATTTCGAGCGGAGCGTAAGCGAAGTCGAGAAATCTCGAAATAAGGTAGAGATGCCTCGACTACGCTACTTCGCCCTGCGGGCTCGTGCCGCGCTCCGTTCGGAATGAGGGTGCGGGGCAAGGGCCCTCACTTGGCTCCTCTTAAAATGGCAAACGGCGTTTGCCGCCCTTCATTTGCTTCATGAGCTGCTTGGTCTGCTCAAATTGCTTGAGGAGCTGGTTGATCTCCTGTATCGTCGTGCCCGAGCCGAGCGCGATGCGCTTTTTGCGCGAATAGTTGATGATCTGCGGGTTATCCCGTTCCTTGGGCGTCATGGAGAGGATGATGGCGCGGATGCGTTCGATGCGCCCCTCGTCTACGTCCCCCTCCTTCAGTTTGAGCTTTCCCATGCCGGGGAGCATGCTCACGAGGGCGTTCGCGCCGCCCATCTTCTTGAGCGTTTCGAACTGCGTGAGGTAGTCCGTGAGGGTGAAGGCGTTCTCGCGCATCTTGCGCTCCATGTCCTTCGCCTGCTGTTCGGTGACCGCCTCTTTTGCCCTCTCGATGAGGGAAAGCACGTCCCCCATGCCGAGGATGCGCGAGGCCATGCGGTCGGGATAGAAGGGCTCGAGGTCGGTGATCTTCTCCCCCACGCCGATGAATTTGATGGGCTTCCCCGTGACCGCCTTGATGGAAAGGCAGGCGCCGCCGCGGGTATCGCCGTCGAGCTTGGTGAGGATGACGCCCGTCACGTTCAGCCTTGCGTTGAAGGTCTCGGCGACGTTGACCGCGTCCTGCCCCGTCATGGCGTCGACGGTGAGGAGGATCTCGTGCACCTCCACCTCTTTCTTGATATTTTCAAGCTCGGCCATGAGCTTGTCGTCGATGTGCAGCCGCCCCGCGGTGTCGATAACGACGGTGTCGAAGCCCATCTTCCGCGCGTAGTCGACGGCCTGCTTCGCCGTCTTGATCGGGTCCTGCGTGCCCTTTTCGAACACCTCCGCGCCCGCCTTCGCCCCCACGACTTTGAGCTGGTCGATGGCGGCGGGACGGTAGATGTCGCACGCGACGAGCAGCGGCCGCTTTCCCTGCTTTTTGAGGAGAACGGCGAGTTTGGCGCACATCGTCGTCTTCCCCGCGCCCTGAAGGCCGCACATCATGACGACGGTCGGCGGCTTGGGGCTGACTTCGAGCTTGGCGTTCGCAGGGCCCATGAGGGCGATGAGCTCGTCGTTCACGATGCCGATGACCTGCTGCGCGGGGTTGAGGCTCTGGAGCACCTGCTGCCCCACCGCCTTCTCGGAAACTTCCGCGATGAAGTCCTTCGCGACCTTTATGTTGACGTCCGCCTCAAGAAGGGCGATGCGCACCTCCCGCATGGCTTGGCGAATTTCGAGCTCGGTGAGCTTTCCCCTCTTCGTGAGCTTGGAAAATATGTGGTTGAGCCGCTCCGAGAGCGATGCAAACAGCGCCATTTATTCCTCCTCTTTGCCGAGGTCGACTTCCTCGCCGACGGTGACTTTCGATAGGATCTCGTCCATCTCCTCCGCGTACTCGGGGTGCCTTTCCTTGAAGGCCGTGAGGGCGCGCGTGACGTCCGTCATCATAAACGAGACCGCAAGCGAATAGCTTTGATTTTGTTCGTTGAAGTGCAGCTTCCCCTCGTAGAAGTCGAGAAGATCTCTGCTCGTCTTTAACGCGTCCGAGACGGCTTGCTTGGAAATGCCCTTCTCCTCCGCGATCTCCGAGAGGGACAGATCGTACAAAAAGTACTTTTCGCAGATGTCCCGCTGCGTGTCCGTGAGGAGCGCGCCGTAGGCGTCCCAAAGTTGAAGATAGGTGAGATCCTTCATTCCGCGCTCCTTTTATGGCTATTGTAGCAGAAAAAAATCCCCCCGTCAAGCGTTTTTCCTTGACAGAGGGAATTTTTTATGGGGAAGGGAATGGGGTTGTACGAAGTCCGAATTTTCATCTTCGGGATTCTTCGCCCCACAAGGGGGCTCAGAATGACGTGGTTTCGGGGGACTGTCATTTCGAGCGAAGGCGTAGCCGAAGTCGAGAAATCTCGGAATAAGGTAGAGATGCCTCGACTACGCTCGGCATGACATAATTTGAGCGCGAGAAAGCGCACAAGACCCACCGCGTCATGTTGAGGGAGCGGAGCGACCGAAACATCCCGAAGTACGAAGTCCGAATTTTCATTCAGGGGATTCTCTCGGGGCTACGCCCCTCGGAATGACGCAGTAACCTCCCCCTGTGTCCCCCTCCTTAGAAAGGAAGGGGATTTTTTCCCACACTTTATCCCCCTCCCCTTGGGGGTGGCACCCGTAGGGCGTGCCTTGGCTGGGACACAGGGGGAGGGGCGGGCATAGGGGCCACGAGCCCCGCGAAGGTTTCAGAAAAATCCTTCGACGAATTGTTCGGCGTCGAAGAGCTCCAGATCGTCGATCTTCTCCCCGACGCCCGCAAAGACGACGGGCACGTGCAGCTCGCCGCAAAGGGAGAACACAAAGCCGCCCTTCGCGGTGCCGTCGAGCTTGGTGAGGACGATGCCGTCCAAATCGACCGCCTCGTGAAAGACCCGCGCCAGAGAAGGCGTTCTGCCCCG
>CANRHI010000038.1 GCA_947630365.1 uncultured Clostridia bacterium
CCATCTCTTTGGCATCACGCACACGGCGGCGAGACCCACGCCCCACCACATGAGGATCTCCCCGAGGTAGTTGGGGTGGCGGGCATACTTCCACAGTCCCGTGCGGATAAAGGGCGTCTTGCGGTCCCTTCTGTACATGTGCATCTGCACGTCTGCCGTTCCCTGCAAGAGGACGGCGAGGAGGGACAGTGCGAAGAACACGGCGCTTCCCGCATTGAAGGCGGGCGCATACACGAACGTGAACACGGCGGGCAGCACGCACCCGTACACCACGAGGGTGGGGACGAGGTGAATGCCGACGAAATTCACGAAGAAATATCCCTTCCCCGTCTTTTCCTTGAGCATGGTGTACCGCCAATCCTGATGTGCGAGCCCGCGGAAGGTATATGCCCAATTGGCGGTGAGCCGCACTCCCCACACGCACACGGCGACGAAGGGCAAAATGACCGCCGCGTTCACCTGCGCCTTTACGAGGAAGGCGGTGAGGATGACGATGGGCTGGACGCTCCAATACGGGTCGTACACCGAAGCGTTGGAGAAGATGAGGCTGAACGCGAACACGACGACGGTCGCGGCAATGTCCGCGATGAGAAGGGACAGCCAAAAGGGGAGCGGAAGGGCGAGATACACCGAAATTCCCGCCGCAGCCGCGAGCGCATAGACAACAAACAGGACGATGTAGCCGACGGAGCGGCTCTCTTTCAAAGCATTCATAGTACGAAAAAAGAGGGCGCGGAGCGCCCTCTTCCAAACTTATTTGGCAAGCGAAAGTTTTGCCTTTTTGACGACGTTTTGGACGGTGAATCCGAAGTGCTCGAAGAGGAGCGGGGCGGGGCCGCTCGCGCCGAAGCTGTTCATGGCGACGATCTCGCCCTTATCGCCCGCGTACTTATACCAGCTGTACGGGCTGCCCGCCTCGACGCACACGCGCGCCTTGACGGCGGAGGGAAGAACGCTCTCCTTGTACTTTTCGGTCTGCTTTTCGAATTCCTCGAAGCAGGGCATGGAGACGACGCGCGCCTTCACGCCTTCCTTCTCGAGCTCCGCCTTCGCCTTCACGCATAGCTCGACTTCCGAGCCGCTCGCGATGAGGAGGATGTCCGGCGTGCCCTTGCAATCTTCGAGCACATACCCGCCCTTGAGCGCCTTGAGCCCGCTGTTTTCGTACTGGGGAAGGTTTTGGCGGGTGAGGACGAGCGCGGTGGGCGCCGTGCTCGTGAGGGCGGAGATCCACGCCGCCGCCGTCTCCTTGCCGTCTGCGGGGCGGTAGACCTTCATGTTCGGAATGGAGCGGAGGGCGATGAGCTGTTCGACGGGCTCGTGCGTAGGCCCGTCCTCGCCGACGCCGATGCTGTCGTGCGTCAGGATGTACACGACGGGGATATTCATGAGCGCGGAGAGACGCATCGCATGCTTGCAGTAGTCGGAGAAGATGAAGAAGGTCGCGCAGTACGCGTGGACGCCGCCGTGCAGCTGCATGCCGTTGGCGATGGCTGCCATCGCGTGTTCGCGGATGCCGAAGTGCATGTTCCTTCCCTCGAAGTGAGAGGGGGCGAAGTCGCCGTAGGTGACCGCCTCGGTGTTCTTCATATCCGAGAGGTTGGAAGGGGCAAGGTCGGCGGAGCCGCCCATGAGCGTAGGTACCTTCGCCGCGATCTTTTGGAGGACCTGCGCGGAGGTCTGGCGGGTCGCCATCGGCTTTTCGAATTTGAAGAGGTCCTCATCCGCCGCGAGGTCGGGCAAAATACCCTTCATCGCCGCCTTATACTCTGCGGCGAGCTCGGGGTATTGCTTCTCGTACTCCTTCATCATCGCCTTCCATTCGCGCTCCTTCCTTGCGCCCCTTCTGCCCGCCGCCGCGGTGTGCTTCAAGACTTCTTCGGGTACCTCGAAGGGGGCACACGTCCAGCCGAGCTTCTCCTTGGTCTTTTGCAGATTTTCCGCGCCGAGAGGGGAGCCGTGGCACTTGTGGCTGCCTTCGAGCGGGGTGCCGTAGCCGATCTTCGTCTTGCAGATGATGACGGAGGGGTGCTTCAAGTCCTTCTGCGCCTTGCGGATGGCGTTGGAGAGCATGAGCACGTTGTCGGGATGGCTCACGAGGTCGACCTTGATGACCTGCCAATTTTGCGCCTTGAAGCGCGCCTCGACGTTTTCTTTGAACGTGATGTCGGTATCGCCCTCGATGGTGATGTCGTTGTCGTCGTAGAAGAGGATGAGCTTGCCGAGCTCGTGCGTGCCCGCAAACGAGCAGGCTTCATACGAGATGCCCTCCTCGAGGCACCCGTCCCCGCACAGGGCGTAGGTGAAGTGGTCGACGACGGGGAAGCCCTCGCGGTTGAATTTGGCGGCGAGGTGCGCTTCGGCGACCGCCATGCCGACGGCGTTTGCGATGCCCTGCCCCAAGGGGCCCGTCGTCGTCTCGATGCCGACGGTGTGGCCGTATTCGGGGTGGCCGGGCGTCTTGCTGCCGAGCTGGCGGAAGCTCATGAGGTCCTCCTTCTTGAGCCCGAAGCCATAGAGATAGAGGAGGGAATAGTTGAGCATGGAGCCGTGCCCCGCGGAGAGGACGAAGCGGTCTCTGTTGTCCCACTTCGGGTCCTTATTGTTGAATTTCAAAAAATTCTGCCACAGGGTGTAGGCGATGGGGGCGGAGCCGAGGGGAAGCCCGGGGTGGCCCGAGTTTGCCTTTTGGATGGCTTCCGCCGAGAGGATGCGGATGGCGTTGATGGTCGTCTGTTTCATATCTTTTTCTCCTTTTTGATTTTCGTTTTTATATGGTTTTCAGCTTTTCGCTGTCCACGAAGGGGTAACGTTTGAGAAGGGCATACAGCTCGTCGGCGATGATCTTCACCCCGCCCGCGGCGTTGCTCTCCATGTTGATAGGAAGGATGGGCTCGTGCAGGCTCATCCGCACAAGCGCCCAGCCGTCGCCTTTCCCGCTTGCAAATCGGATGCGCACGCCCTCGAAGTTGGGCTCGGTGAGGGAGAGGTAGCTCTTCTTGGGAGAAACGGGAGTGCCGTGGGCGACTTCCTCCTTGAGCCCCTCCAAGAGGGACGCGCCAAGCGCCTTGAAGTCGCACCCCTTCTCGAAGGAGAGCCGTACCTCCTTCGCCTCCTTGGGCTCGGGGAGATCTTCGATGAGGCTCTCGAGGTCGCCCTTCTTTGCAAGCGCGATCAAAAGACGGGTCACGAGATACGCCCCGTCGTCGAGAAAGTAATTTTCCTTGAGCGCCGCGTGCCCGCTCGTCTCGATAGCGAGAGGGGAATAGACGCCCGTTTCGTTTAAGCGTTTGGATTCGTTGATGACGTTTTTATAGCCGCGCTTGAAGCGGTGGTGCACGCCGCCGTGCGCCGAAATAAATTGGGTAAGCCCGTCGCTGGTGACGGAATCGGTAACAATGGTCGCGCCCGCCCTCTCCTCGAGAAGGATGGCGGAGATGAGGGCGATGAGACGGTTGCGGTTGATCTCTTCCCCGCCCTTTCCCACGGCTCCCGCGCGGTCGACGTCGGTATCGAAGATGATGCCGAAGTCCGCGCCGCACTGTTTCACCGCGCCGCACACGGACTGCATCGCGCCCTCGTTCTCGGGGTTGGGAATGTGGTTGGGGAAGCGCCCGTCGGGCTCCAAAAACTGCGAGCCCGCCGTATCCGCGCCGAGCGGCTTTAACACGAGGTCCACATAGAACCCGCCCGCGCCGTTGCCCGCGTCCACCAAAATTTTCTTGCCCGCGAGGGGTTTTTCCTTCCCCGTGGAAGCGCGCACCTTTTCCACGAGCCCCGCGGCGTATTTTTCGATATAGCTCTTGGAAAGCGCCTTTCCGTGCACCCGAGAGGGGACGGAGGCGCCCTCCGCGGCAAGCGTTGCGATTTTTTTCACGTCCGCGCTTTCCAGCCCGCCTTCCTTCACGAAGAATTTGAGCCCGTTCTTTTGGAAGGGCAGATGGCTCGCCGTGATCATTACGGAGGCATCTGCGCCGAAGTCCTCCTGCAAGAGCATGAACATGGAGGGCGTGGAGGAAAGACCCGTCAAAATGACGTCGATCCCGCACGCCGTGATGCCCTCGACGAGGCACTGTTCGATGCGCTTTGAGGAAAGGCGCGAGTCGTGCCCGACGGCGATGGCGCGCGGGCGAAGGGATTTCTCGGCGAGAAGCCACGCGCAGAACGCCTTGGAAAGCGAAACGACGGCTTCGTCCGTGAGCGTTACGGGATCGCCTTCCACGGCAATGGCGGTGCCGCGCACGTCCGTCCCGTTGATGAGCGACAGAAAATCAGGCATATTTCCCCCCTTGGCATGGCATTTTTGCCTACCACATGTATTATAGCGGGCATTTTCGGGTTTTTCAAGAGATTTGCAAAAAATTTCTGTCTCTTTGTAAAGTTTTTTTCTCCGAATTCTTGCATAGCCGAATGAAACGTGGTATAATGAGACTACAAATATTGGGAAAGGATAAATTTCTTCTGGGAGAGAATATGTACAAATTTACACTTTCGACGGATTCGACATGCGACTTTTACCACAACGAGCTCGTGGAGAACGATATTCACATGGCGCCCCTCACCTTCATGCTCGAAAAAGACGGGCACATCGAGGAGTATCTCGATAACTTCACCGAGTACAGCCAGTATGTGGATTTCTACAACAAGCTGCGGCAGGGCTACATGCCCAAGACTTCCAAGCTCAATTACGAGTCGCACTACACCCACTTTTTGAAGCTCGCCCAAGACGGCGCGGAGGACGTGGTGCACTTCACCATCTCCTCGGGGCTTGCCAACACATGGGAGAACGCCGAGCAGGCGGCGGCGGACGTGAAGAAGGACTTCCCCAAATTCCGCGTGTTCGTCGTCGACCCCCTCACGGCGACGGTCGGGCAGGGCGCGCTCCTTCGCATCGCCATAAAGTGCCGCAACGAGGGCAAGACGGCGGAGGAGGCCTACAACCTTTGCAAGGACCTTCGCCTTCACATCCAGCACTTCATCGTCGCGGACGACTTGCAATTTCTCAAGCGCGGCGGGAGAATTTCCCCCGTGGCGGCGGCGGTGGGCGGCATGCTTAAGGTGAAGCCCATCATCTCCTTCGACAAGGAGGGCAAGCTCGGCGTCATCGACAAGGTGATGGGGGTGCGCAAGGCGGTCTCCTACATCAAAGCCAAGCTCGAAAAAGAGGGCCCCGATCCCGCCTATAATTACCTCTTCATCGTCCATACGGACAATGAGCCCATCGCAAACGAGCTCGACGCCTACGTCCGCGAGAAATTCGGCTTTGCGCCCTTCAATTCTATTATGGGACCCGTCATCGGCTCGCATGTGGGCCCCGGCGCCTTCGCCCTCGGGTATATCTCCAAGAGCCTGCGCAACGAATTTTAATTTTTTGCTCTGCTTTCAGCCCCCTTCCCTTCCTCGGGAAGGGGGTTTTCTCTTTCCGCAGCTCCACTTTTCTATCCCCGCCCCATTGGGGAGGGGGAACGACGCGCCAACCTCCCCCTGTATCTCCCTCCTTATCCGAGTGTATTCCATAAGAAATCAAGAAAAAACTTAACTTTTTCGGGTGCCGATGCAGCGCCAAGTGAAACCTAAATTGAACGAATATGTTCGGTTTAGGTTTTTTCTTTTGCTTTCAAAGGACAGGACGGGCGGAGGTTTATGCTGCAAAAGGCTCATGGCAAACGGTCGGTGGAATAAAAAGCCGCCCGTTAAAAGCGCAATTCGATCCATATGGGACGAGGTGGGGCCTTATCGGTTGCGTAGGGAAACACTATGAAAGCGATTCCGCCAACGGTATATGGTGGCGCGGGAGACATTGAAACGGTTCATGGCTGCCTGAATAGAAAATCTATGAGAATACCTGACGACCGATTGACGAAACGTTGCAATTTGTGATATAGTTTTTATGAATAGCGGACTTGCTCCTTTGAGGTTTTTGGTGGTACTTAAACTATATCACATGGAGCGCCTTGTTCGCTATCTTTTTTCTATTCCCTTTTGTCTCACATCTATTGTAATCCTACAGGGAATCTCATCATCGCGCTGTTGACTGCTTGATTATTCGTTTGAAATGTGCTATAATTTTTATAAACGAAGGCTGTTCGGGATCGATCGTTCGAATTGTTTTTACGAAAGAAAACGCAAACGGGGCATTTCGGCTTACCGTAATGCGGCGGGAGGCCGCGGGGAGAAAACACATGGCAGAGCAAGGAACGTTATTCGAAAATTTGGATACGCTGCCGTTGGCGGCGAGGCTGAGGCCGCAGACGCTCGAGGAATTCTGCGGGCAAAAGCATCTTTTGGGCGAGGGGAAGGTCCTTCGCCGTCTCATCGAGGGCGATCGCATAAGCTCCATGATCTTTTGGGGTCCGCCGGGGGTGGGGAAAACAACGCTTGCGCGCATCATCGCCCACAGGACGAGGGCGACGTTCATCGACTTCTCCGCGGTGACGAGCGGCATCAAGGAGATCAAGCAAGTGATGGAGCAGGCGGAGAAAAACCGTCGTTTCGGGGCAAAGACCATTCTCTTTGTCGATGAGATCCATCGCTTCAACAAGGCGCAGCAAGACGCATTTTTGCCCTATGTCGAGAAGGGGAGCATCATCCTCATCGGCGCGACGACGGAAAATCCCTCCTTCGAGGTGAACGGGGCTCTTCTTTCCCGCTGCAAAGTATTTGTGTTGCAGGCGCTCGGTACGGAGGACCTTTTGGGCCTTCTCCGCCGCGCCGTGACGGACGAGCGGGGCTTCGGCAGGCAGAATGTGGAGATCCCCGACGAGCTATTGGAGACCATTGCGGTGTTCTCCAACGGGGACGCGCGCGCCGCGCTCTCGACGCTCGAAATGGCGGTGCTCAACGGCGAGCAGACCGAGAGCGGCATCCGCGTTACGAAGGAGACCATCGAGCAGTGCACCTCCAAGCGCTCGCTTCTCTACGATAAGAAGGGGGAGGAGCACTACAACCTCATCTCCGCCCTTCATAAGTCCATGCGCAATTCCGATCCCGACGCCGCCATCTACTGGCTTGCGCGCATGTTGGAGGCGGGGGAGGACCCGCTGTATATCGCGCGGCGAGTGACCCGTTTCGCCAGCGAAGATGTCGGGCTTGCCGACCCGCGGGCGCTCGAAGTTGCCGTTGCGGCGTACCATGCGTGCCACTTCATCGGCATGCCCGAATGCTCGGTGCATCTCACGCAGGCGGTCGTGTATATGTCTATGGCGCCCAAGTCCAACGCGCTGTATGTGGGCTATGGCATGGCGAAGAAGGACGCGCTCAACATGCTCGCGGAGCCCGTGCCGCTCGTCATCCGCAACGCGCCCACGAAGCTCATGAAGGAGCTCGACTACGGGAAGGGGTACCGCTACGCGCACGACGCGCCCGAAAAGCTCACCGACATGCAGTGTTTGCCCGACAGCCTTTTGGGGAAGGAGTACTACGTTCCGACGGAAGAAGGCGTGGAGGCGAAGTACAAGACCCGCCTCGAACAGATCAAAGCGTGGAAAAAAGCGCAAAGCGAAGAGGACTAAAATCAGGAAGCGCAAAAACCCGTCCCCCCGACCGAATCGGGGGGACGGGTTTTTGCGGCCGCGGATAAAGAAAATCCCCTTCCTTTTTAAGGAGGGGGAGGAGCGCTTTACTTTAACGCACGACGATGGTGCCGCGGGGGCAGGAGGCGGCGCACTTGCCGCACTTTTGGCAGAGGGAGTAGTCGATGACGGGCAAATTTCTCTCCATTTTGATGGCGCCCGCGGGGCAGACTTTGGCGCACTTGCCGCATCCGATGCAGCCCTTCTTGCACACTTCCATCACCGCCTTGCCCTTCTCGTGGGAAGAACAAGCGACGTACACCTTCGCGTCTGCGGGAATGCGGGCGAACAGCCCCTTGGGGCAGCCGTGCAGGCATATGCCGCACCCGACGCAAAGCGCGGTATCCACCCGTGCGAGCGCACATTCCACATGGATCGCGCCCTCGGGGCACTTCTTTTCGCACGAGCCCGTTCCCATGCACCCGTAGGGGCACGCCTTCCCGCCGCCCGCCATGCGGCTGCGTTCGGTGCAGTCCTGCGCGCCGACGTATTCGAAGGCGTCCGCCGCATTCTCGCCGCCGCTGCAGCGGCACACGCTCACGGTGGGGGCGGAAGGGGAGAGGTGCACCCCGAGCGTCGCCGCGATGCGCTCCTTTTCGCCCGCCGCCGTCACATGGCAGTCCGAGAGCTCTGCCTCGCCGCGCACGAGCTTTTCGGCAAACCCGCGGCAGCCCGAGCACCCGCACCCGCCGCAATTTGCCCCCGCGAGGTGGGAAAGGATATCTTCCACCGTCTCGTTTTCGTCGGTGCGGCAGAGCTTGTTCACCAGCAAAATGCAGAGGGCAAGGACGACGGCGAGCGCGGCAAACACGCCGAGCACGATGCCGAGCTTCGCCCATTGGACCTGTAGCAAAGAAAAGGTCATGCCGCCCTCCTTACAGAATGGAAAATACATAGAACGCCATCGCCATGAAGCACGCCGTCACCATGGTGATGGGGAAGCCCTGCATGTGCCGCGAGACGGGGAGGTGTTCGATGCGCTCCCGCACGCCGCCCATGAGCACCATCGCGAGCGTGAAGCCCACGCCCGAGAAGAGGGCATAGAGGAGGGCAAAGCCCATGTTCATGGAAATGCCCGCGGCCACCCCCGCAACTTCTCCGAGGTCGGCTTTGAGCACGAGCTCCGCCACGCCGAGAATGGCGCAATTGGTCGTGATGAGGGGAAGATAAATGCCCATCGCCGCGTGGAGAGAGGGGAGGAATTTCTTCAGAATTTTCTCGAGCATCTGCACCAGCGCCGCGATGACGAAGATGAAGAAGATGATCTCGAGGTACTCGATGCCGAGCGGCACCATGAGGAAGGTGTACAAGGGGTAGGTGACGAGCGTCGCAAGCACCATGACGGCGGTCACCGCCGCGCCCATGGAGAGGGAGGAGGAGACCCGCTTGGAGACCCCGAGGAAGGGGCAGATGCCGAGGAATTTCACGAGGATGAAATTCTGCGAAAAGACCGCCGCGACCGCAACGAGAAGGATGGTAACGATCATAACGTCGCCTCCTTTTCGGGGGAAGGAAGGGGCTCCTCCCCATCGGGAATGCGGAGGTTTGCCCTCTTGCGGCGGCGGGAACGGCCGAAGCCCTCGATCGCCATCGAGAAGAGGGCGATGAGAATGCCGTACACGAAGAACGCCCCGGCGGCGTTCGTGAAGAAGCCGATGGTGAAGTCCGTCACGCGGAGCCCGAAGAAGGTACCTCCTCCGAGGAGCTCGCGGACGATGCCGATAAAGGTGATCCCGAAGGTGTACCCGAGCCCCGTAAAGAGGCCGTCCGCCGCGCTCTCCAATGCCGTATGTTTGCTTGCGAAGCTCTCCGCCCGCCCCAAGATGATGCAATTCACCACGATGAGGGGCAAAAAGACGCCCATCACTTCGTATAAGTCGGGCAAAAACTTGTCGAGCACCATGCGGAGGAGGGTGACCATCGTCGCGATGACGACGATATAGGAGGGGATGCGCACGGCGGAGGGGATGAGCCTGCGAAGGAGGGAAATGATGGTATTGGACAGGAGAAGCACGACGGTGACGGAGAGCCCCATCCCCAGCCCCGAGAGGGCGGAAGTGGTGAGTCCGAGCGTCGCGCAGGTGCCGAGCACGAGGCGGAAGGTGGCGTTCTCGCGGACGAGCCCGTCTACGGCAATGGTCGCATATTTGTTCATGCCGCACCTCCCAAAATTTGCGTCTTGAAGCATTCGATGGCGGTATTGACGGCGTTCACGATGGCGGTCGAGGAGCGCGTCACATTCGCCGAAACGTTGTAGATATCCTCCGTTCCCGCCGTCGCGGAGAAGTACTTCCCCGCGAGCACCTCCGCGTCGTGCGCGGTGAATTCGCCGTAGAAGTCTTCGGTGATCTTATTGATGAAAGACTCGCTCTCGTCGCTCCCGTAGACGACCTTGCCGATGCCCGTCCACGCAAGGTCGCCCGCCTCTTTGGAGCCCGTGCAGGTAAAGACGGTCCACACGGAAACGGTGCCCTTGTAGCCGCCCGTGCCCTTGCTTTCGAGGAGGTAATTCCCGTCCTCTGCGAGGTAGACGGAGAGCACTTCGCCCTTTTCGTACTTTTTCGCCTCTTCGGGGAGCTCGATTTTTTGGGTCTCTACGGCTTCCCCGTAAATTTTCGCAAACGAGCGCGCCGTGCGCTCTTCCTCCGTCACGAAGAGGAGGTCGTGGAACACGGCAAGCAGCGCCCCCGCGACGAGCGCGATGCAAAGGAGCACGAGGAGGGAGAGAAACGCCTTGTTTTTGAAGAGCTTCATTTGTTTCCCTCCTTTTTCGTTTTCCCGAAGGGGCGGGGCTTGAAGATGGGGTCGATGAGGAACACCGTAAAATTCATGAGGAGCAGGCAGAAGGAGAACACTTCGATGCCCGCCGCCTTCCTCAGCCCCCCAATGAGCAGCCCGAGGAGGACGAAATAGACGATGTTGGCAAGCCTGCTTTTGGGGCTCGTCACATAGTCGGTCGCCATGAACACGGCGCCGAAGAGCAGCCCGCCCGAGAGCCCGAGCTGCGCCATGAGGAGGAAGGAAAATTCCCACTCGAGGAGCATGCCGAATAGCACGGCGGGGCACACGCAAAGGAGGGGCAGATACCATTTGACGATGCCGCGCGCCGAGAGGTAGATGTACCCCACGAGCACGGCGAGCTTGCACGTTTCCCCGATGCACCCCGCGACGCCCGTGCCGAGGAACAGATCGAGCGCGGAGAGGGTGGGCTCGCCCTGCAGGGCGGTCGCAAGCTGGGTCGCCCCCGCGGTGAGGGAGGAAAGGTCAGACGAGGCGATCGCGCCGAAGTTCGGGGCGGGGTAGCGCATCATCACCGCAAAGGAGAGAAAGAGGAACACTCTTCCCGCCGCGGCGGGATTGACGACGTTTTTCCCCGTGCCGCCGAAGAGCATCTTCACCGCGCCCACGGCGAACACCGAGCCGAGCAGCGGCGCATACCATGCCTCGGCGAGCGCGGGCAGGGAAAGTCCCAAGATGAGCCCCGTCACGAGCGAGGTAAAGTCGAATTCGCGCAAACATGCGAGGAACGCCTCCTTGGGGCGCTTCCGGAATTTCTTGGCGATGAGCTGCCAAACGAGCTCGGTCGCGGCGGCGGAGACCACCGAAATGCCCAAAACCACGGCGGCTTGCCACCCGAAGAGCACGATCCCCGCAATGGAGGCAGGGAGAAGGGCAATGAGCACATCGAGCATGATGCGCTTGGTGCTCATCGGGGTGCGGATATGGGGAGGGGGGGAGACGAGATAGCTCATACCTTCCTCCTCAGCGCCGCCTTGGCGGCGCGAATGGATTGAAGAAGCGGCCGCCGCGCGGGGCAAACATAGCCGCACGCGCCGCATTCGATGCAAGAGGTCGCTCCGCCGTACTTTTCGGCGGCTTCGTAGTCCTTGACCTCGGTGTAGAATTCGATTTGCATGGGGAGCAGCTTCATGGGGCAAACGTTGCCGCACCTGCCGCAGTTGATGCAGGCGGTGGGCTTCTCCGCATTGGTCTCCCCGCGGGAGAGGAGCAAAAAGCCCGAAGAGGTCTTGGTGACGACCGCCTCTTCCCCCACGAGCGCCGTGCCCGTCATGGGCCCGCCCGCCACGAGCTTGACCGCGCCCTGTTCCCCTCCGCACGCACGGATGAGGGAAGAGAGCGGCGCGCCCACGGGGCAAAGCAAATTCTTTTGCTCCTTGGCGCCCTTGCCCGAGAGGGTGACGACGCGCTCGATGAGCGGCTTTCCCTTCTCTATCGCTTCATAGACGGCGAACGCGGTCGCCACGTTCTGCACATCTACGCCGACGGCGGCCGGGAGCTTCCCCAAGGGGATTTTTCGCCCGGTGCAGGTGTAGACGATGTGCTTTTCCGAGCCCATGGGGTACTTCTTTTTGAGCGGGACCACTTCGAGCGCCCCCGAAAAGGCGGAGATGGCCTCGGGCTTGTTTTTTTCGATGCCGATGAGAATGCGTTCCGCCCCGAGCGCCGCCGCAAGGTATTTTGCCCCGCGCACAATTTCATCGCAGTGGGAGCGCATGAGCGCGTCGTCGCAGGTGAGGTAGGGCTCGCACTCCGCGCCGTTGAGAAGGAGGGTATCCACGGGGGTGGAGGGGCGAAGTTTTACATGGGAAGGGAAGCCCGCGCCGCCCATTCCCACGATGCCCGCTTCCTCGATGCGGGCAAGAATTTCTTCCTTGGAAGGGTTTGTGAGCGGCGGGAGGAATGCTTCCTCCTCGCCTTCGCGGGTGAGGACGACGCAGAGGACGGTGGAACCCTTTCCGTCCGGCCGCTCCTCGACGGCTTTCACCGTCCCCGCGACGCTCGCGTGGATGTTTGCGGAGATGGGCGCCGAGCTCTTCGCGATGAGCTCGCCGCGCTTTACCCTTTGCCCCGCTTGCACGACGGGGGTCGCGGGCGCGCCGATGTGCTGCCGCACGGGGATGCACACCTCTTCCACCCCCTCCAAGGGGAGGATGGGGGAGCCCGCCGAGAGCTTGCGGGAGGGGATCTTCACCCCGCCGAAAAGCCGCTTTGCCCGAACGCTCATGCCAGGCCTCCTTCGCGCACGGGCGAAAGAAGAGCGCGGGGCGCGGCTTTCACCGTGAAGTGAAGGGTAAGGCCCACGACCGCCCCCGCAAGGCAGCCCGCAAGGCACAGCCAAGGGGCGTAGGAGAGAAGAAGCAAAGATTTGGTGAGGAGCATGTACACGCAAAGCTGCACCATGTTATGCACTACGGCGGAGACGACGCTCACGCACACGACGCTCACGCGCGGAAGCAAAGCGAGCATGGCTCTCGCCGAAAATGCGGCCACCATGCCCGCGGTGAGGCTGTACAAAATCGCCGAAGGGTTTCCCATGAGAAGGGCGGCGAGCGCCGTCCGCACGGCGACGACGGCGAGCGCGGAGGGAAGCCCGAATATAAGAAGCGCAAGGAGCGTGAAGAAATTCGCAAAGCCCAACTTCATTCCGGGGAGCACGGAGGGAACGAGCAGGCCTTCGAGCAGGAAGGCGACCAGCCCGAGCCCCGTGAGCGCGGCGAGCAAGGCGATCCTTTTTGCGCTGAATTTACAAATTTTTTTCATTGCGACCATTATAAACGAAATTCCCGCGGATTGTCAACCCCAAACCTAAAAATTGTCACGGGAAAATGTGAGAAATTATCTCTGCTCCGCCCCAATATCTTGACAAATGTGGGGAAATTTGTTATACTGCTTCACACACCTGTACAAGCTGACGTTATGGAAGTGTTCGATACGGCGATCGTGGGCGGCGGTATCGCGGGGTACGCGGCGGCGCTCACGGCAAAAAATTTGCACCTGAATGCCCTTTGGCTCGGCGAGGAGAAATTCTCCTTCAAGACGGGGGCGGCGGAGTATGTCCGCAACTATCCCACCTTTTCGGGGGACGGGAAGGGGTTTCTTGCCGCGCTCGAAGCGCAACGGGAAAGAGAGAACGTGCCCTTCACCCGCGCCCGTGTAGACGGGGTGTACGGCGGGGAAAATTTCCTCCTCACCGCGGGAAAGGAGAGCTTTTCCGCCCGCACGGTCATTCTTTGCACGGGGGTGGACCTTCGTGGAAGCCTCAAGGGGGAGCGGGAGCTCGTCGGGAAGGGCGTGAGCTACTGCGCCGTGTGCGACGGCGCCCTTTACCGCGGGCGGGACATCGCCGCCATCCTATCCGAACGGCGGTTTTGTACGGAGGTCGAATACCTCGCCTCCTTCGCCCGTACCGTGCATGCGTTTCCGCTCTTCGGGGAAGCGGCCTTTGCGGCGGAAAACGTCGTCCTTCACGGGGAAGCTCCGCTCTCCATTGAGGGGGAGGAGCGCGTGAACGCCGTGCGCACCAGGGAGGGGAGCGTTCCCGTCGAGGGGGTGTTCCTCTTAAAGAGCGCCACTCCGCCCGCCTCTCTCGTCGGAGGGCTCCAAACGGACGGCGCGCACGTTTTGGTGCAGCGGGACCTCTCCACCAACCTCAAAGGGCTGTTCGCCGCGGGGGATGTGACGGGTCCGCCCTACCAATACGCCAAGGCGGCGGGGGAAGGGCTCACGGCGGCATATTCCGTCCGCGCATTTTTGCAGGCAAACAAGGAATAAATTAAAAAGAAACGGCTCCGCCGATGCGGGGCGAAAAGGAGTATTTTCATTTATGGATGGCGACCCAAGTAGTAGCGGCAGTTTTATCGGCCTTTTGATCGCGCTCATCGTGCTCATCGTGCTCTCGGGCTTCTTCAGCGCGACGGAGACCGCCTACACCAGCTACAGCACCGTGCGCATGCGGCGGTATGCGCAAAAGCGCGCTTCGGCGCGGCAGGTCTTAAAGCTCGGCGAGGACTACAACAAGGTCCTCACGACGCTGCTCATCGGCAACAATATCGTGAATATCGCGGCGGCGACCATCTCCACGCTCATCTTCGAGCGGCTCATCGGAGGGGAGATCGGTCCCACGGTCTCGACGATCGCCCTCACCGTGGCCATTCTCATCTTCGGCGAGGTCACGCCCAAGACGCTCGCCAAGGAATCGCCCGAGAAATTCGCCTGCTTCATGGTGTATCCGCTCACCGCCCTCACCTATCTTTTTTTGCCGCTCAACGCGCTCTTTGCGCTCTGGAAGAAGCTCATCTTCCTCATCTTCGGCTTAAATAAGAAACGGAAGAAATTCACCGAAGAGGAATTCCGCATGATCGTCTCGGACGTCCGCGAGGAGGGCGTTCTCAACGAGACGGAGCAGGACCTCATAAACCGCACGCTCCGCTACGACGACCTGCACGTCGGCTCCTGCATGATCCCGCTCGATCGGGTGGTCATGGTGGAAGCGCGGGAAAATTCGAGCGTCGTCTACAGGGTGTTCCGCGAGACGAACTTCTCCCGCGTGCCCGTGTATAAGGGCAGCAAGCAGAATATCATCGGCATTTTGTACCGCGCGGACTTCTACGAGAATTTGCTCGCCGGCAGAAGGGAATTTCAAAATATCATCCGTCCCGTCTCGTACACGACGACGGGGGAGAAGGTCTCCGCCCTCATGAAGCGCATGCAGAGCAGCCGCGAACACATGGCGCTCGTGGGCTCGGAGGGGAATGTGCTCGGGCTCATCACGCGCGAGGATATGGTCGAAGAGCTCCTCGGCGCCGATATCGACGATAAGTACGATTTGACGCCCGTCACTTCTCCCTTGCATCCCTTTGTCCCCGAGCCCGAAAAGCCCGAACATGAAGGGTTGGAAGAAATTGATATATGGGAAAATGATAATAAAGATAAAGAATTAGACATA
>CANRHI010000039.1 GCA_947630365.1 uncultured Clostridia bacterium
GCCATCACCGCGCCCGTGCCGTAGGAGGCGAGCACGTAGTCGGCGAGGTAGACGGGGACCTTCTTCCCGTTCACGGGGTTGATGCAATACGAGCCCGTAAAAACGCCCGTCTTTTCGCGGGTGGAGGAGAGGCGTTCGATCTCGTTCGCCTTCGAAGCAAAGTCGATATATGCCTCGACGGCATCCATCTGTTCGGGGGTGGTGAGCTTTCTCGCGAGAGGATGCTCGGGCGCAAGGACGACGTAGGTGACGCCGTACACCGTGTCGCACCGCGTCGTAAAGACTTTGATGACGTCCTCGCCGTTTTCGCAGTCGAAGGCGATCTCGCATCCCGTCGAACGGCCGATCCAGTTGCGCTGCATGTTCTTGGTCTTTTCGGGCCAATCCAACCCGTCCAGTCCGGAGAGCAGCTCTTCCGCATACTCCGTGATCTTGAAGAACCACTGCGTGAGGTGCTTTCTCACGACTTCGGTGGAGCACCGTTCGCACCTGCCGTCGACGACCTGCTCGTTGGCGAGCACCGTGTTGCACGAGGGGCACCAATTCACGGGCGCTTCCTTGCGGTAGGCGAGCCCCTTTTTATAGAGCTGGAGGAACATCCACTGCGTCCATTTGTAGTAGTTTTCCTCACACGTTTTCACTTCCGCCGACCAATCGAACATGGCGCCCATCGCGCGGAGTTGGTTCTCCATCGTCTCAATGTTCTTCTCGGTGGAATCTTTGGGGTGTACGCCCGTCTTGATGGCATAGTTTTCGGCAGGGAGCCCGAAGGCGTCGAAGCCCATCGGCTGGAACACATTGTAGCCCTGCATGCGCTTGAAGCGGGCAAAACTATCCGTCGGACCGTAGTTGTACCAATGCCCGACATGCAGCTTTGCCCCCGAGGGATAGGAGAACATCTCCAAAACATACAGTTTGGGCGCGTCGGACTTCTTGTCGAATTGGTTGAATTTGCTCTTTTCCCACTTCGTTTGCCATTTCTTCTCGATCGTTTTGAAATCCATAAAAACCTCTTTTCCACCATATTTTACACCAAGCGGAAAAATAAGTCAAGCAACGTGCGCATGTTTTTCGTTTGCCCCAATGGAAAGCGCCATTCGCCTCGGGAAGGGGAGGATGAATTTTCTCGATTTCTTCAAAAAAGCCTTGACAAATCTTTCGTGGGGGGGGTACAATAATAGAAAAAAGTACAGGAGAAGTACCCATGGAAGAAGCAAGTTTTAAGTGTAAAACGTGCGGCACATTGCTCGATGGGCTTGCCGCAAGCGCAGCGGGAATTGGAAAAGCGCCTCGAACGTCTTTCCGAAAATAAATCTTCGCCGACGGTCATTCTCACGGGAGGCGCCATGAATGCGCCCCGCTCTTGAAGCGCGCGTTCATGTTCCTTATTTGAGAAACAAGAGAAGGCAAAAATGCAAGAGCTGGAAGGGATAAAAAACAGGATCCTTCAACTGGATCAACAAATCGAAGCGCTCACGCAAAAGATCCAAGCGACGATCGAAGCATAAATTCAAACAACAAAGGAGGTGATGGATCCCGAAGATGAGAGTTCGGATTTCGTTTCTCGGGATGTTTCGGTCGCGTTGCTTCCTCAACATGACGCGAACCTCCTTTCAAGAGAGGAGCGACGGAATACCTTTGGCACCCGCCCTTCGACTATGCTCTTACCGCCCCTCAAAGCGCGATTTTTTTCAAAATCGGGCTTTGAGGGGCGGACGTAAATAAATCGCAAATTAAAGCATACAATAAAGGCGTGGAAGTCACCGTATCCGACCGCGGAGAGAATTCGCTCTATATCACCTATCTCTATCACACCCTTTCCGGGACGCTCTCCCGCCTCAACGGGAGCGGCGAGCTGTTTTTCTCCGACCGTGCCGTTCTTCGCATCCGCGTGCAGGAGGGAGAGAAGGAGGTCAAAAAGGCGCTCAAAGAGCGCATCACCGAGGTCATCGGCATCGGCTGTAAGTACCGATTCCTCGGCGAGAAGCTGCACGTTGCCCTCTCCAAGCGGGAAAAAAAGCTGCTGCTCGCCGCGCTCATCGCCGCCGATTACGAGGGCGACCGCGGCTTCATCGAGCGCAAGGTGGGGGATTCGTCGGATTACAGCATAGACGGCATCTACGCGTTCCGCCTTGGCGCGCTCAAGGAGAAGTGGACGCACATTGCGCAGTACGTTCCCGAGGGCTTCACCTCCTCCGACCTTCGCGAATTTTGCGAATACCTCGTGGGCGAGAGCAAAAATAAGATCTATCTCAAGGGGAACACCGTGTTTGGGGAGAACTTCGCGCCGCTCCGCCGAAGCCGCCTCACGGGGGAGGAGGACGCAGAGACGGAGATCCTTCTCTCGGACGCGGGCTTCGTATATTGCCTCGGGGAAGTCGAGGCGCCGCTCACCGAGTTTTTGCAAAAATTTTATGCCGAACGGGCGATATTCTCTTGACATTCGCCAAAAAAAATATTACAATAAATTTACTTAAAGACAAGTAACGCGCTAAACCGCCTTTTCCCAGAGAGTGGGCCCTCGGCTGAAAGGTCTGCAAAATGCGTAGCGCGCGAAACCGCTTTATTTTACACAACCGAACATGAGAGGCCCCAAAAGGGGCAATTAAGGTGGAACCGCGCAAGGGATTGCGTCCTTAAATTTTTCCGCAAGGCGGAGAGGATTTGAGGGCGCGTTTTTTGTTGTTTGCGCAAAAAATAGGGTGGAATTGCCGAAAATTCGGCGTTTACATAGTACTATGTCAGACATAAAAGGAGAAAAATCATGAAGATCACCTTAAAAAACGGCGATGTGCTCGAAGTGGAAGAGGGCGCTTCCGCACTTGCCGCCGCGCAGAAAATTTCCGAAGGGCTTGTCCGCGCCGCCGTCGCGGCGAAAGTCAACGGGACGCTCGTCGACCTCACTTCGCCCTTAAAGGAAGGGGACAGCCTCGAGATCGTCACCTTAAAGGAGAAGGAGGGGCTCGACGTCTACCGCCACACCTGCGCGCATGTCCTCGCGCAGGCGCTCAAGACCATCTTCCCCACCTGCAAGCTCGCCATCGGTCCCGTCATCGACAACGGGTTTTATTACGACGTCGACTTCAAGACGCCCATCACGATGGAGGACTTCGATAAGATCGAGGAGGAGATGAAGAAGATCATCAAGAGCAATCTGCCCATCTCCCGCTTCACCCTCCCGAGGAACGAGGCGCTCGCCCTCATGAAAAATTACAGCGAGGATTACAAGGTGGAGATCATCGAGGACTTGCCCGAGGACGCCGTCATCTCCTTCTACAAGCAGGGCACCTTCACCGATCTTTGCCGCGGACCGCACCTTCCCTCGACGGGGAAGATCAAGGCGTTCAAGCTCGTCTCCATCGCGGGGGCGTACTGGCGCGGGGACGAAAAGAAGAAGATGCTCACCCGCATCTACGGCACCGCCTTCGCCAAAAAAGAGGAGATGGACGAGTATTTCACCATGCTCGAGGAGGCGAAAAAGCGCGACCACACCAAACTTGGGAAGGACTTAAAGCTCTTTGCGCTTCTTCCCGAGGGGAAGGGCTTCCCGTTCTTCCTCCCCAACGGCATGATCCTGAAGAACACCCTCATCGACTATTGGCGCCAACTGCACAGACGTGAGGGGTACGTCGAAGTACAGACGCCCATCATCATGACCCGCACCCTTTGGGAGAATTCGGGCCACTGGGACCACTATAAAGACAATATGTACACGACCAAGATCGACGGCGAGGACCATGCGGTCAAGCCCATGAATTGCCCGGGCGGCATGCTCGTGTATAAGCTCTCCCCGCACAGCTACAAGGATCTTCCCATCCGCATGGGTGAATTGGGGCTCGTGCACCGCCACGAGAAGAGCGGGCAGCTCCACGGGCTCATGCGCGTTCGCTGCTTCACGCAGGACGACGCCCACATCTTCATGCTCCCCGAACAGATCACGCAGGAGATCAAGGGGGTCGTTCGCATCATCGACGAGGTGTATTCGCTCTTCGGATTTAAGTACCATGTGGAGCTTTCCACCCGTCCCGAGGACAGCATGGGCTCGGACGAGGATTGGGAGAACGCCACGAACGCCCTCAAAAAGGCGCTCGACGAGCTCCACCTTCCCTATGTGGTGAACGAGGGCGACGGCGCCTTCTACGGGCCCAAGATCGACTTCCATTTGGAGGATTGCATCGGGAGAACGTGGCAGTGCGGCACCATCCAGCTCGACTTCCAGATGCCGCAGCGCTTCGAGCTCGAATACGTGGGGGAGGACGGCGAAAAGCACCGCCCCATCATGATCCACCGCGTCGTGTTCGGCTCCATCGAGCGCTTCATAGGCATCCTCATCGAGCACTATGCGGGCAAATTCCCCGTTTGGCTCTCGCCCGTGCAGGTGAAGGTGCTGCCCATCACCGACAGGGCCGCCGACTACGCCGCAAAGCTCACCGCCGAGATGAACGCCATGGGGCTTCGCGCCGAAGCGGATCTGAGAAAGGAGAAGCTCGGCAAGAAGATCGCGGATGCCGAGGTCGAAAAGGTGCCCTATAAGCTCGTTGTGGGCGATAAGGAGATGGAAAACGGCACGGTTTCCGTCCGCAAGCGCGGCGTAGGGGACATCGGCGCTATGGAGAGATCCGCCTTCTTCGCCCTCGTCCAAAAGGAAAACGACGAAAAAATCGTGTTCTGATTTCTCTCTGAATTTGGTTGGACCCGCCCCCTTCCTTTTGCAAGGAAGGGGGATTTGCTTTGTAGCGTATCTCCACTTGCTTCCCCTAATGAGGGGAAGTACCCCGTAAGGGGGGAAGGGGTTAACCCCTCAGTCGCGCAAGGTCAGCGCGCCAGCTCCTCTCGTAGGGGCGCCAAGGTCGGAATCCCCCTCCCCGTTTACGGGGAGGGGGATGCGGGGGGAGGGGATTTTGTATGTGGTGTGGGGGAGGGGGTGCCTCTTCCGAAGAGGCCTACCGCGTCATGTTGAGGGAGCAAAGCGACCGAAACATCCCGATCTACGAAGTCCGTTTGTCACGAGAAGAGAAAAATTTCCCACAAACGTATTAAAATCGGTTGACAAGTTTGCTATCGTGTGTTATTCTAATTGCGTAAAGCAGAGGTAACCCCTTCTCTCCGTAGCGGCAGCGGCTGCGCGGGTCAATGAATTCGGTGATGTCACGGAGTTTTCCGTGCGCAAAAAGGTTCAACGGGTTTCTTCTGCGAAACCCGTTTTATTTTTTGAGAGGACTATGGCAGGTAAAATTCAAAACCAAAATCAGATCAATGGGGAGATCCGCGACCGCGAGGTGCGTCTCATTTCGGAGACGGGGGAGATGCTCGGCGTCATGTCGTCGCGGGAGGCGTTGCGCCTTGCCGAGGAGGCGGATCTCGACCTCGTGAAGATCTCGCCGAATGCCGTTCCGCCCGTGTGCAAGATCATGGACTACGGCAAGTACAAATTCGAGATGGCGAAGAAGGAGAAGGAAAACAGGCGCAACCAAAAGATCGTCGAGATCAAAGAAGTCCAGCTCTCCATGACCATCGACGTGGGCGACCTTGCCGTGAAAGCCAAGCAGGCGACCAAGTTTTTGGAGCAAGGCAACAAGGTGAAGGTGACCATTCGTCTCCGCGGCCGTCAGATGGCGCACGCGAACCTCGGGAAAGACGTCATCATGAATTTCTACGAGGGGCTCAAAGAGCTTGCGGTCATCGAAAAGCCTTTGAACATGGAGGGGCGCAACCTCATTCTCATCCTCGCCCCGCAAAAGAAGTAAAAAATTTGTAAATATATATTGGAGGACAAAGAAATGCCGAAACAGAAATCGCACAGCGGTTCAAAGAAGCGTTTTTGGCTCACGGGATCCGGCAAGGTGAACAGGGCCCACGGCGGCAAGAACCACAAGGCAGAAACCAAGAACAGAAAGAGAAAGAGAAATTTACGTCAGTCGACGCTCGTTTCCGAGACGCAGGAAAATACGGTAAAGAAAATGATACCGTATAAGGACTAACGGGAGGTAGACCATGAGAATTAAAAGAGGCGTGAACGCCGTAAAAAAGCGCAGAAAGATCTTTAAGCTGTCGAAGGGGTACTTCGGCTGCAAGAGCAAGAATTATCGCATCGCGCGCCAAGCCGTGATGAAGAGCGGGCAGTATGCCTTTGTGGGCAGAAAGCTCCGCAAGCGCGATATGCGCAGCCTTTGGATCGCCCGCATCAACGCAGGCGCACGGGAGAACGGGCTCTCCTATTCCAAGCTCATGCACGGGCTGAAGGTGGCGGGCATCGAGCTCAACCGTAAGGTCCTTGCAGACCTTGCCGCACAGGACAAGTCCGCATTTGCCGCTGTCTGCGATAAGGCGAAGGCGGCGCTTTGAACGACAAAAAGCCTTTCACCGAAAGGCTTTTTTCATCGCATATGGTGATCGTTTCCAAGCAAAATCCCGTCGTGAAGGAGCTCGCTTCCCTCAAAGAGAAGAAGGGGAGAAGGGCCCGCGGGACATTTCTCGTCGAGGGCGATAAAATGTTCTCGGAGTGCATGGAGAGCGGCATGGAGATCGTCCGCATCGCCCTCCTTGCCACAAAGGAGCGGCTTCTCTTCGCCGAAGCGCCCTCTTTCAAGGAGCGGTTTTCGGGGGAAGTCGTCCTCTTGGGCGAGGACGCCTTCCAAGCCGTCTCGGACGAAAAGAGCCCGCAGGGCATCGTCGCCGAAGTCAGGATCCCGCGCTGCAGGGTAGCGCCCCCCGAAAGGAGCTGCCTCATGCTCGACGGGGTCTCCGATCCCGCCAACGTGGGCGCGGTCATCCGCACTGCCGCCGCGGCGGGCTACCGCGAGATCTTTCTCGCCGACTGTGCGGACCCGTATGCCCCCAAGAGCGTGCGCGCTTCCATGAGCGGCGTGTTCTTCGCAAGGCTCATGCGCGGCACGAGGGAGGAAATTCTTCCCGCCCTCGAAGGGGTGCCCCTCATCGCGGCGGATATGGGCGGGGAAAGCGTCTTTTCGTTCGTGCCCCCGCAGAAATTCTGCCTCTGCATCGGGAACGAGGGGAACGGGCTTTCGGACGAGGTAAAAAAAAGGGCAAGCTATACCGTCGCCATTCCGATGGAAGGAAACGTCGAGAGCCTGAATGCCGCTGTCTCGGCAGGCATTCTCATGTATGAATTGAAAAAGTGATCCTCTTGCCCTCCCCCTGCGAAAGGGGTAGAGCGGCGCAATATGCTCAACAGCCCTGCGGGCTGTGAGCGCGCCGCGATAGGAGCGTTGGCAGACGCGACGGGGGTTGCGGCGGTCCATGCCGCCGCAATCGGGGTAGGGGAGGGGGTCGCCCCAAGCAAGCAAACAACCTATAATAAATTCGGAGGTATTTTATGTCCGGTCACAGCAAATGGCACAATATACAGGCAAAAAAGGGCAAGGCGGACGCGGCGCGCGGCAAGCTCTTCACCAAGATCGGGAGAGAGCTGGCGGTCGCGGCGAAGGGCAATCCCAACCCCGCCACCAACAGCAAGCTCGCAGACGTCATCGCCAAGGCGAAGGCGGCGAACATGCCCAACGACAATATCGAGCGCTCCATCAAGAAAGCGGCGGGGGAGCTCGGCGACAAGGAGTATAAAGAGCTCACCTACGAGGGCTACGGCGTGGGCGGCGCGGCCGTCATCATCACGACGCTGACGGACAACAACAACCGCACGGCGGGGGATGTGCGCGCCATCATGTCCAAGCACGGCGGCTCCCTTGGGACGACGGGCTCGGTCTCCTACATGTTCGACACGAAGGGGCTGCTCGTCGTCGAGCGCACCGAGACGCTCTCCGAGGACGAGCTCATGGATATGGCGCTCGAAGCGGGGGCGGACGACGTCGTCACGCAAGACGACGTGTTCGAGATCTACACCGCCGTGCAGGATTTCTCGGAAGTGAGAAAACAGCTCGAGGGCAAGGGGCTGGAATTTTTGCAGGCGGAGATCGCCATGATCCCGCAGAGCAAGATCACTTTGTCGCCCGAAAAGCTCGAGACCTTCCGCAAGATGCTCGACAAACTCGACGAAAACGACGACGTGCAGGACGTGTACCATAACGTCGATCTGCCCGAGGAGGAAGAGGAGGAGTAACCTCCTTTTTCTCACAACAGGTCGCAAAAATCCCTCGGAGAACGGCGTATGGTAAAGACTGCTCTCAAAAATTTCTTCAAAAATATCATCTATGTGTTCGTGCCGATGGGGATATTGTACCTCTTCGTTCTCGTCGCACTTTTCGCACTCCTCGGGGCGTTCGTGGGGAGCGCGGGGGACATGCTCACCGAGCTTTCCGCCCTCGTTTCCTCGACGGTGGAGACCTCGGGCATTTCGGTGACGAAATTCATCGAATTTGCGGCGGAAGAGCTGCAGGGGAAGAATATCTTCGAGACGATACAATACATTCTCGACACCGCGTGGGTGACGCGCACCGTGCAGGATTTCTTCAGCGTGCTCGACGAATCTTCCTCGACGTTCACGGGGCAATTCACCGAGATCGTCACCGAATTTTCCACGGGCATCAAGGTCGCCGTCGGCATCGCCATCTCGTGGGTGACGGTCGGGCTCACCCTCTCCAACTTTGCGACGCGCTTCGTCGTGCGGAGCAAGAGCGCAAGGAGGGGAGTGAAGAAGTGGATCGTGGCGAATACCGTCATTCCCATCGTGCAAGCCCTGTTGCTTGTGGGAACGTGCTTTCTTGCGGGCATCGTGCAATACTACACCCTTCTCGTGGTCGTCGTTCTCGTCGTCGCGTTTGCGTACATTTCCCTCGTCTCGGCGTGGATCGTGCACGGCGGGGGGAAGGTCGCCTATAAGGAGCTCATTACGGGGAAGAACGTGCTCTCCGAGCTCCTTTCCGTCATCGCGGTGCTCGCCATTGTCGTGGCGGTGTTCGCGCTCTTCTTGATTTTGAATCCCATCGTCGCCGTGCTCGTGCTCATTCCCCTCATCGTGTATGCGATGAACATCCTCTCGGTAAATTCGGAGTCTTACGTCATTTCCCTCGCCGAGGCAAAAGGGGAGAAGGGCGCCTCGGGCGAAAGGAAAGAGGCGGAGAAGAAGGATTGATTTTTCCGCATCTTTGCGGCGAAGAATTTTTCCCAAAAAAAGAAGGCTGCATCCCGCGCAGGGTGCAGCCCTTTTGCAACGTTGCATTATTTCTTTCTGCCCATTTCGCTGATGGCGAGCCCCAAAAAGTATTCGGCGGTGGAACTCTTGCGGATGATGGCGCGCGCCTCCTCGGGGGTGCACCAGCGCGCCTCCTCGATCTCCTCGCCCCTCGTAATTTCGCTCTCTTCCGTCGTCACCATAAAGCCGAGCATGAGGATATTCTTCGCGTCGTGATAGCGCGACCCGAGATACTTCCACTTGACGGCGGGCAGCCCCGTCTCCTCCTTGAGCTCGCGCGGAATGGTCCGCTCCGCGTTGTCGCCCTTCTTCACATAGCCCGCGAAGAGCTTGAAGTCGTTATCGCCCACATGCTTTGCAAGAAGGAGCTTGGTCTCCGCACGGTTGACGACCGCCATGGAAACCGCGACGGGGAAGAAGGGGAATTTGAATTTCTCGCACCGCGGGCAGTAGGGAACGAGCCCCTCGTTCTCCAAAAACCGTAGCGCCAGTTTTTCACCGCAATCTCTGCAATACATAAATACACCTCGTTATTCTAACATTTTACTTCATGAATGTTCGTTTGTCAACCCCTTTGTGAAAAATTTATGCAAATTTTTGAATTTCCGCGCATGCCCTCCCCCTGTATTCCCGCGTCATTCTGCCCCTCGCCGCTTGCCCCTCCCCCTGCGTCCCAGCCAAGGCGCGCCCTACGGGTGCCTCCCCGTTTGCGGGGAGGGGGATTAGATAGAGCCGCCCCCTTTGAAGGGGAAAATTTTGCATTCTGCCAAAGGTTGATAATCTTTGGCGCAAAATTTTCTTGGCATTTGCCCATATGCACGGGCAAATGCTGACCGAACGCGGGGTTCTACCCGCGTGAGAAGGGCTCCCGCGTAGCGGGTGGTGGGGGTTGCCATAGGTGTGCGGTGGGTATTTTGCCCCCACCTGTCTCGCTATGCTCGCCACCCGCCCCCATAAATAGGGGCAGGTATTTGTCTTGGCTGCCCCTTGAGGGGGAGCTGGCGCGCTGCCCTTGGGCGACTGAGGGGGATGGGGGAGGGGGTGAGCCCTCATACCGAGCCCCGCAAGGGGCGAGTGTATCTTCCCCGTAGGATACCACCAGCAAGAAGATTCACTCACTCCGTCTACGGCTCCGTTCGGAATGAGGAGCCGAGGGGGAATCGTCCCGCCCTCCTTTGCATACTTCTCACACCATTCCAAACTTTTTGGCGAAACGGGCGCCTTACGCTTGACAATCTTCACACGCGCGTGGTACAATGGATGGTAGTTTTGTATCGGCGCAAATGCGATGGCGCGCCGAAAGGAGCCATATGCTTACTTCCATCTGCGGAATCAATTGGGGCGACGAGGGCAAGGGCCGCATGGTCGACCTTCTCTCCTCCGAGTACGACGTCGTTTGCCGCTACCAAGGCGGGAACAACGCGGGGCACACCGTCATCAACGACCGCGGTAAATTCGTGCTCAACCTCTTTCCTTCGGGCATTCTGCGCGAGGGCGTCGTCAACGTACTCGGGCTCGGAATGGTCGTGGACATCAAGCACCTCCACGAGGAGGCTTCCCGCCTTCGCGCGCAGGGGGTGAAGATCTCTCCCGACAATTTGAAGATTTCCGACCGCGCCGCCATCACCATGCCCTATCATGTGCTCATGGACTGCCTCGAGGAGGACCGGCTCGCGGGAAAGAAATTCGGCTCCACGCGCCGCGGCATCGCCCCCGCGTATGCCGACCGCTACATGAAAAAGGCGTTCCGCATGGGGGAGCTCCTCGATTTGGACCGCCTCTATGCCAAGGTGAAGGACATTGTCGAGTGGAAAAACCTCACCGTCGCGGGCGGATACGGGCATGCGCCCATCACGGCGGAGGAGATCGTCGAGTACTTCGAGACCTACGGAAAGCCGCTCATCCCCTATATTTGCGATACGGGCTTATACTTGAACGAAGCGAACAAGGCGGGCAAGAATATCCTCTTCGAGGCGCAGCTCGGCGCGCTTCGCGATATCGACTACGGCATTTTGCCCTTCACTTCGAGCTCTTCGACCATCGCCGCCTATGCGCCCATCGGCGCGGGCGTGCCCAACCTCAAGCTCGATAAGTCCATCGGCATCATGAAGGCATACTCCACCTGTGTGGGGGAGGGGCCCTTCACCGCCGAATACTTCGGCGAAAAGGCGGAAAAGCTCCGCGAAGCGGGCGGGGAATACGGCGCGGCGACGGGGCGGCCCCGTCGTGTAGGCCCGTTCGACGCCGTTGCCTCGCGCTACGGCATCCGCTGCCAGTCGGCGGACGAGATCGCCCTCACCAAGCTCGACATTCTCTCGGGCTATGACAAGATCGAGATCTGCACCGCCTACGAGCTCGACGGAAAGAAGATCACGGAATTTCCCTATCCCGACTGCCTCGACCGCTGCAAGCCGGTGTTCGAGACGGTAAAGGGCTGGAATTGCGACATTTCGGGGTGCAGAAAGCCTTCCGACCTTCCCAAGGAAGCCATGGATTACGTTTACCTTCTCGAAAAGCTCTGCGGCTGCAAGATCGGGTATGTCTCGGTCGGCGCCGAGAGAGACGCCTATGTCCGTCTCGCATGAGAAGAGCCTTCTATAAGCTGCACGGCATCGGAAACGACTACATTTACTTTGATTGCAGAAGGGAGGGGATCGACGACCCTTCCGCCCTTTCGAGGAGGCTCTCAAACCGCCATTTCTCGGTCGGCGGAGACGGCGTCGTGCTCCTTCTTCCAAGCGGGATCGCGGATATCCGCATGCGTATGTTCAATGCGGACGGGAGCGAGGGGAGCATGTGCGGCAACGCGGTGCGCTGCGTCGCCAAGCTCCTCCGCGATGTTTTCGGGGTGAAGAGCGACCCTCTCACCGTCGAGACCAACGCGGGCGTAAAGTCCGTGCGGGCGCTTCGGCAAGATGGGGAGACGCTCTACATCGTGGAGATGGGAAGCCCGGATCTTTCGCCGCGGAACGTTCCCTGCCTCTTCGAAGAGAAGGCGGTCGCCGTTCCTCTCAAAGTGGGGGACGAAGAGCTTCTCGTCACCTGCCTCTCGATGGGGAATCCGCACTGCGTCGTCTTTTGCGACTTGGCGCATACCGACTTCGAGCGACTCGCGCCGAAGATCGAGACCCATCCCGCCTTTCCCGACCGCGTGAATGCGGAATTCGTCTCCGTCGTCGGGAAAAACGAGCTTGCGATGCGCGTCTTTGAGCGGGGGAGCGGGGAGACGCTCGCCTGCGGCACGGGCGCCTGCGCGGCGGCGGTGGCGGCGGTCGAAAACGGCTATGCCGAAAAAGGCAGACCCATTCTCGTGCATCTGAGGGGCGGGGACCTCACCGTCCTGTATGCGGGGGAGAGCGTCTTTTTGACGGGCCCCGCGGAGCTTGCCTTCTACGGCGAGATCGAGCTGTAAATCACCCAAAGGGGAGAACATATGACGAAGTACATTTTTGTGACGGGCGGCGTCGTCTCGGGGCTCGGAAAGGGCATCACGGCGGCATCCCTTGGGAGACTTTTGAAGATGCGCGGCTACAAGGTCGCCTCGCAGAAGCTGGACCCCTATATCAATATCGACCCCGGCACCATGAGCCCCTACCAGCACGGCGAAGTGTTCGTCACGGAGGACGGCGCGGAGACCGATCTCGACCTCGGGCACTACGAGCGCTTCATCGACGAAAACCTCAACAAATTCTCCAACCTCACCACGGGGAAGGTGTATTGGAACGTCCTCAACAAGGAGAGGAACGGGGAATACCTCGGGCAGACCGTGCAGATCATTCCCCACATCACCAACGAGATCAAGTCCTTCATCTATCAGGTCGGCAAGACGGCGGGGGCGGATATCGTCATCACCGAGATCGGCGGCACGACGGGCGACATCGAGTCGCAGCCCTTCCTCGAAGCCATCCGCCAAGTCGCGCGCGAGGTGGGGAGGGAGAATTGCTGCTATATCCACGTTACGCTCGTGCCCTACATTTCGGGATCATGCGAATTCAAGAGCAAGCCCACCCAGCACTCGGTGAAGGAATTGCAGGGAATGGGCATCTTCCCCGACATCATCGTGGCGCGGGTAGACGAGCCCATGCCCGAGAGCATCCGCGAGAAGATCGCCATGTTCTGCAATGTCGAGCCGCACTGCTGCATCGAAAATCTCACCCTTCCCGTCCTCTACGAGGCGCCCATGATGCTCGAAAAGAGCGGCTTTTCGGATACGGTGTGCAAAATTTTGCACCTCGACCCCAAAGAGATCGACACGAGCGAGTGGGAGGAAATGCTCGCCCGCATCGAGCGGAGGAGCAAGAAAGTGACCATCGCCCTCTGCGGCAAGTACGTCCAACTGCACGATGCCTACCTTTCGGTCGCCGAAGCGCTCGCTCACGGCGGGTACGAGAACGACGCAAAGGTCGAGATCCGCTGGGTGGACAGCGAAAAGCTCACCGAAAAGAACGTGAAAGACGCCCTCCGCGGGGTGCACGGGGTGCTCATCCCGGGCGGCTTCGGCGGAAGGGGGATCGAGGGCAAGATCGCCGCATGCAAGTATGCGCGGGTGAACAATCTCCCGTTCCTCGGCATATGCTTGGGTATGCAGGTCGCCGTCATCGAGTACGCGCGCAATGTGCTCGGCATCGAGGACGCGAATTCCTCGGAATTCGCCCCCGAGGGAGAGCATTCCGTCATCGACCTCATGCCCGACCAATACGGGGTGAAGATGGGCGGAACGATGCGCCTCGGCGCATACCCTTGCGCCGTGCTCGGAAACCAAATGAAGGCGGCATATAAGAGCGATTTGGTGCAGGAGCGCCACCGCCACCGCTTCGAATTCAACAACGCCTACAGGGAACAGCTCGAGGCGGCGGGGATGACCGTCGCGGGGACCTCTCCCGACGGGACGCTTTGCGAGGCCGTGGAGGTGGACGCGAACGACTTCTTCGTCGGCGTGCAATTCCACCCCGAATTCAAGTCCCGCCCCAACTGCGCCCACCCGCTCTTCCGCGAGCTCATTCGGCACGCGGTAGCCTATATGGAGAAGCATTGAGGCTCAACGAAAATCTTTTCCGCCTGAAGGAGGAGTACCTCTTCTCTCGGGTGGCGAGACGAACGAAAGAGTACGAATCACGGCACAAGACGCCGCCTGTGCGGCTTTCCATCGGGGACGTGACGCTCCCCATCGTGCCTGCCGCCGTCTCCGCCATGCGGCGCGCGGTGGAGGAGCTCGGGCACATAGAGACCTTTCACGGCTACGGCGCGAGCGTGCACGGGGAAAAAGAGCTCCTCTCCGCCATTTCGCAGCGGTACTCAGAGTGGGGCGTGGAGGTAGGGGAGGACGAGATCTTCGTCTCGGACGGGGCGAAGTCCGACCTTGGGAATCTCTCCGAGCTCTTCTCGGGGCAAAATCGAGTGCTCATTCCCGACCCCGTCTACCCCGCCTATCTGGACGCGAATCTTCTTGCGGGGAGGGAGATCCTCTTCTCCCGCGCGGGGGAGGAAAACGGCTTTCTCCCCATGCCGGAGGAGGTGCGGGCGGATATCCTCTACCTGTGTTCGCCGAACAACCCCACGGGCGCGGCATATACGCGCGAGCAGCTCAAGGTTTGGGTGGACTATGCGAAGAAGCAAAACGCCGTCATCCTCTTCGACGCCGCCTACGAGTGCTTTCTTTCGGGCGAAAATTTTCCCCACACCATCTACGCCGTGGAGGGCGCAAAGGAGTGCGCCATCGAGATCTGTTCGTTCTCCAAGATGGCGGGCTTCACGGGGGTGAGGTGCGGCTACAGCGTGGTGCCGCGCGCGCTCGTGCGGGAGAACCGCTCCCTGCGCCGCCTATGGGAGAGGCGGCAGGCGGCAAAATTCAACGGCGCCTCCTACATCTCGCAGATGGGGGCGGCGGCGGTGCTCTCCAAGGAAGGGCAGCGGCAACTTGCCTCTCGCATCGGGTATTATAGGAACAATGCAAAGATCATCGCGGAGTGCCTCTCGTCCGTCGGGCTTTGGTACACGGGCGGGGCGCAGTCGCCCTATCTTTGGGTGAAGTGCCCGGACAATACGTCGAGCGAGGCGTTCTTCGAGGAGCTCTTGGAGGGCGCGGGCGTCGTCGGGACCCCGGGCAGCG
>CANRHI010000040.1 GCA_947630365.1 uncultured Clostridia bacterium
TTTTTCGTGATGAAGTACTTCCCGTTCTCAAACGTGACCTCATAATTCCCGTTCGCCGAAACGCCCGTGATGGCGTACCCCGCGTCGTTGGCGTCCGTCCCCGCCGCCTTGGTGAGCGTGATCTGAAGATCGTCCTCCTCAAAGGCGAGCTCAGAGCCCTCCTTCAACGCCCACTCGGTCGGAGCCGCAGGCTCCTTGCCCGAATACGTCGCCGTCTTGTTCTCGATGACCACCGTCACCGCCTTCTTCGTCACCGTCCATTTGGCATCGGTAAAGAGGAAGTTATAATTCCCGTTATCATCTGCGGTACCGTCTGCGGTGCCTGTGATATCGTACTTTCCGACGTTCTTCGTGGCCGTTGTAGCGAGCTTCACATGCACTCTGTCGCCGTCGATAAGGTCGGCCTCATCGTCGAATGTCCAGCCGTTCTGATCCAAAACGATCGCCACGCCATACACCGTTTCCTTATCCTGCACGGTGATGTGCAGATCGCGCTTCTCGATGGTGTACAGCTTCGCGCCGTTGTTGGAGAATTCCACCTTATAGTTGCCATCCTGCTCCGCGGTTGCCGAGAGCGTATACTCGCCCACATTCTTTGTCGGGGCGGTCACCGCAATGTGCACGCCGAGCGTCGCGAGCGTATCCCCCTTGCCGAGCGCTTTCGAGCTCGTCGCGAGCTTCCACGCCGTACCCGCCTCGGAGGACGCCTCCGCTTCCGTTCCGTCGTAGGTCTTTGCTTGGGGAAGAAGCTCCACCGTCACGGTGAGCTGCTCGATGGTGAGCGTCGCCGTGAACTTCTGCTCATACATCTTTCCCGTCTCGTCCTTCGCCGTCACGGTCGCCGTTACCTTGTAGGTGCCCACGTTCTTCTGTGTGTTTGCGACGTCGTAGGTGACATTCCCCTCCGTCAAGTCCTCCATGCCTTTCACGGCAATGGTGTGTTGCTCGCCGTCGTAGGTTACCGTCACATTATCGAAACTCACGCCGCCGAACAGCGGGTCGGTTACCGTGTAAGTGCCCTTTGCCGTGCAATCTACGGTGTAGTTTTCCAGCGTACCGCTGAATTCCACCGTGATGTCGTAGCTCTCCGCGGGGCTCTCTTTCGTCACCTCGCAGGTGTACTTCAATGCGCTTAAAACGCTTTCTTTGAGCGCGCCCTCATCGATGTCGTTCACAAATCCCGTTACGGTCGCCGTGAATGCCTTGATGGGCTCCTGTCCCTCGGGCGAAGAGAAGTTGTCCGGCGTCACCGTGAGCGTTGCCTTCTCCACGGTGAAAGTCGAATGCGCACCCTCGACGTCCATATACACGAAACGAATTGTGTAGTTCTTGTTGGCAAACTGCGTTCCTTCCAACTCCGTTGCCGTCAAATCGTAGGTGGCGGCATTCGCCCCTTTGACCTTTTCAATGGAAATGCCCAGCCGATCGCCCGCGCAAATGGCGTCTGCCGCCATCGTGTAGCCATCGTTCAGTCCTTGCGCGACCGTAGGCTCTGCCCCGTTATATGTCGCGCGCTGGTCGACGATCGTCACCTCGATCGACTTCTTCTCGATCTCGAAGCTGTAGCTTGCACTCTCTTCGAGCGCGTCGCCTTCGCCGAGGAAGAAGGCGTTTTCCAACTTCACGGTCACGGTGTAGCTCTTTGCGTCCTTCACCGTTTCGGATACTTCGCAAGTTACGACGACCGTGGACGGAAGATCCGGATATTGCGCTTTGAACAGGGCGACAAGCTCCTCTTGAGAAAATTCTGCCCCCTTGTAGGTCTGCTTGCCGAGGTCGGCAAAATTCCAGAGCAGTTGCCGGCTCTCTTTGTGCCCGCAACCGAGCTCGGGGCATTCGCGCTCGAGCGTTGTGAACGGATTCTCCTTCGTGGGCTTTTCCCCTTCCCGGAGCGTCCAATCGAGCTGATGTTCCGCATGGTCGACGCGCCAAGCGCCCGACATAGTGTCGACCGTCATAGTCGACCAATTCTCATAGACGTGCCCCGCGCGCCCCGAGCTCAAAAGATCTCCTGCGACCGCAGGGAAATCGGGGGCCGCCTCTTCTCCCGCCTTGCAATTTCTCGCATAGCGAATAGAGAGGGCAGGAAGCGTCCACGAGCCTTCCATATCCACGGAAGTATAATTGCGACCCGCCTCGAGCTTCGCCACCTGTTTATGAACAAGGTCCCAAACGCGTGCGCTGCTTTGGAATTCGGCATAGTTGCAATCGTAGCCCGTCATGCCGCCGTCCTCGATTTTCCCTTCAAGAACAGCCGTCTCGTCGATCTGTATGACCGCGCCTGCGGTCTTTGACTGAATTGCGCCGAGGAAAGTAACAGGCTTGCCGCTCCCGTCGGTACGCTTGCCGATAATAAGTTTTCCGTCCACGATCAAATTTGCCGCGGTCGAATAGCCGGCGCCGGAGAGCTTATCCGCCTTAGGGTAAGTCTTTCCGCTCATGTCGGAATTGATAAATCCGTCATAGACAAGAAGGTTGGCGTTCAAAGTGAGCGTCGCTCCGCTCTTGACCCAAATCGAAGCGCCGGGCATGAGCTTATAATCATAGAGGATTTCGTAATTTCCGTTCTTCCCCTCCGCGTCTGCCTCCAAAATCAAGCTATAATTGTAGGGAATGGAGAAGTGCACATCCTTCGTGGTAATGCCAAACGGGAAGGTCATATAGCCCGCCGTCGCTCCGCCCGTGAGCGTGATCGTCGTTTGCCCGATGTCCACCGTATTATTCAGCGATTGCTCGTCGGCGATCTTGGCGTGTGAATTATCGTAGACGACGTGCGCACTTGCCCCCTCCTTCAAATTGATAAGGGAAAGGATACCTTCCACATTCGCCGCATTTTTCCCGATGTAAGAGATAAAGGGCTGGTCGATCGTTGTGTACGTGCTCAACGCATAGAGCGAAGCGTGCCCGTAGAGAACGCCGCCGTATTCGATGGTGTAGCCATTTTCGCACTGGATATTCACCATTGCATAACGGCTGAAGGGCGTTTGATGAAGCGTGAAGAGCCCCGAGGTGTTCGTGCCGCCCGCGAAGTCGAGAATGAGGAAAGGCTGGTAAATATTCCCGCCGTTCCGGGCGATAATGCCGCCCTTGCCCGTCACTCTGCCGTTTGTATCGAACCTACCGCCGTTGGAAACGACAATTTTGCCGTTGAGAACAAGCTCCGCATAATTGCCCGAGGTGTGTGCCTGAGCGGAGTGGGTCGGTCTGTGTAACGTGCCGCCGACATAAATCGCTCCCTTAACCGTAAGGGTAACGCCCTCATCCACGGTGACAACGCGCTTACGGTATTGGTAATTCGCTTCCACCTCCCATACAACGCGTTCGGTCACACCGCCTTCGACGTAATACGTCCCCTCTTCGTCGATCGGAAGGATAAGCTTTACGTCCGAGGGGATCGTAAGCCCTTCCCCCGCCTCTGCCGCGGTGAGCTGATAGTCCTTGATGAAAATGATCTCATCATTCTTTTGGGCGCTTTCTATTGCCGACTTGAGAGTCTCAAAGAATTTACCGCGGATACGGAGCTTGTAGGCATCCTTTGGCGCTATAACCGCATAGACAGAGGCATCGCCGTCTACAAAGTGCGTGTAGCTTTGTTCAAAGGAAAGGATATTGTCCGCTCCGTCGACCCACGCATAAAATTCGTAGTCCGCCCCGACCGAGACGGTAAAGTAGAGGCGAGAGCCGTCCCCGATCTCCGAGCCGCCCACATAGGCCTCGGAACCCGCCATGGCTGTCACGGTGCCGTCTGCATTCTCGGCGCCTTTCATGCCGTAGGTGATGTGCGATTTCGTTTGGCTGTATCCGATGTTGCGGATGACGAATTCGCCGCTAAGTCCATTGCCGTTTACAACGCCATAGCCGAGATAGAGCACCGTTTCGCTGTCATCGGGAACTGCGCTGCCGTAAAGCACCTCGAGAGAGACCGTCACGGAATACCAATCGTTTCCGATCGACGCCAAATTCACGCCGCTCAACCCATCGGCGACCGTAACTTGATCGTATTTTGAATTAGCGGTATAGAGAAGAGCTTTTCCGCCGCCCGTCGCAGGGTTCGCGCCCGAGCTCGTCGGATTTCTGTCGATTTTTGTATCGAAACTGTAAAGCAACCACGTGTTATTTACACCGTAGCCCTCCATTTTGACTTCGAAATAGAGCGAGCCGCCGCCCGTAACGGTAAG
Organism: uncultured Clostridia bacterium; assembly: GCA_947630365.1. Lineage (GTDB taxonomy): Bacteria > Bacillota > Clostridia > Christensenellales > Borkfalkiaceae > Gallimonas. The sequence goes on from CANRHI010000040.1 coordinate 4,179, forward strand.
TTTGAGATTGCTTACATATCTCCAAGAAGCGGTGTCTTCATCGCTGTAATTCAAAGCACGGTATGCATACCGCCCCTCGAGCTGTTCATCGTAACGGTCGGGCGCAAATTCCCATGCGTTTGTTCCGGCCGTACCGTTTGAATAAGATCCGCCGTCCTCAACTGCAATGTTGCCGAAATAGTGCAGGTTTTCCCCCATCGTCCCTTCTGGCTGAATGCGAATGTGTACGATAAAGGGGTCGCTGTCGGAGTACCCTTCGCAACCGTAGCTTATAATGAGGTCCTTATTTTCCTGAATATTTGCGGGAAGGGTGAAATACAGCTTGTCTACATCGCTGCGAAGCTGAATTCCGAGCTCCTGCAAAGTCGTCCCACCGAATGTCGTCTTGCTGACAAAATCCTCTTCGACGGGGTAGTCGCTCAACACAATATTGACGCCGTTTGTCTCGCCGAACGGAAGGGCAAGCGTCTCGCCGTTGGTAAGTTGCTTTTCGGGTTCCGTGCTTCCCCCCGCCGTGATCATGGCGGAAACTTCGGGCATGGGCGCTTTTTCTTCAAAATTCATTTGAATGACAGAGCCATTCACGCTTCCCCGTGCAGATGTCGTCGCTGTCAGATAGTCGATTTTCCCATTGCTGAAAGTGGCGGAAATCACATCTCCATTCCGCGGCTCTTCAAAACAAGAGAAAAGAATGTCGGAATTTCCTTTTAAGATCTCCTCCCCTTGTTCCGTGGAGAGCGAAGTGAGAACGACGCTCGTAGATTGGGAAGGGAGAATGGAAGAAGTGACGCTTGCTTTGCGGATGCCCACGACGGCATAACGCAACCCCACGATAACCGTTTTCTGCTGTTCCGAGCCGAGACGATTTGCGTCAACAATATACGGGCTGTTTTTATCACGAATATTGACACCCGTACTTTGGTCAGTACTGAGGCTGCGGTATTCGATCATGGGGAACATGTAGACATCGGCAAATTTCTCATTGTACTTTACCGACATTGTCGTCGTCGCAGGGTCCCTCTCTATCTTGAGATTGCGTATTTTGATTTGGGCAATTGAGGTATCCGTCATTTGGAAACGAATTTCCAACTTATGCGTTCTCTCCGAATTCTCCTCTATTTGATAAGCGAAAGGTTTCCATGTTGCGCCGTCTCCCGCATCGCTATCATACCAAATACCGTAGGTATTGTTATACCGATACTTCCCGTCAAGGACAACATTCACCGAGCCCTTTGTCGGCAACAAGTAGTCAAAGAAAATTACGGCATTCCCGTTAAATCCGACCGTTAAGCTGACCTCTTCTTTTTGCACACTTACTTTTGAGGTGTAGGTGTCTCCGTCTTCCGTATATTCCCATTTCGCGGGGTCGTAAGTAGCCCCCTCTTTTTCGAATTCCGCAACATATGTTTCATTCCACTTGCGGAGTGTAAGCTCGTCCCCATCGGTCAAAGTATTCCCGTATTGGTCTTTCCAGCGTGAAAAAATATATCCTTCCTCGGGAATCGCTTTCACCGTCTTCGTTTCGCCATACGAAAATGACCCCGCAACGGATTTATCCGTTTGTTCCCCATAGGAAACAGTGCCATGCTCGCCCGCATTCGCCGTGAAAGTGATTTGCTGATTGAGAAATCCCTCCTGCGGTCTCTTTAAGCCCTTGATTTCAAAGTCGTTATAGGAATCGATGCCACCATTGGAGAGACATATACAGACGATATCACCCACCTCGACATCTATATTAAAATCCTCTGACGGCAAAAAATCTCCGTCGCTCCAACGTGCAAAATAATCTTCCCGATTATCTCCGCTGGAATCTTGTTTCCACAGATAACATGCGTCCGACATGTAATCTGTCACTTCATTGCATATCAATTGAAATGACACCTGTCCGCCCTTTGTAACAACAAGACGCAATGTGTCATAACTCACAAAACTGCTCGGTTGTTTGGAAGTCTGTAACATATTCCGAGAACCATTTGACCAAGTATTGGTTTCAGTGTCATATTCCCAAGGAAAATCGCTCTCCCAACCATCCTCCCACACATCATCATTTCGTGTGAGAGTTGCAAAGGTGTACTCGGCGGTATTGCCTTCGAGGACGCCTTCCTCCACGGCGTCGGCACGCTGGAACGTGAACGCCATGAAAAGCGACGTCGAAACGGCAAAAAGCAGGATGCACACCCAAAGGAGCACCCTTCTTGCGCCGCTGTAGGTCGCAATTTTTCCTCTCATATTCTCTTCTCCTTTTCCTTTTGTTCGACGAAGAACGAAGGACATGTCATAGAAAACTTGCAAAGCGCATGCCAAAATCCGCGCACGCGCACGCATATGACGGAAACATCTTAACACCTCACCCCCCCCCATTGTCAAACATTTTTAATCATGAAAATATATGACAAATGCGTTTTTCTCCATATTTTCGCCATTTTTTTCACCAATATTCACTATATTTAGCACCCCTCCCCCTGCCTCCAGCCAAGGCGTACACCTGCCCCTATTTATGGGGGCGGGTGGCGAGCGTAGCGAGACAGGTGGGGGTAAAATTCCCACCGCTCACTCGGGGCAACCCCCACCACCCGCTTCCGCGGGAGCCGCCCCCTTCAAAGGGGGCAGCTTCCATACAAAAATCCCCTTCCTTTTTGGAGGGGGACAAAAGACAGAATCCCCTTCCTTATATAAGGAGGGGGATACAGGGGGAGGTTGAAATTCACTTCTTGGACGAGGTGCAATGGGGGCACGAGGGGCAGGAAGAGCAGTCGCAGCCGCAGCCCGATTTGCCGTGCTTCCTGCGGACGATGGAGCCCACCGTCACGGCGACCACAAATCCCGCCGCAAGCACGATGATGAGGATTTCCCACCAGCTCATTTCTTGTCCTCCTTCGCGTCCTTTTCAACGTTCTTCGCGGCGTCTGCCGAAGCGGCTTCCGCGATCACGGCACCTTTCGCGTCCTCGGTTTTGACCGTGGGAACGCCTTCCGCGCCTTGGACAGCTTCGCGCGCCTCCACGGGGTGCTTTTTGTTCCACATCACGATGCCCGTGACGGCTGCCGCGGCGACGGCGAGGAGAATGAACACCGTCCACCACCAGCTGCCGACGAGGTAGATAGAGGTCGCCGTGATGTAGGAAGCGCACACCCAAAAGAGGAGCGTCCACTTGAATTTCCCCTTGGGAAGCTCTGCCCTTGCGGTGGCGCAGGCGGCAAAACAGGGAATGGTCGTCATATTGAAGGCGATGAACGAGATGAGCGCGGGGATGGTGATGCCCGTTGCCGAGATCATGGTGACCGCCTCGGCGATGCCCTCTTCGGTGGCGACATAGCCTCCCGCGACGCACGCCGCGAGGGTGCCGAAGGTGGCGATGACGTTCTCTTTGGCGACCAGCCCCGTGATGGCGGCGACGGCGAACACCCAGCCGAACGCCTTCAGCTGCGAGCCAAACCCGAGCGGGGTGAAGATGGGCTGGATGAGCATGCCGAGCGAGCCCAAAATGCTTTGGTCGGTATGGAGGTTGACGAGCACGGTCTCCCCTTCGAATTCGATCTCTTCGGGCAGGAAGTGCCAATTCCACGAGAAGTTGGACAAAAACCAAATGACGATGGTCGAGGCGAAGATGATGGTGAACGCCTTCTTGACGAAGTGCTTGGTCTTATCCCACAGGTGGATCATCAACCCCTTGAAGAGCGGCAGGTGGTAGGCGGGAAGCTCCATGATGAAGGGCGGGACTTCGCCGCGCATGGTCGTATTCCGCATCAAAATGACGCAGATGACCGCCGTCACGATGCCGACGAGGTACATTCCGTAGGTGATGAGGTCGGCATTCCCCACTCCGAAAAAGCTCACGATGCCCCCCGCGATGGCGGTGAGGATGGGCAGCTTCGCCCCGCACGAGAACATGGGGATGACGCGGATGGTCGCCGTTCTCTCCCGATCGTCGGCGAGCGTCCTCGTGTTGATCATGGCGGGAAGCGAGCACCCGAAGCCCATGATCATGGGCATGAACGCCCTGCCCGAGAGCCCGAAGCGGCGGAAAATGCGGTCCATAATGAAGGCGACGCGCGCCATGTAGCCCGAGTCCTCCAAAATGGAGAAGAAGAGGAACAAGGTGAGGATCTGCGGAAGGAATCCGAGGACCGCCGAGAGGCCGCCCCAAATGCCGTCTCCCACAAAGCTGCCCACCCAAAGGGGCGCGTTCGCGGTGGCGATGGAGAGGAGCTCCCCCACCCAATCGAGGCACCATGTCCAAATATTCGTCAGAATGACGCCCGGGGAGAATACCGCGCCGTCGTAAAAACAGGCGACGAGCGTCGTCCATGCGTTCTCCTCCCAGCCGAGCCCGCCCTCTTCGACCGCCGCAAACAGCGAGGGAAGCCTTCCGCCCGAGATGGCGCTCATAAAGAAGAGGTCCTCCGAGAAGGTGAGGTGGAAGATGGCGAAGAGGATGACGAGGAAGATGGGAATTCCCCAAATGCGGTGGGTGAGGATCTTATCCGCCTTGTCGCTCTTGGAGAGCTTCTCTCCCCCGTGCTTCTTGCGGTAGGCGGAGGAGTAATTTGCCGATATGTACTTATAGCGCGCGTCGGCGACGACGGCTTCCAAGTCGTCCCCGAAGGTGTCGTCCTGGAAGGTCGCCTTGAATTCGTCGACCATCTTCACGAGCTCGGGGTGCATGCCCGTCTCGATCTCGTCCATCTCGGCGAGCTTGACGGCGTGGAAGAGCGGCGCCTCCACCTTCGCGCCCTTTAAGGCGATGGTCACGTCCCGCACGAGGTGGGCGAGCGGGCTGTCGTGCAGCACCGTTTTCCCCTCCCGTCTTTCGGTGCAAACGGAGATGGCGCGGTCCATGAGCTCTTTTATGCCCGTCGCCTTGAGCGCGGAAATGGAGACCACGGGCAGCCCGATCTTCTTTTCGAGCTCCTTGGCGTCGAGCTCGTCGCCGCTCTTTTCCACCGCGTCCATCATGTTGAGCGCGATGACGATGGGGACGTCGATCTCCATCAGCTGCGTCGTGAGGTACAGGTTGCGTTCCAAGTTGGTCGCGTCCACGATGTTGATGACGCAGTCGGGCTTTTCATCGAGGATGAAGTTGCGGGAGATGACCTCCTCGGGCGTGTATGGCGAGAGCGAGTAGATGCCGGGAAGGTCGACGATCTTTACGGGCTCTTCCCCCTTTTTATAGGTGCCCTCGCGCTTATCCACGGTCACCCCGGGCCAGTTCCCGACATACGCCGTGGAGCCCGTGAGAAGGTTGAAGAGCGTGGATTTCCCGCAGTTGGGGTTGCCCGCCAAGGCAAACTTCTTCATTTCTTCACCTCCATGGAGACGAGCTCCGCCTCCGACTTTCGAAGAGTGAGCTCATAGCCGCGGATGGTCACCTCCAACGGGTCCCCCAGCGGCGCTTTCTTGCGGAGCATCACTTCGGCGCCCGGCGTCACGCCCATGTCGAACAGACGCCTCCTTACCCTTCCTTCGCCCGAGACGGTCTTGATGACCCCCTTCTCGCCGACGGAAAATTCACTTAACGGTTTGAGCATTTTTTACCTCCTATGCTACAGTACTGTCTCTATGCCACATAAATGCGCGAGGCAACGTTTCTGTCGAGGGCGAGCCGCCCTTCCTTCACACGGCAGACCGTGCTCCCCCCGCTCGACGAAAGCACCGTGATGGTGCCCTGCACCAAAATGCCGAGGCTCCCGAGATGCTTTTTGGTTTTTTCGTCGGCGATGATGCGCACGATCTTGACTTCCTGCCCGATGGGTGCGAGTAAAAGCGGCATGTCGTCTCCTTGTTGTTCGCCATGGCGAACACGCTTCGCGTAAATTTGTTCGCATTGGCGAACACCTGCCCCGAAAAAATACCCCGCATGGGGAAATTCGGCGTGTTCGCATTTGCGAACTGTGCCCATTTTATCACACCCTCTCCCCCCTGTCAACTGTTTTTTGCACCCCTATGTGAAAAAAGTTCGCCATTGCGAACTTTTTTCGGAAAATGTATTTTTTTGTCAAATCGGAAGCAACCGGTTGCGGAAATTTCAGGGGGAAGGACGGAAAACGGCGTCTAAATTCCGATACCCGTAGACGATGCGAAGAACATAGATGACGCTCTTGGAAAAGTCGGGCTTGTAGTACAAAATGTAATTTTCTACGAGCGCCCTTCGCACCGTTTTATCGGGAATATATTCGTTGTCGACGAGCGCCCCCGTCTCGGGAAAGGAACAAATCGTTTGGAGCGATCCAAAGATTTTTTCGCCCAATCCCGCTGCCGCGCTTGGATTTTTCAGTTCGTCGGTTATGTATCCGAGGATCTCGTCGAGGTCTCGCTCGGCGCGCTCGGTAAATACGCAGGAAAAATCAGAAGCCATATTTCGCACCCAAATTTTTCCTTACATCGGCGCCCTCGACGGTTTTGCCAAGCGCCAGATCCTCGAGCCCCTCCTTCACCATTCTTGCCTCGTGAAGCAGGCTCATCGTCCGTTCGTAATAGTCGATATCCATGACTACCAATCTTCCGTAGCCGTTTTTGGTGACAAAGACGGGCCCCTTCTCCTCCGCGCAACGGCGCTCGACTTCCACCGTGTTCTTGAGATCCCGCATGGGAATGATCGTCATCGTTCTCCCTCCATGATATAGTATGTTTCTCGTGGCTTAATTATACCCCAAATTATGTCCCATGTCAAGTATTGCGGAGAAATTTTTCGCGGGCGGAGGTGTTCCGCCCGCGGCCCTTGAAAAATCATCCGAGAAATTTGATGTCGATGGATCCCGTGCCGACGCGGACCTCGAGCCTCTTCTCTCCTCCCTGCCTGTCGTGCAAGTTGCACGCGCCCGTGCCCACCTCCACCTCGACGGTGTAGTCGGCCTCGCTGCCGAGGATCGTCCCCCCGACGCTCCCCGTGCTTGTGCGCAGGGAGATGTCGTCGGCGTCGAGACCCGAAATTTCGATCGCCCCCGTCGATGTCGAAGCAGACACGCGGGTCCCTGCAACGTCCTTGAGCTCGATCGCCCCCGTCGCCGTCGAGACCGAGACGCGCGTCCCGGTGACGTCTTTGAGCTCGATCGCCCCCGTTTTCGTCGTTGCCGAGACCGTTTCGGCGGTGACTTTGTCGAGGCAAACCTCGCCCGTCTTTGTCTCCGCGACGAGCTCCGAGCATTCCAGATCCGCGACGGAAATCGATCCCGTCGCCACTTGCACGTCGAGCTTGCCCGAAAAGGAAGCGGGGAGATAGAGCTCCGCCTCGTGCAGATCTTCCGAGATCAGACCGATGAAGATCCCGCGGCGCCATTGGAGTTCGAACGAAGCCGAAAAGATTTGGTCCCCGCTGCCCAGCGTCGCCTTCCCGTTTTCGAAGGCAAACCGCCTTGGGCTCTCGGGGAAATCGCGGTAGACGAGCTTGCAGGTCTCGTCCTCCGACCTCTTCACGGCGACCGAAAAATTGTCCGCCTGCAGGGAGAGCGCGTCGGAAATATCGAGCGTTTCCCCGTGAACGGCGATCCCTTCCCCCACCGCAAGTTTTTGACTGTCGAAGCGGAGCGCGCCGAAGCAAGCCGTAAAGAGGATCCCGCCCGCAAGCAGCATTGCACCTCCCGCGATCGCGATGCGCCATACCCCCTTCTTCATGGGCTTCGAGCGCTTGCCGCTCCCCGTCACGAGCCGCCACATGCCCGCAAGCAGCCTTGCAAGGACAAGGGTGAGGACTTCGAAGAGCATCCCGAGGGCGAACGACGAAACCGCCATTCCGATCTGTGCGAAGAAGAGCGCGGCGTGCCCCGCGAAGAGGAGCCCGAAGGAGACGGCGAGGATGTACACGCCCGCGACCGCCAACGCCAAGGCGGACGCGGCAAATGCGAGAATGAGCGAAGCGAGCACGGTGGTCGCAACGGCGGCGAGCGTGCCGAATAGGATGCGCGCAAAAAGTGAGGGCTTCCTTCGGACATGGTACCCCCGTTTTTCGTCTGCGCCGCTCTCGGGGGCAAGATCCCGAAGATAATTTTCCGCAACTTTTTCGGGCGGCTCGAGCTCCGCAAAGACCTCCCGCGGGCTCTTCCCCTGTTCGAAGAGATCCTCGATGAGCTCGTCGTAATAGGAGACGAGGTCCTCCCTCTCGCGTGCGGGCACGCCCCTCAACGCCCTTGCGAGCGCCTTCAAATACGTTTTCTTTTTCATGATCTTCCTCCAGCGATGAAATCGTGGATCTTCTCGAGCTCGTCCCATTCCTCGGAGAATTGCGCAAGGCGCTTCTTCCCCGAAAACGTGATGCGGTAGTAGCGGCGAAGCCTGCCGTTGTGCTCGCACGAATAGGTCGTGAGCAGCCCGCCCGCTTCCAACCGCTTCAAAATGGGGTACAGCGTCGACTCGGACACCTCCACCACGGCGGAGAGCTCGGTGACGAGCTCATAGCCGTAGGAATCTCCCCTATCGAGGAGCGCCAGCACGCATACGTCCAGCAGCCCCTTTTTCATTTGGATATCCATTCACACCCCTCTTTGTAGAATATTATACATTGCATAGTATTGCTTGTCAAGCATTTTGGGAAAGTTTTTTTGAAACATTCCTTTGCCGAGAGAAATCTTTTCTCCCCCTCCCCCTGCGTCCCCCACCCCCCAAGGGGAGGGGGATTCCACTATGCCCCTTGGCTCCCCTATTTAAGGGGAGCTGGCGCGCTGCCCTTGCGCGACTGAGGGGTTCTTTTAACCCTATCCCCCGCCAAGGCGGATACTTCCCTTCTCAGGGGAAGCAAGGGGCTGTCATTTCGAGCGGAGCGTAAGCGGAGTCGAGAAATCTCAAATAAGGTGGAGATGCCTCGACTGCGCTACTTCGCCCTGTGGGCTCGTGCCGCGCTTCGATAGGAATAGAATGCGCGCGGGGCGGCATGACAATTGGGCATCCCCTCCCCCCCTGTGTCCCCCACCCCAAAGGGAGGGGGATAAATTGTAGGAAAAATCCCCTTCCTTTGTAAGGAGGAGCAGTGGGAACACAGACAAAATCCCCTTCCTTTGTAAGGAGGGGGATACAGGGGGAGGTTGAAATTCACGCCTTCCTCATTTCACATATTTCTCGAGGCGGACGGTGAGAAGCGCGGCGAGAAAGAGCTTGATGCAATCGGGGACGATATAGGGCACCACGCAGAGCATGAGCGCCGCGCCCAAACCCATCGCGCCCGCATTGCCGCCGCCGAGCACGACCAAAAACCACGCCGTTCCGAAGAAGTAGCACACGGCGAGCCCGAGCAAATTCATCGCCCAAAGGACGGCGACACGCGCCGCATTCCTCTTCACGGGGAGGCTTTTTGCCGCCCCCGAAATGGGCGCCGCGAACAAAAATCCGACGATATATCCCCCCGTCGCGCCCATGAGAGCGACGATGCCGGGGCGGAAGCCCGTAAACACGGGCACGCCGACCAGCCCCATCAGAATATAGACGAGCACGGCGAGCGTTCCCCTTCTCACGCCGAGCAGTCCGCCGACCGCCGCCACCGCAAAGGTTTGCAGGGTGAAGGGCACCTCGCCGACGGGAATGGAGATCCACGCGCACACCGTGATGAGCGCCACGCCGAGCGCGATGAGCGAAATTTCCCGCGCCGCGCCCCTTGCGATTTTTTTAGTCGATTCCCTCTTCATTCGCCCGCCTTCACCCGAGATATTTTTGCAAATCGGAAATCCGGTCCGTCCTCTCCCACGGGAAGGCGTCTCTGCCGAAGTGCCCGTAGGCAGCCGTCTGCGCGTAGATGGGCGCGCGGAGCCCGAGCGTGGAAATGATCGCAGCCGGACGAAGATCGAATTCCGCCTTCACGATCTCGGCGAGGCGGTCGTCGGGCAGCTTTCCCGTGCCGAAGGTGTCCACGAATACCGAAACGGGGTTGGCAACGCCGATGGCGTAGGCGATCTGCAGCTCCATTTCCTCGGCGAGCCCCGCCGCAACAAAATTCTTGCACACATAGCGCGCCATGTACGCGGCACTCCTATCGACCTTGGTCGGGTCCTTTCCCGAGAACGCCCCGCCGCCGTGCGCACACCTGCCGCCGTAGGTATCCACGACGATCTTCCGCCCCGTGAGCCCCGAATCCCCCTCGGGGCCGCCGATCTCGAATCTGCCCGTCGGGTTGATGAAGTACTTGGTATTTTCGTCGAGAAGGTTCGAAGGGATGACCTTCTTCACCATCTCCTTCATGTCGCGTTCGATTTGATCGTGCGTCACTTTGGTGTTGTGCTGGGCGGAAATGACCACGGTGTCCACGCGCACGGGGGTCTTTCCCTCGTATTCGACGGTGACCTGCGTCTTTCCGTCCGGGCGAAGGTAGGGCAAAACGCCTTTTTTGCGATACTCCGTGAGCCTCGCCGCAAGCTGATGGGCGAGGAGGATGGGAAGAGGCATGAGGTCCTCCGTCTCGCGGCACGCATAGCCGAACATCATACCCTGATCGCCCGCGCCCAACAGATCGCTCGCTTCGCCCCCCGCCTTGTTCTCGAGGGAGCTATCCACCCCGAGGGCGATATCGGGCGACTGCGCATGGATGAGGACGTTCACCTTGCACTTGTCGAAGGCGAAATCCCCCGCCCGATAGCCGATGCGCTCGATGACGCCGCGGGCAATTTTCTCATAGTCCACCTTGGCGGTGCTCGTCACTTCCCCCGCGATCATGAGCGTGTTGTACGCCGCACAGCACTCCACCGCCGCCCGCGCATAGGGGTCGAGGCGAAGGAGCTCATCCAAAATCGCGTCCGAAATATTGTCGCACACCTTGTCGGGATGCCCCTCCGTGACGCTCTCACTCGTAAAAAATCTTCTCATAGCCGTGTTTCCTTTTGTCGATCTCGTCCATTATACTTGATATCTCGCAAAAAGTCAACGAAAAGAAGGTTCTAATTTGCGCCCCCATTGCACCCTCCCCCTGCGTCCCCCACCCCAAAGGGGAGGGGGATTTCCCCCCTTGGCTCCCCTATTTGAGGGAAAATTTTGCATTCTGCCAAAGGTTGATAATCTTTGGCGCAAAATTTTCTTGGCATTTG
>CANRHI010000041.1 GCA_947630365.1 uncultured Clostridia bacterium
AGTTCCTTTGTCATCCTTATCGGCTTAGCCTTACCTGAACCCCCCGGACTATCCGGGGGTTTTCTTTATACAAGAAAAAAGGCAGGGATAGACCCGCCTTTTCGCTTGTATTTCCGTCGTATTTCAGTTGTATTTCGGTTGTGCTTCGGTTGTACTCGCTTGCGCTATGCCTTTTTCAGAGCAAGCGCGGCGATCACTTCTTCATTGCCTCGACTTGCTTGGCGACTTCCTCGGAGAGGTCCTCGCTCTTCTTCTCGAGCCCTTCGCCCATGACGAAGTAGACCACCGACTTCACCGCCGTAACGGGCAGCCCCGCCTGCTTGATGAGCTGGGTGATGCTCACCTTGTCGTCCTTGACGAATTTCTGCTCCAACAGGCAGTTTTCCTCGTAGAATTTGCCGAGCTTGCCGAGAACGATCTTCTCCGCAATGGCTTCGGGCTTGCCCTCGTTGATGACCTCCTGCTTGAGGACGGCCTTCTCCCTCTCGAGCGCCTCGGCGGGCACCTCGTCCTTGGTGAGGTAGGTGGGCTTGGTGAAGGCGGCGTGCAGAGCGAGCTCGTGCGCGAGCGCCTTGTTCTTGTCGTTCTCGGGGCAATCCATGTCTAAAATGACGCCCATGGTGCCGCCCATGTGGATATAGGTCTCGACGAAGCCGTTCGTCTCCACGAGCGCGAAGCGGCGCACAGAGAGCTTTTCGCCGATGACGCCCGTCTGCTCCTGCACGAAGCTCTCGATGGTTTTCCCGCCCATGTCGGAGGCGAGGAGCTCTTCGACGCTCGAAGGCGTCGTCGCGAGGATCTGCTTTGCGACGGCATCGACGATCTCGTGGAACTTCTCGCCCTTGGCGACGAAGTCGGACTCGCAATTGACTTCGAGGAGGACGCCCTTGCTGCCTTCTACGAGGGCGTACACGATGCCCTCCGCCGCGATCTTGGAAGCGCGCTTTGCCGCCTTCGCAATGCCGCGTTCGCGCAGAATATCCGCCGCGCGCTCGAAATCGCCCTCGGCTTCGTTCAGCGCATTCTTGCAATCCATCATGCCCGCGCCCGTCTGTTCGCGGAGCTTCATTACGTCCTTTGCGGAAATCGTTGCCATGACTTTTTTCCTCCTTATTCTTCGGTCGCCGCGGGAGCCTCTGCGGCAGCTTCGGCGGGCGCATCCGTGGGCGCCTCTGCGGGCGTTTCGGGAACGGGCGTGACGCCCTCCGTCGCCTCGATGACGGCGTTCGCCATCACCGACGAGATGAGCTTGATGGCGCGGATCGCGTCGTCGTTGCCGGGGATAACGTAGTCCACCAAGTCGGGATCGCAGTTGGTATCCGTGATGGCGACGATGGGAATGTGGAGCTTGCGCGCCTCTGCGACGGCAATGTCCTCATTGTGGGGGTCGACGACGAACATCACGCCGGGAAGGGTGCGCATGGACTTGATGCCGCCCAAATTCTCGGTGAGCTTCGCCATTTCCTTCTTGAGCCCCAAAACTTCCTTCTTGGGGAGAAGGTCGAATTCCCCGCTCTCCTCCATTCTCTCCAACTTTTCGAGATAGTCGATGCGGGAGCGGATGGTCTTGAAATTGGTGAGCGTGCCGCCCAGCCAGCGGGAATTCACATAGTATTGCCCGCAGCGCTCCGCCTCTTCCTTGATGGCGTCTTGCGCCTGCTTCTTCGTGCCGACGAAAAGGACGGTCTTGCCCGCCTTCACGCTCTCCACGACGAAGGTGTACGCCTCTTCGATGAGCTTCGCGGTGAGCTCGAGGTCGATGATGTGAATGTCGTGCCGCGCGGCGAAGATGTACTTCTTCATCTTCGGGTTCCACTTTCTCGTCTGATGCCCGAAATGGACACCCGCTTCGAGAAGCTGCTTCATGGTGATAACTGCCATATTTCCTCCGTTTCTCCTCTCTCCGGCGCGACAGTTCCGCTCCTTTCTTCGCAGGAAAAGATTTACGAAGCACGGCGAGCGGCGCGACCGAAAATGTGGATTTGCCCGCGGCATTCCGCAGACTGTTTGATTATAGCACACCCCCGCCGAAAAAGCAACTGCTTTTCGGTCGGTTTTGCGGATTTTTCTCGTGATTTGAAAAGGGCAGCCGCGCCGAAGGAAGGCGTCTCTGCCTCATTCCGCCTCGCGCGCGTTCCAATAAGGTCATGCCGAGCGTAGTAAATGTCATGCCGACCGTAGTGGAGGCATCTTTACCTTCATTATGAGATTTCTCGACTTCGCTTGCGCTCCGCTCGAAATGACAACGTACCACCCTTGGCGCCCCCTTGAGGGGAAAATTTTGTATTCTGCCAAAGGTTAATAATCTTTGGCGCAAAATTTTCTTGGCATTTGCCCATATGTACGGGCAAATGCTGACCGAACGCGGGCCTCAACCCGCGTGAGACAGCTGCCGCGCTGCCCTTGCGCGACTGAGGGGGTGGCATTGTTATTGGGAAACACCCCTTCCGCCCCTTGCGGGGCACCCACCCCTCGAGGGGTGGGCAAGTCACATTATTGAAATCCCCTTCCTTTTTAAGGAGGGGGAGACAGGGGGAGGTTGTTGCGCCCATCACGGGTAATCGATCGCGCCGGGTGGGTGGCACCGTTTCAACCGTCCGATCGTCTTGATCCCGCCGACGATGGCGCCGTACTTGCGGAAAGCGAGAATGGCGTATTCGGAGCAGGAGGGCGTCATAAAGCAACGCAGGCGCACTTCCGCCTTGGCGTAGCGTTGGTACATGCGCACGCAAAAAATACAGGGGAAGCGCAAAAGGAGCAAAAACAGCGCCAAAAGGAGCATCCACGAATAGGTATTGGCGAAGTCCGCCGCTTGGGAAGCCCCGCGGTAGACCGCCGCCCCGACGGCGAACATCACGAGCCAAGACGTGGCAAAATGTCCCGCAAGGTAGAGCGGGACGAGCCAATAATGTATTTTCGGGCGCGTAAGCACGCGCGGCCGCGGGGCCGTCGCCCTACAGTGCTCGGGATCGTTGATCACGCGGATAACTTTGATTTCTTCGTCCATAGTCTCCGCCGAGAAGAGGGAGACCTCTGTTCGCCACGAAACAGAGATCCTTTCCCGTTACATCTTTTTCTCTCTGAGCTTTTGCTTCATCGCCTGGATGATGGCTTCGGAGTCCGCGACGCCGTCCATAGCCACATACAGCTTGTCGCCGGGGACGACCATGCAGAATTTGTTGCTCGTGACCTCGATCTTGTTGCCGCCGACGGCTTTGGATTCCTCGGTCTCGCTGCTCGTCGAGAAGGAGGTGACGTCCTTATAGAAGAATTCGTCCGTGCTCTCGGTCTTTTTGTCGTCGTCCATATTGAAGGTGCATCTGTAAATATAGACCTGCGTCGAAGAGAAGAACAGCCACGCGACCTGGTAGGAAGAGCTCACATATCTGTCGCCGACCTGTTTCGCATAGGCATTCTTGAAATAGAAGCCTTCGAACATGGCGGGCTTGATCTCGCTCACTTCGCTCTCGTCGAGACCGATCTTCTGCAGCGCCTTCTTGCGAAGGTCGAGCTGCTTCTTCTTCGCCTCCACCAATTGCAGATATTCGCTGTCGGAGATGATCTTGGACATGCAGCCCGGCTGTTTGCAGAAATACTCGATGGTCTTCTTCTGCGCGTCCGTCTTACCCTTGCAAAGTACTTTCAATTGATCCTTTGTTGCGTAACCCATAACTACGACTTTCTCCTTATGAAATCAAATTTTTTGACCGCGATCCGTGACAACCGCGAGATCGTTTTACTTCAGCTCATCGGGCTGCTCCACGCCGAGAATGTCGAACAAGAGCCCGATATCGTAATGCGAAACGCCCGCCTGCCGCGCCGTCTGCAAGAGCTCGGTATAGCTCGGCGAGGTGCGGAAGTACTTGCGCGCAAAATAGTCGTACTTGACGTATGCCATGAAATAGTAGTAGATGCCCCTCGGCTCGATCATGACCGCCGCGTTGCAATACTCGAGGATCTTGTCGATGGTCGGGCGGAGCGTCACAAACGGCTTCTTCCCCTGCAACAGGCAGACGGCGGCATAGAAATATGCCTCGGAATTATCGAAATTGTCGACGATCGCCTTCTCGAAGAAGGGCAGCGCGTTGGAATACAGCTTGAGCTTGAGATAGCACATCGCCACCGAGAGATTGAGGGCGGTGTTGGAGGGATCCTCCCGCAAAGCGCTCTTGTACTCCGCCGCATACTTGTTGAGCTTGAGGGGCGGAAACGATTGGATGCTGTGAAAACTCGTGATGACGACGGGCCCCATGCAGGAGGGGCACTCCTTCATGTCCATCGAAAGCGGCTGCCCGCAGGTGGGGCATTTCAACCGGATAACTTCGACCATTCCTTTCCCTCGCTCCCGGGGACGAAAAACGCCGCTTTTCGACAATTTTCGACCCCCTGTTTCCACCATTATATAAGAAGTTTTCTTCTTTGTCAATAATTTCAAGAAGATTTCTTCTAAAATATTTGCATGATAGCGAGAAGGATCAAGGAATTACGGGCAGAAAAGGGACTTTCGCAGGCACAGCTCGGAAGGGAGATCGGGACGAGCCAAAAGGCGGTCGATTTTTGGGAACGGGGCGTTCATGAGCCCAAGGCGAGCTATATCGTCGCCATGTGCGACTACTTTGAGGTAAGCGCGGATTACCTGCTCGGACGAAGAGATATGTAAATTCCCCGCCCGCGGGCACAGAAGGGCCGGCGGGCGGGGATACATGAAAACCTCCCCCCGACCCCCTTTTTTCGAAAAGGGGGTCGGGGGGAGGCCTTTTTTGTCCTCTTCCCTTATTCTTTGGAGAAATCTTCCTTGCCGACGCCGCAGAGCGGGCAGGAGAAATCGTCGGGCACATCCTCCCACTTGGTGCCGGGCGCGATGCCGTTATCGGGGTCGCCCGTCGCCTCGTCGTACTCGTAGCCGCAGACGGTGCACACATATTTTGCCATAGCTCTATCCTCCTTTTATTTTCGCCGCGGCGATGGTCTCGCGCGGCGCCTTTACTTTTTCACATCTTCGGCGATCGCCTCGCCGAGCGCTTTCAACTTTTCCCTCGTCTCTTCCTTCACGGCGGAGACGAGCGTCACTTTCTCCCCCACCTTGCGCATGTTTTTCCACGCGCCGACGGTCTCCTCGATCAGCCCGCCCGCCTGCGGCGACCACGAGCCGTTCTCGACGACCGCATACTTCCTGTTTTGGAAGGCGTGCGCCTGCAGATCGCGGAGGAAATTCTCCATGCTGATAAAGACGCCGTTGTTGTACGTCGTGGAAGCGAATACGACGTGCGAATAGCGGAACGCCTCCGACAAAAGCTCGCTGATGTGGGTCACAGAGACGTCGTACACCTTCACGTCTGTCACGCCGCACTTTGCGATCTCCGCCGCCAAAATTTCCGCGGCGTTCTGCGTGTGCCCGTACACCGAGGCATAGAACACGGCGACGCCCTTCTCCTCTGGCAGGTACTTGCTCCACACGTCGTACTTCGCAAGATACCACGCGATGGACTCCTTCGTCCGCCAAATGGGGCCGTGCAGCGGGCAGATGGTGGAAATCTCCAGCCCCGCCGCCTTCTTCAACGCATTCTGCACCTGAACGCCGTACTTGCCGACAATGTTGAAGTAGTACCTGCGCGCGTCGTCCAAAAAGTCGCGCTCGAAGTGCACCTCGTCGGCAAAAACGCTGCCGCCGAGCGCCCCGAACGTGCCGAACGCGTCCGCCGAGAAGAGCAGTTTCTTCTCGGGAATGTAGGTGAACATGACCTCGGGCCAATGCACCATGGGGGCGACGACGAAGGTGAGCGTGTTCTTGCCCACGGAGAGGGTATCCCCCTCCTTGACGAGGAGCACCTCCCGTTCGAATCCGAAGTAATTGGCGAGCATGCCCTTCACCTTTTGATTGGTGACGACCTTTACATCGGGATACGTTTGGAGGAGCCGCACGAAGCTCGCGGAATGGTCGGGCTCCATGTGGTGGACGACGAGGTAGTCGAGCGTCCTCCCGCCGAGCGCGTGCCCGAGATTTTCGAAGAATACCTCGCTCGCGGCGATATCCACCGTGTCGAACAGCACGGTCTTTTCGTCGAGCAGAAGATAGGAATTGTACGAAACGCCCCGCGGGACGGGGAACGCGCTCTCGAAGAGGGCGATGCGGCGGTCGTTTCCGCCGACGTAGATCAGGTCCTCACCAATCGTTACGGTGTTGTGCATGAATCCTCCTTACTTTCGCTTGTCCCTTTCGGGGAAATTTACAAAGCCGCGTTTTTTTACAATGTTTACGCCCTGCGGGAGCGGATGGCTTTCCCGCCCATGAGCACGATCATCTTCACCGCGTCGAGGGAGAAGTCGTCCGCCTCGACGACGAATTTCTTGTTGAGCGTGCCGCGTGCGAGCACCTTCACATAGGTGACCTTCTTGTTGAGGAAGGGGATGCGCTTCTTCATCTCCTTGAGGTCGATGGTTTCGCCGTCCGCGAAGTACTCGGAGAGGGTGTCGATATTCACGATGGCGGCCTTGGTCTTGTCGGCAAGGCGCGTGCCCTCTTCGACGGAGGCTTGCGCCTCTTCGTCTGCCATCATCGTGTGCGCCTCCGCCGCCTTCACCTCGTGAACGACGGCGTGCACGGGCTCTTCCTTCGGCTCCTCCTCGGAAACGGGCTCCTCTTCGGGCTCCTCCGCGGGCTCTTCTTCGGCGGCGGGAGCGATCTCCGCTGCGACCTGTGCGGGCTCCTCTTCGGGGGCGGGAACGGGCTCGCCGACTTCCGAGACGCCGATCTCCTTCACCAGCCCGCGGGCAAGGAGCGCCTGCAGCGTTTCGTAGGGAAGCTCCGCGGCATAGTCCTCCGCCGCACGGTCCTTCTTTTCGGCGCCGATGCCCTTCATCGCGTCGGCGATGAGGTCGGAGGAATACTTGGCGCGGCGGTCGTTCTTGATGCGGTAGAGGCAGGGCGCGCCCTCGTTCGAGGAGACGTCCGAGACGTCCTCCACCTTATATTTGGTGCCGTCATACGCCGCGGCGTCGAGCGCGAGGTACAAACAGAGCGTCTTTCCGCGCATGCGCATCCGCGCGACGGTCTTTCTCCCCATGCGGAAGGTCTCCCTCTTCCAGCTCATGCGGCTCTTGGCGCCGTAGGAGAGGATCTCGTTCTTGATCTGCGAATAGTAGCTCTTGGTCGTGTCGTCCGCTTGGATGAGGCGGGCGGTAAAGCTCTTGTCGAAGCGCACGACGACGAAGCGACGGCGGCGGGCGTCGTAGCCGCGAAGCACGGTGCCGTCCGTCCCCTCCTCCTCGGTGATGTTCTCGAGACGGTCGGTCTCGCTCCCCTCCTCGGCGACGGGCGCGGGCTCTTCCTTGGGCTCTTCTTCGGGAACGGGCTCGGGTTCCTGTTCGGGCTCTTCTTCTTGTACAGGCTCGGGTTCGGGCTCTTTCTCCTCCGCCACAACTTCTTGCACGGGCTCTTCTTCGGGAACGGGCTCGGGCTCCTTTGCAGGTTGCTCGGGTTCTTTCTCGGGCTCCTTCTCGGGCTGCTTTGCGGGCTCTTCGCGAGGCTTTTCTTCCGCTGCCGCGGGCTTTTCTTCGGCTGCCGCGGGAGCCGCCTCCGCACGGGCCTGTTTGCAGAAACGAACGATCAAGGCGATGGCGGCGCCAACGGCGACGGCCGCAACGGCGCAGATAGCGATAATTGCCCCCAAGGGGAGCGCCAAAAGCAGGAATAACGCTCCAACCGAGCACATCTTATACGATTTTCTTTTCATTCGATGGTTCCTCCGTGCGGACAGGACGCCGCCTTTTCTCTTCGACGAACATTATAGTACAAAGCGTACCGATTTGTCAACGCCCAAATGAAAAACAAAGTGAAAAAAGCGGGAAAATTTCCCGCTCTCTTGTCATAAAATGTCTCTTCGCACGGGGACCGCAAAGCGGGCGGGAATTTCCTCCCGCGGGAAACTCGCAAGCAGCCACATGAGCTTGGTGAGCGTGGCCTCCAACGTCATGCTGCGGGCCTCGATGACATTCCCGCACGAGAGCAGCCTCCGCCCCACTTCGTATTTATCGAGCGCGCTCCCCTCCCGCTCCACCTGCGTGGTGAGCACGGCGATCTTCCCGAGGGAGAGGAAGTGTTTGAGCCGCTCGAAGAATTCGTCGTTTTCGTACCGCGGAAGCCCGCCCGATCCGAAGGACTCGATGATGAGCCCCTCGCAGTGGGTATCCAGCCAGTCGAAGATGCCGCTCGTGAGCCCGGGCGTCATCTTGAGCACGAACACCCTCTCGTCGAGGGCGCGGAAAAAGTGCGGCGCGGCGGGCTTTTCCTCCTTGAGATAGTAGAAGGGCTTCCCCTCGCGGAGGAAGGCGAGCTCGGGATAGTCGATGCTCGAAAAGGCGTTGTAGCTGCGCGTCCGCGTCTTTTTGGCGCGGGTGCCCATGATGACCTTGCCGTCGAACACGATATCCACCCCCATGGCGTCGTCGTCCGCGCAGTAGAAGAAGGCGTCCGCGAGGTTGCCGCGGGCGTCGGTATCGCGAAGGTACACCGACTTCTGCGAGCCCGTGAGCACGATGGGCTTGGGGGAATCCTGCACGAGGTACGAAAGCGCCGCCGCCGTGTATGCCATGGTATCCGTCCCGTGGGTGATGACGAAGCCGTCGTACTTCTCGTAGTTTTCCTCGATGGTGCGGGCGATCTCCAGCCAGTGCCGCGCATACACGTTGGTGCTGTCGAGATTGTACAGCTGCAATGCGTCTACCTTGCACACTTCGGAGATCTCGGGCACTTCGGCGAGCAGCTCCTCCGAGCCGATGGCGGGCGCAAGTCCGCTTTCCGACTCCTTGGAGGCGATGGTCCCGCCCGTTGCGAGAAATAGAATGCGTTTCATATCAAGAGTTCCTTCCGAGCGTCATTTTTTCGAGCAGCGCCTCTTTCAAAGCGGAGGGCGCCTCCTCTTCCCCCTTCACGATGGCAAGCAGCCGCGCCGCCGTCTTGGCCGCGCCTTCCCCGTAGAGAAGCACGCAGCCCCGCTCCTCGATGATGCGGGAAATATCCCCTTCCCCCGCCTCGACGAGGGAGAGCCCCGTCTCCGCCGCGGGAAGCGTTTCGCATACGAGAATGCGGCGGAATTGGGTGTAGTGCCTGTCGTCGTAGCGGACGCCGCCCGTCTCGAAGCAGGGCATCCCGCAAAGCGAGAGCTTCCTCTCCCCCAAGCGGCACACGACGCGCTTGCAAAGGGGGGGATCGTAGGGAGCTTCCCTCTCTTCGCACAAAAGCGACCTCTCCACGCGGGCGCACTGAAGGCGGTCGTGCGGGCCCACGGGCGCGAACACCCGCTCGTTCTCCCTGTAGTCCGCATGCTCGCCGCCGAGGTACCAATACACCCTGTCCCGCAGGTTTTCGTCCTCGGTGAAACGCAGGGCGAAGAAGCGCGCCGCGCTCATTTTTCGAGCGAAAGCGGGAGGGAGACCACCTCGTCGATGGTGCGGCGGACGAAATGGCGGTACTTGGTGCAGTCGGACTCGAAGAGCACGAACAGCCGATCTTCCTTCACGCACAGCCCCTCGCTCATCGAGGGCATGGTCAGCGTATTTTTGAGATTTGTGCCGTCCAACCTGTACATGGGTATCCCGTTTTCGGTGAAGGCGGGCTCGCCTCCCACGGGGTCGTCGTACACAAACAGTTCGGAATCGGGCAGCCCATACGAGCAGGAGAGGTACACCTTCCCCTCCGCCTTGGCAAAGCCCTGCACCAGCCCGCGGACGGAATAGCCGTATATGGGCGCTACCGAGAGGTCGCCTTCCGCATCAAGCGAATACGCATAGACGAAGGCGGGGTTGACCTCGCCGTTCGCCTCCTTGTGGTGGGAGGGATCGGTCTCGTAATTCCCCTCGCGGTAAAATTCGCCCGCATAGAGGGTATCCCCCTCGACGAAGCAGAAGGCATTCGAAAGCGACGTCGGATAGCTCCCCTTGGGCTCGACCGCCCCGCCCTGCTCCGCCGCCGCGATCTCTCGGAGCGAGAAACGCAAGATCTTCGACCCGTCGGTGAGATAGACGTTGTCGCCCGAGGCGGTCACGCCGCCGAAGTGGGAGGTGAGCGTTTTCTCGCCGCTCTTCACCGTGACGTATTTGCCCTTCTCGCCGAGGAGGTACAGCCGCGAGGGCTCGCCCTCCGCCATGTAGCCGCTCACGAGAAGGTCTCCCTCCGCGGTGACGCCCAGCCCCTGCGGCACGAAGCCCTCCTCCAGCCCGCCGATGGCGCGCTCCACGCGGGAGAGCCCGTCGAATTCGGGGTACTTCGCCCCGAAAAACCACACGCAGAGAAAGATCTCGAGCGCCATGAGGATCACGATGAAGATCCCCACCGTGATCATTGCAAATCTTCTACCCTTCATTTGTCACCTCGCACGAGCGCAAGCTTTTCCGCCCTCGTGAGCCGTTTTATCGCGCATTCCCGCCCCATCGCCTCGCGTTTGGAGGCGCACCGCTCGCTGTAAACAAGGCGGACGGGCAGGCGGCTTCTCGTGTACTTTGCTCCCCTCCCCGCGTTGTGCGTGCGAAGGCGGCGGGCAAGGTCTACGGTGTAGCCGGTGTAGAGCGTGCCGTCGGCACACTCGAGAATGTAGACATAACTTTCCATGGAAAAAACCGCCGCATGCGCGGCGGCAGGCTTATTTGTTTCGTGCGTTCGCGCGCCGTCTCGAATTTTCGACGCTGCAAACGATGACGCAGGCGATGGCGAACGATCCGATGAGGGCGAGCGCCCCTCCGAGCCACGCGCTGACGCCCCCGCTCGCTTCGACGGTCTGCTCCTCGAAGAGCACCTGTGTGCCCTGCTGGTAGATGGAGCCGAGCGCCTCGGTGAGCTTGTCCGAAGCGGCCTTCACCTTGTCGTACTCCGCCGTAAGGCGCTTTGCGAAGGCCTCGTTGGTCTTTTCGGTGAGCGTCGGATTCCCCGCCTCGAGCTCTTTGCCGTTCTCATCGAGGCCCAGCCACTGTTGAATGCGGGTATTTCGCGCGATGAGCTCGGTCGCCCGCTCGGGGAGGGTGCCTTCCTTGCCCCCGTTGATGACGCTTTGGAGCGCCTCGAGCTCCAACTTGTTGAGCTGATATTCCCGTATCAAGCTCTCCTTATAGGCGGTGAAGCTCTCATACGCGGCGCCCTCGCCGACGAAGGCGTAGCCCCTCGTCTCGATCTCGCTCTCGAGCCCCGAGCGGATGCCCTGCCCGAAGAGGATGGCGACCTCCGTGCGCAGATCTCCGAGGGTGTTCTTCTTGTCCCCGATGGTCACGCGGTACGCCTCGCTGTAGTTTTCGATCCAAAATTCGTATTGGGAGAGGAGGGTGTCGCGCTGCCGGTCGAGAAGGGAGATGCGCTCGTCGAAGGAGGCCTTGTTGAAGGTGTTCTCGTCGAGGGCGTAGCTCACTTCCTCGTTGTGGTTCTTTTGGATCTGCTCGCGGGTGTGGTTGGCGAGCTGGTGCAAAAAGCTGTTCGCCTGCTCGCTGCCGTCGAAATAGGAGCCCTCGAAAGTGAGCGTATACGGCCCCTCCGCCACCGAGACGCCCTCCTCCGTCTTGGCGACCGTGACGGAAGCGCCGTTCTCCCTCACCATGCGGTCGACATCGACATCGGCGAAGTCGGGGATGTTCTTGAGCTCGAGAAGGTAATTTTTGGAGACGATATCCTGATAGAAGAAGGGCGAGCCGTCGGGATAGATGGCTTGGTCCTGCGTGGGGAAGATGATGCGGAAGGAAATGGAATAGCTCGTCATCATCGGGTTGATGAGAAGGGCGAGCAGCAGCACGCACGCGACGGTGAACGCCACGCACGACAGCAGTACGATCCAAAGGTGCTTTTTCACCATGCGGAAGATCTCGCCGAAGGTCAGCCCCTCCTCCTGCCCGCTCTCCGCGCGCAGCTCTGCCTCTTTTGCTTGCTCTGTACTTCCTTCGTCCATATGGCAATTCCCTCGCTTTTTGCCCGCCGCCCTCTTCCATCGCCGAAAGGGACGGGGCTCTTTGAACAGTATTATATCATGAAGAGAGGGGGAAGTCAATCGCGAACAAGGGAAAAACCGCCCGAATGCGCGGATTTTCCGCCTTTTTTCAGGGGAAGAGCCCCTCCGAGAGATACCTCTCGCCCGTGTCGGGGAGGATGGCGACGACGGTTTTCCCCACAAACCGCCCCGCCGCAAGGCGCGCCGCCGCGCCGAGGGCAGCCCCCGAGGAAACGCCCGCCAGCAGCCCCTCCTTCGCCGCCAAAAGCCGGCAGAAAAATTTTGCCTCCCGCGAGGAAATGCGCAAAACGACGTCGGGCAGGGAAACATCGAAGATGGGCGGCACAAAGCCCGCGCCGATGCCCGCGATCTCGTGCGCGCCCGCCTTCCCGCCCGAGAGCACGGGGGAAGCGGAGGGCTCCACCGCCGCGAGGGTGAAAGAGGGCTTTTTCTCCTTGAGATACCGCCCCGCGCCCATGAGCGTCCCGCCCGAGCCCACGCCCGCGGCGAGGACGTCGATCTTCCCCTCCGTATCCTCCCACAGCTCTGGCCCGGTGGTAAAATAGTGCCCCGCGGCGTTCTCCTCGCTCTCGAATTGGCGCATGAGGTACGCGCCCGCAGCCTCTGCATACCGTTCGGCGCGGCGCACCGCCCCCGCCATTCCCTCCCCCTTGGGGGTGAGCACGACAGCGGCGCCGTAGGCGGATAGGAGGCGGCGGCGCTCCAAGGACATGTTCTCGGGGAGAAAGAGCACGGCGCGGTACCCCCTGCACGCGCAAAGCGCCGCAAGCGAGATGCCCGCGTTCCCGCTCGTGGGCAAAACGAGGGTATCCCCGCGGGAAATTTCCCCGCGCTCTTCCGCCCCGCGCAGCATGCGAAGGAGGGCGCGGTCCTTGGAAGAACCCGTGGGATTTTCCCCCTCGAGCTTGGCGAGAATGGGCGTTTTCAGCGAAAGCGCCGCCGAAAAACGGACAAGGCGCACCAAAGAGGTGCGCCCGACGAGCTCTTCCATACAAGAATAGATCAAACCGCCCTCCGAAGAGGATCAGGACGGCTGCAGCATTTGGATGTAGTCCTTGAGCAGCGGCTCGAATTCCACGCCGTACCAGTGCGAAGCGGGGGTGTTCTCAATGCACAGAACGGTGAAGTCCGCGGCGATCTTTGCCGCCTCCTCCGCGGAGAAGCCGCGCATGAGCGCGCCCGTGAACGCCGAAGCGTACACATCTCCCGTGCCGTGGCTGTTCCTCGGGATGCGCCTGTGCTCGTAGTGATAGAAGCCCGCGTCGCCGTCTACGACGACGCCCGTCGTATCCTCCCTGTATCCTATGCCCGTGAGCACGACGGTGTGCACGCCGAGGGCGTGGAGCTTATCGACGAGCTCCTTCACATAGTCCTTGGTGAGCGTTTCCCTGTACGGCGTGTGGGTGAGGAAGCACGCCTCCGTCACGTTGGGAAGGGCGTAGTCCGCCTCCCCGACGAGGGTCGCCATGGTGGCGGCAAATTTCTCGTCGAAGGCGGGATACAGCTTTCCGCCGTCCGCCATCGCGGGGTCGACGATGCGCTTGCACCCCTTCGCCCCGAGGGAGAAGAGCTCCTTCACGAGCAAAATTTGCTGCTCGGAGGCGAGATAGCCCGTATAGACGGCGTCGAAGTCGATGCCCTCCTTTTTCCAATGCGCGGCGATGGCGGGAATATCTTCGGTGAGGTCGCGGCAGGTGAAGCCCTTGAAGCCCGCCGTGTGCGTGGAGAGCACCGCGGAGGGCAGGATGCAAGTCTCCGCCCCGCTCGCCGAGAGAATGGGAAGGGCGACGGTGAGCGAGCACTGCCCCACGCAGGAGATATCCTGCACGGTGAGAATGCGCTTATAGTCCATGTTTGTTTCCTCCATGAAAGCCCCCCCTCGCGGGGGCGGCTGCTTTTTTTACGCTTTGTTGGCGGAGCCGAGCACGTCTACGATCTTATGCTTGACCATCGCCTTCATGCTCGCACGCGCGTCTCCGAGGTATTGGCGGGGGTCGAAGTGCGAGGGATTCTCGGCGAGGTGTTTGCGGATGGCCGCCGTGAAGGCAACGCGAAGGTCGCTGTCGATGTTGATCTTGCACACCGCAAGCGCCGCGGCCTTTTTGAGCTCGCTCTCGGGAATGCCGATGGCGTTGGGCATGGAACCGCCGAATTCATTGACGATGGCGACTTGGTCCTGCGGAACGCTCGAGGCGCCGTGGAGCACGATGGGGAAGCCGGGGAGCCGACGCCCGATCTCTTCCAAAATGTCGATGCGGAGCTTGGGATCCTGCCCGGGCTTGAATTTGTATGCCCCGTGCGAGGTGCCGATGGCGATGGCAAGCGAGTCGATGCCGGTGCGGGAGGTGAATTCCTGCACTTCGTCGGGAGAGGTGAACATGGCGTCGCTCGCCGCAACGTGCACGTCGTCCTCAATGCCCGCAAGTTTGCCGAGCTCTGCTTCCACCACCACGCCGTGCGCGTGGGCGTATTCGACGACTTTCTTGGTGAGAGCGATATTTTCCTCCCACGGCTTGGAGGAGGCGTCGATCATCACGGAGGTGAAGCCGACGTCGATGCAATCCTTGCAGATGTCGAAATCCGCGCCGTGGTCAAGATGCATGGCGATGGGGATATCCGTCGTCTCGGCAGCCGCCGCGACGAGATGGCGAAGATAGACGGGGTTGGCATACTTCCGCGCCCCCGCAGAGACCTGCAGGATGACGGGGGAATGGCATTCCTCCGCGGCCTCGACGATCGCCTGGATCATCTCCATGTTGTTGACGTTGAACGCACCGACGGCATAGCCGCCCTTGTACGCCTTTGCAAACATTTCCTTGGTTGTTACTAAAGGCATAATACAGACCCTCCGTTGTTTTGTTTCTTCGATTATAATTCTTTTCCGCGGAAAATGCAATAGAATTCTCGCAAATTACGGGAAATTTTTCCTTTCGCCATGCCAAGGAGGTGAGGAGAGGAAACCTCCCCCTGCGTCCCCCTCCTTACAAAGGAAGGGGATTTTATTGTGAAAGCTGCCCCCTTTGAAGGGGAAAATTTTGCATTCTGCCAAAGATTGATAATCTTTGGCGCAAAATTTTCTTGGCATTTGCCCATATGCACGGGCAAATGCTGACCGAACGCGGGACTCTA
>CANRHI010000042.1 GCA_947630365.1 uncultured Clostridia bacterium
CAAATACCCACCGCTCACTCGGGGCAACCCCCACCACCCGCTTACGCGGGAGCCGCCCCCTTCAAAGGGGGCAGCTCTCCCCCTCGGCGCCCCTATTTGAGGGGAGCTGGCGCGCTGCCCTTGCGCGACTGAGGGGTTCTTTTAACCCTATCCCCCGCTACGCGGGAGCCCTTCTCACGCGGGTAGAG
Source organism: uncultured Clostridia bacterium (assembly GCA_947630365.1). Classification (GTDB taxonomy): domain Bacteria; phylum Bacillota; class Clostridia; order Christensenellales; family Borkfalkiaceae; genus Gallimonas. The sequence goes on from CANRHI010000042.1 coordinate 189, forward strand.
TCCCGCGTTCGGTCAGCATTTGCCCGTGCATATGGGCAAATGCCAAGAAAATTTTGCGCCAAAGATTATCAACCTTTGGCGCAAAATTTTCCCCTTCAAAGGGGGCAGCTCCCCCCCCTTCCCCCCCGTGGGCATGGGAATCTCCTGCGAAAATGTTTGAATCGCGGGAAAAAGTGTGATATAATAGTGTACAGACAGGAGACTAACGCAGTATGGACGGTTTTCCCAACGTGAAAATTCTTACGGTCATCCCCATGCGCACGCAGGTGGTGTTCCCCAAGACGACCATCGCCTTCGACGTCGGCCGCGGGCTCTCTCTTTCCGCGCTCGAGAAGGCGGGCTTCAACGAAAATTACGTCTTTCTCACCAAGCAGAAGGCGGCAGAGAAGGAGACCCCCGAGGCGGACGATCTCTACAACGTCGGCGTGGTGGCGCGCATCCGCCAGTCCACACGCCTTCCCGGGGACAAGTACCGCATCATCGCCGAGGGCATGTACCGCGCCCGCGCGCGCGGCTTCCGCTTCGACGAAGGCTGCATCTTTGCCGTGACGGACGAGCTTCTCCCCGAGCACGGCGACATGGACCTCGAGGAGGCGCTTCTTCGCACCGCGAAGGACCTCGTGCGCGAGATCGTCGAGATGGGCGGCAAGGTCTCCAAGGAGCTCGAGCTCGCCCTCACGGGCATTTCCGACCCCGACGACTACATCAACGCGAGCATCAACGCCCTGCGCATCCGCGATACCGATAAGCAGGCGCTCCTCGAAGAGACGCGCACCGTCCCGCGGCTGCGGCTGTTCGGGCAGTGCCTCAACGACGAGCTCGAGATCGGGCGGTTGGAGCGGAAAATTTCGCAAGACGTGCGGAGAAATATCGAAAAGGCGCAGAAGGAGTACTACCTCCGCGAGCAGCTGCGCGCCATCCACGCCGAGCTCGGGGACGACGTGCAGGAGATCGACGCCCTCCGCAGCCGCATCCTCGAAAAGCACCTCCCCAAGGCGGTGGAGGAAAAGGCGCTCTCCGAGCTCGCCCGCATGGACAAGATGCCGCCTTCTTCGGCGGAATACACCGTGCTCCGCGGCTATGCCGACTGGGTGCTCGACCTCCCTTGGACGGAGGAAACGACGGACACCGAGAGCCTGAAAGACGTAGAGCGCGTGCTCGAAGAGGACCACTTCGGGCTGGAAAAGATCAAGGAGCGCGTGCTCGAGTACCTCGCCGTTCTCAAGCTCACGGGCAAGCTCAAGGCGCCCATTTTGTGCCTTGTCGGTCCGCCCGGGGTGGGCAAGACGAGCATCGCAAAGTCCGTTGCCCGCGCGCTCGGGAGGAAATTCGTCCGCATGAGCCTCGGGGGGCTCAAAGACGAGGCGGAGATCCGCGGCCACAGGCGCACCTACATCGGCTCCATGCCCGGGCGCATCCTCTATGAGATGAAGAACGCGGGCTCCGTAAACCCCGTGTTCCTCCTCGACGAGGTGGATAAGATCTCGCAGGACATGCGCGGCGACCCCGCCGACGCCCTTCTCGAAGTCTTGGACCCCGAGCAGAATTCCACGTTCCGCGATCGCTACCTCGAAGTGGAGTACGACCTTTCCAAGGTCATGTTCATCGCCACCGCGAACACGCTCGACACCATCCCCATGCCCCTCCGCGACCGCATGGAGATCATCGAGATCTCGGGCTACACCCCCGATGAGAAGGAGCAGATCGCGAGGCGGTACCTCGTCCCCAAAAAGCGGGAGGAGAACGGCCTCAAGGAGGAAAATCTCCATATCACCGACGGGGCGATTTCCGCCATGATCGACGGCTACACCATGGAGGCGGGCGTGCGTTCGCTCGAGCGCACCATCGGCGCGGTGTGCAGGAAGGCCGCTGTGCGCATCGCACAGGGAGACGCCGAAAAGATCACCGTCACCCGCTCCAATCTCGAAAAATTCCTCGGGGCGAAGCGCTTCCTTCGGGACGATGAAATGCTCGAACACGACGAGATCGGCGCCGCAACGGGGCTCGCATGGACGGCGGTCGGCGGGGCGACGCTCACCATCGAAGTCTCCGCCATGCAGGGCAAGGGGGATATCCTCCTCACGGGCAAGCTCGGCGACGTGATGAAGGAATCCGCCCGCGCCGCCATCAGCTATATCCGTGCCCACGCCGAAAAGTACGGCATCGACGAGGAGGACTTCGAGAAGAAGGATATCCATATCCACATTCCCGAGGGTGCCACCCCCAAGGACGGGCCCTCCGCGGGCATTACCATGGCGACCGCCATCCTCTCGGCGTTCACGTCCAAGCCCGTGCGGCGGGACGTCGCCATGACGGGCGAGATCACCCTCCGCGGCAAAGTGCTGCCCATCGGCGGGCTCAAGGAGAAGGCGCTCGCCGCCTCCCGCATCGGCATCCGGGACGTCATCATCCCCGAGGAGAACAGGAAGGACGTCGAGGAAATTCCCGAAAACGTGCGCAAAAACCTCAATTTTATCTGCGTTAGCGACGTGGATCAGGTGTTCGCGACCGCCGTGGAGGGGCTTTCCGATGCGCATTGACGCCAATTTTTTGAAGAGCGCCGCGAGCGAGGGGCAGTTTCTCACCCCCGAGAAGCCCATGATCGCGGTCTGCGGGAAGTCCAACTCGGGCAAATCCACCCTCATAAACCTCCTCGCGGGGCAGAAAAAGCTCGCCAAAACGAGCAGCGCCCCGGGGAGAACGCGGCTCGTCAATTACTTCGACTTCGGAGATTTCCTCCTCGCCGACCTCCCCGGCTACGGCTACGCCGCCGTCTCCAAGACGGAAAAGGAGAAGTGGGGAAAGACGCTCGACGCATTCTTCGCCGCAAAGGAGCACATTTCCCATGTGTTTTTGCTCATGGATATCCGCCGCGACCCCTCCGAGGACGACTTGCAGATGATAACGTTTTTGAATTTCCACATCATCCCGTTCTCCGTCGTCGCGACCAAGGCGGACAAGCTCTCGCGCATGAAGGCAAAGGAGCGCGTGCGGCAGATCGCCAACGCCCTCGGGCTCGGGGAGGGGAACGTCCTCGCCGTCTCCGCCCTCACCTCGGACGGCAAACCCGCCCTTCTTTCCAAAATCGAACAGGTACTCGCACTCGAATGAATTTGATCTATGGTTGCACAAAGTCGGGCGATTTCCCATTGCCGCAAGAAAAGGGCTTCTCGAAAGGAGCCCTTTTTCGTACCCAAGATCCCAAAATGCACCGATGAATTTCCTTTGCCCGAAGGTTCTTTTTGCCGAATGTCCGTCCGCCGTCTTGCCAAATGGGTTTGTTTGTGATATACTGTATACGATGCGGAGCGGTCCGACAGTTTGGAGGAGTGCGGCCCCGAATGGGACAGGGAAGCGATGCAAAATAAACAAATAGTTTGAACGGGAAACACAGTGAGCGAAGGAGTGCGGATATGAATTTTTTCGAACAAGTTTTGGAGATCCTCAAAGCCGACGAGCGGTTTTTTGCGGAGGATGGGACGCTGTTGCGCAACGCCGTGTACGAAGCGGCGATGAAGATGGACGGCGGGCTTATAAAACTTCTCCTCGAACACGAGGCGACGAGGAACCGCTTCTTCAAAAAAGTCGAAGGGGTGTATGTCTTTGATAAAGTCGGGTTTGGGTGGGTCATCAACAACCGCGAATTCCTGCCCGATTCCTTCACCCGCTACAAAAATAAGATCGGCCTCACGGTGGGCGGGAGCTATCTCGCCTCCTCGGGCGATGTGGAGCTCGTATTCCCCTATAAGGATTGCGTGCTCGAGGGCGGGCAGACCAAGGAAGAACAAAAGCGCAACGAGATCTTTTACAACACCTTGCTCGCTCCCGACGAAGTGGACAGGCTGCTCTCCCCCAAAGTATTTACGAACGCCAAGAGGTACACGGCGAAAGGCGTGGAAGAGGGAACGCCCGCGTTCGACGTGTGCGAAGATCTGGTCATCAAGGGCAACAACCTGCTCTGCATCGCCTCCCTGCTCGGCCGCTTCGAGGGAGCTATTAAGATGGTGTACATCGACCCTCCCTACAATACCGGCGGTGCGGCGAACACCTTCTCGTACAACAACAGCTTCAACCATAGCGCGTGGCTGACCTTCATGAAGAACAGGTTGGAGATCGCAAGGCGGCTCTTGACGTCGGACGGAAGCATCTGCATCGCCATCGACGATGAGGAATACGCTCATCTCAAAATTCTGTGCGATGAGATCTTCGGAAGAGAAAATTATATCGGTACCATCGTCGTGCAGAGCAATCCCCGCGGGAGGACCATCCATTCGCATTTTGCGACCTGCCACGAGTACTCCCTCTTTTATGCCAAAAACATTCGTCTCGTCTCCGTCCGAAACCAACCTTTGACCGAGGAGCAGGAGGGGGATTTCGGCAGGGAGGACGACGAAGGGCAATATCGGCTGCTCCCGTTCCGAAGAAGCGGCGGCACGTCGACGCCAGAAGAGCGGCCCAATTCCGAATTTGCCCTCTACTATTCTCCGACCGAGAACAATATCGTCGCCGTCGGCGGCGAACGGGTCGGGGACCACACTTGCCCCTATACGCCGCAGCAGATCTTGCGGCTCGACGAGGAGGGGAGGGTGGAGAGCCTTTCTCCCGAGGCGTTTTTCGAGGAAGAGCCCGATGCGGTCGCCATTCTGCCCGTGGATATTTACGGGAAGCGGCGGGTCTGGCGATGGTCGGACCGCAAGGCGATATTGCGGGGCGCGAGGGAGCACGATTTTGTCGTCTCCCAAAAGGACGGAAAGTACATCGTCCAATTAAAGGACAGGATCAAGGACGGGAGAAAGCCCAAAACCATCTGGAGCGACTCGAAATACGACGCTTCGGCAAATGGCACAATGCTGCTCAAGAAGATGTTCGGCGGCGAAAAGCCCTTCAGCTACCCCAAGTCCCTGCATACCGTGAAGGATTGTATCCAAATGTTTACCGACCCCTGCGGCGGAGATATCGTGCTCGATTTCTTCGGCGGGAGCGGCACCACGGCGCACGCCGTCGTCGAATTGAACCGCCAGGACGGCGGGGATCGGCAATTCATCCTCTGCGAACAGATGGACTATATCCAAACGGTGACCGTTCCCCGTCTGCAAAAAATTTTAAGCGAGCACGATACGTTTTTGTATTGCGAGCTGGCAAAGTCAAACCAAAATTTCGTCGAAAGACTGGAGACTGCGGAAGAGGATGACCTGCCTTCCCTGTGGGAAGATATGCAAAAGACGGGCTTTTTGAGCAGCAGGATCGCCTTGAAGGAGATCGACCCGCAGTCGGACGACTTTCGGGCGCTCTCCTTGGAGGAGAAAAAGCGGCTTTTGATGGAGCTTTTGGACCTCAACCAGCTGTATATCAATGATTGCGATATCGACGACGAGACGTTCGGCGTCTCCGATGCGGATAAGGCGTTCACGAAGAGCTTTTACGGGGAGAAATAAAATGGAATTTCTCTATACGAAATTGGAGAATTTGCGGGAATTCGGCAATATCATCGAGCTCCCGCACTATGTGCGGGAAAACTTGAATCCCGCGCTCCCTCTTCGCGGCTATCAAGTCGAGGCGTTCGAAAATTTCATCACCTACTTCGAAAACGAAAGGATGTGCCCGAGGCCGACGCAGACGCTCTTCCACATGGCGACGGGATCGGGCAAGACGCTCATCATGGCGGGGCTCATGCTCTACCTCTACAAAAAGGGGTACCGCAACTTTTTGTTTTTCGTCAATCTCACCAATATCGTCAAAAAGACCAAGGATAATTTTTTGAATTCCAAGTCCGCGAAATTCCTGTTCGCGGAGGAGATCCGTATCGACGGCGAAGCCGTCCCCGTAAAGGAGGTCTCCAACTTCCAATATACCGATAAAAACGCCATCAACATCTGCTTTACGACGACGCAGAGCCTGCATTTCGACATGTGGACCTCGAAGGAGAACACCCTCTCCTTGGACGATTTTGCCGACAAAAAGGTGGTTTTGATCTCCGACGAGGCGCATCATCTGAACGTAGATACCAAAACGCTCGCCAAAAACAAGGAGGAGGCGGAAAGCTACCGCAGCTGGGAATACACGGTGCGCAGTATCTTCGAAAGGAACAAGGAGAACGTCCTTCTCGAATTTACCGCGACGTGCGATTTGAACAACCCGCAGATCCGGGCGGAGTACGAAAACAAGATCGTCTACGACTATCCCCTCGTCAAATTCCGCACGGACGGCTATTCCAAGGAGATCAAGACGCTCCGCACCGACGTTTCGGTGATGGAGCGAGCCATGCAGGCCGTCGTGCTCAGCCAGTACCGCTTGAAGGTGTTTCAGGATAACCGCCTCGCGGTAAAGCCCGTGGTGCTCTTCAAGGCGGCGAAAATCGCCGAGAGCAAAGAGTTTATGGAGCAATTCATGGATGCGGTGCAGGGATTGACGGGCGAAGAGCTCCGCCGCATCTCCCTTCTCACGGACAACGAAACGCTTCGGAAGGCGTTTGCGTATTTCGAGAAAAACGGCATCGGCTTCGAACAGCTCGCCCGCGAATTGAAGGAGGATTTCTCCCCCGACCATTGCATTTCCGCCAACGACGACAGCGAGGCGGAGGAGAGGCAAATTGCCCTGAATTCTTTGGAGGACGCAGGCAATCCCTATCGGGCGATCTTCGAGGTGAAAAAGCTCGACGAGGGCTGGGACGTATTGAATTTGTTCGATATTGTGCGCCTGTACGAAACGCACAGCTCGAGCGGGAAGATCTCTCCCGCGACCGTCTCGGAGGCGCAGCTCATCGGGCGCGGCGCTCGCTATTGCCCCTTCCGTGTGAGCGGCGAACAGGAACGCTACAAGAGGAAATACGACGGGGACGTCGACGACCCCCTCCGCATCTGCGAGGAGCTGTATTATCACTGCCAGAATGAGTACGGCTATATCCATGAGCTGACGGCGGCGTTGAGGGAGATCGGCATCGACCTCGGGAGGACGGTGGTGCGCGAGTATGTGATCAAGGAGAGCTTCAAGCGCGACCCGCTGTACCGCGAGGGCTACGTCTTTGTCAACGACCGCGTGTCGAAGGGGAGGGCGGACTACGTCGGGCTCCCCCCTTCCGTGCGCGAAAAGCTGTACACCGTGCGTTTTTCCACGGGGAGCTCGGGGGAAGATACGCTGCTCGGCGCGCAGGAGACCTCCGAGGGCGCCGTTGCCCCTCAGATCTATCGGACGACGATCTCCGAGATCGCCGACATCAATTATTCCATCGTGCATAGCGCGCTGTGCAAGTACAACAATCTCCAATTCCGCGTCCTGAAGGGATATTTTCCCGCATTGAAGTCCACGCGCGAATTCATCTCAGGCGCCGAGTATTTGGGCGGGATCAAGATCGAAATCGCGTCGGCATACCCCGCTCCGCCGCCTTCGATCTTGTACGCCGCGTGCGTTTTTGTGCTCAAAGAGGTGTCGGCGAGCGTGTCCGCCATCGAAGAGAGCTATGCGGGGACAAAGACATTCCGCGCCGAACGCATTTGCGACGTGTTCAAAAACAAGCGCTGCAACTATACGCTCCTCCACGGCGGAGGGAACGGCTATTCTCAATCCGACCCCACCGTTCCCGAACCGCAGCGGCTCGATCTCTCCAAAGAGGATTGGTACGCCTATGAGGACAATTTCGGCACGAGCGAGGAGAAGGCGTTCGTCGCCTATTTCAAAACGTATGTGTCAAAGCTGAAAGAGAAGTACGACGCGGTGTATCTCGTCCGCAACGAGCGGCAGCTGCACATCTATTCCTTCGGCAAGGGCGAACGCTTCGAGCCCGACTATTTGCTCTTTCTCCGTTCCGAAAAGGAGAAGGGTTACGGTCAGCTCCAGATCTTTATCGAGCCCAAGGGCGAAGGCTTCGTCCCCAAGGACCAATGGAAGGAGGACTTTCTTCTCGAACTGGAGGAAAATTCCGTTCCCGTCACGAAATTCGCAGACGACAACGAGTATAAGATTTGGGGATTTCATTTCTACACGGACGACCACCACAGCAGGGAATTCGAGGGCGACATGAAAAAGCTGCTTTCATAGCCGTGCGGCGCCCCGCTTCGTTGTGTTTTGGAAGGAAAATCCGATATTTCGGAATGAGGAGAGATCGAATGGACATTCATGGCCCGAATTTCATCGGCGCGGCGAGGGAGTACCTCGTGAAACGAGTGGGCATCTCGTCGGCGAATACCCAATTGTTTCTGTACCTTTTGGAGGGAGAGGATCTGGCGGGATTCCGCGCGCTGCTCGAAAAGGGCGAAGAGGAGAACGCCGATTCAAAAGAGGTCATCGGGTACTACCTCAAGAGGCAGGCGGCGCTTCGGCAGAAAGCCATCCTTCTCGCCGATCTGTACGGGCTTTCCGACCCGGATGACCGCATCTCTTTCATCGCCGACACCATGTTGCAAAGAGAGCGCTTTCTCCCCCTCGAGAAGTTGGAGACGAGCCGCATGAAGGAGTATGCCGAGAAGGTCAAAGCGGGCATGGACGCGCGCAAGGCGCTCGGCGAGCTCGGCCTTCGCCCCGACGGTCCGTCGTTTGAAACCGTCTATGATTCCTTCGATTGGGAAGATTGAATCGGGCGTTCCGTTTGCCCGATCGTCCTTCCACGGGATCCCCTTTCGTTTTCGGCGCGGAATGCGCCATAATGGATGCAGATGAAAGAAACCGTTGACATAAAAGAAAATACGCTGCTCGGTATCGGCGCAGAGCTCTTGGAGATCCTCCTCAAAGACAGGACGACGGGGGGGAATATCCTTTGGGCTACCGAACATTACGAGACGCTCGGGCTTCTCTATCGGCGCGAACGGCAAATTTTGCCCTCGCTCATCACGGGCGCAAACGGGGAAGTCATCAAGCCGCGCACAAAAAAGACCAAGCAAGAGCAGCAGGCGCGCATCCGCGGCAAAGCCGAAGTGTTCACGCCCTCGTGGGTGTGCAATTGCCAAAATAACCTCGTGGACGACGCTTGGCTGGGCTACAAGGGCGCGTTCAATACCGAGGGCAACAAGAGCTGGACGGCGACGGCGGAGCCCGTCCGTTTCCCCGAGGGCAAGACTTGGCAAAATTATGTGGAAGAAAACCGCCTTGAGATCACCTGCGGGGAAGCGCCCTATCTCGTGAGCCGCTACGACGCCGTCACGGGCAAGGAGATCCCCTTAAAGGAACGCATCGGGCTGCTGGACCGCAAGCTCCGCGTCGTGGGCGAGAATGCGGCGGACAAGGAGGAGTGGATTCGATGGGCGAAGAAGGCCTTCCAAAGCGTCTATGGCTATGAATGGCAGGGGGACGATCTCCTTCTCGCCCGCGAAAATCTGCTCTATACGTTCATTGACTACTACGAAGAGAAATTCGGAGAAGCTCCCGCGAAGAGCCTTCTTTTGGAGATCGCCGAGATCATTTCGTGGAATATATGGCAAATGGACGGCCTCAAGTGCGTCGTTCCGAACAGCTGCAAGAGCGATACGAGCGTGCAGCCCTCCATGTTCGAAAAGCGCCCGAAGGGCAAAATTTGCGAGGGCTGCGCCAAAGGGCTGCTCTTTGCGCACAATGGCATTTACTGCAGGATCATGAATTGGAAAACGGGAAAAACGGAAAGATTCGTGGATTTACTGAGGGGGAAGAAAGTATGATTTCCAATGAAGAATTGAAATTAGTGGAAGAACATATTGCGATTCGGCTTGAGCCTTTCATCTATGCTTTTTCGACGAACACGATTCCTGCATATTTGAAAGTCGGAGACACTTTGCGCGGAGTGGAAAAGCGAATTGCCGAATGGAAGAAAATAATTTGCAAAAATTTGCATCGTACCGATGTGGAATTAAGGGAGCGTTATCGTCATTCGGCACTTCTCTCGAAAGATCCCGATTCCAAAGAAAAAGACACTTATTTCAGAGATTATGCCGTTCATCAATATTTGACTTCGATTGGGAAAAAGCAAATCGAAGAAGATCTCCGTAGCCTATATTCACAGGAATTTTTTGCCGACACAAGCGCAGAGGATGTTGATGCTGCAATCAAGGCGATTGAAGCGGATTTTCGTAGTGAAGATTTAGCAAAAGCCTATACCTATTACAGCGTAAAAGATAGTAAAAGCGCGACCGTTCATGGAACGAACGATAAGGACTGGCGACTTCGTCCCAATCAAGAAAAAGTCGTAAAGAATTTTGTGGCGAAGAAAGATCAGCCCGAACTGCTGATGTATGCCGTTATGCGATTCGGCAAATCCTTCACCGCCATGTACTGTGCCAAAGAGATCAAAGCCAAGAAGGTTTTGATCGTTTCCGCAAAAGCAGATGTCGTGGGTGAATGGCAAAAGACGGTGGAAACGCCGAAATGCTTTAAGGATTACAAATTTCTCACTGACAAGGATCTCGTGGGCGGGACGAAGATTTCCGATGTGCTCGCCGAGGCGGAAAATCGCAAGGTCGCTTTATTTTTAACATTGCAAAATCTTACGGGCAAGGTTGAAACCGACGAAACATCCGAATTAGTTTCGGAGGGCAAGGAACCGAGCGCAAAAACAGTCAAGGACCGTTTGCGGCAAGTATTTAATGAGGAATTCGATCTTGTCATCGTAGACGAAACGCACTATGGCGCGTGGGCAAATTCATATGGCGAGCCGCTGAAAGATGCCGATGAGGACGTTATCAAAGCAGAGCGGAAAGACTACAAGAATTTTGGAGAGCAAGTCGCAAGGCTACATACAAAACACAAATTGCACCTTTCCGGCACGCCCTATAACCTCCTATACGATAATAAGTTTACGAATGAAAACATCATAGCGACTTGTCAATTCAAAGACATTTTGCGCGACAAGGAAAAGTGGGACGAAGATCACCTTCGTCAAATTGAAAACGGTGCAATCAATCCCGATACGGGTCACTCTTATCAAGAATTCGATAACCCTTACTTTGGCTTCCCACAGATGCTTCGGTTTGCTTTTAATCTGCCTGCGGAAACGCGTGAAAAATTGCAGAAAGCAAAATATAATTGGTCGCTGAACGATTTGTTTGAAACGAAAGTACAAAACGGTATCGCAACATTTGTCCATGAAGCAGATGTATTAAAACTGCTGAAAGCAATCGACGGCGCAGAAGACGTGGATGGCATTTTGAGTTTTCTTGATATCCCGAAAATCAAAGAAAACGACGTATGCAAGCACATGGTGTTTGTTCTGCCGAGAAAATACGCCTGCGATGCAATGGAGCAACTGCTTCTCGACCACAGCGTCGACTTTCATAATCTTTGCAAGTTCAAAAACATTCTCAATATTACAGGGCATAACCTGAAACCCGGATTAGATTCGGTTGAGAAAGTAAAGACCAAAATATCCGCTTGTGAACAGGCGAAGGAAAAGACGATCACGCTTACCGTCTATAAGATGCTGACGGGCGTGACCGTCAAGGAATGGGACACGATGTTCATGTTTAAGAATACCCATTCCGCGCAAGAATACGATCAAGCGATCTTCCGAATTCAGAATCAATATGTCGAAGAGAATGTCGCATCGGATGGCACAGTTCTGAAAATCGACAAAAAACCGCAGACGATCTTGGTGGATTTCGACCCTGTGCGAATGTTTACATTTCAAGGACTTTCATCGCGTATTGTCGATAATGTGGAAGCGGGCGAACAGTCTCTTGATGAAGCGATTCAAGAAGAATTGAAGTATTTCCCAATTATTTCCTATAATGCAGATAAACTCGTGAAGGTGGAGCCTACCGACCTCATCCAGCTCATCACGGAGTATAACAGCAATAAAGGTATTATCGACAGTGTTCAGTCGGTTGAATTTGACAAGGGACTTTTGGAACAAAAGGGATTGTTGGAATACATAAAAGCGCAATCGCCTACTACGACAAAAAATCGCTTGGATACCGACGCGCACAAGGGAAAGCAAACATCGGATGTTCAGCCGACCGAAGAAACAAATGGGGAAACAGACGACGGCGCGAAGGATGCCGATAACGGCAATTCGGGCGGCGGCGATATAAACGCGCAGACGGACGAAGAAATCGATAAGGATTTGGAAAAGAAATATCGAATGTGCATTGCACGCCTTAGTTTCTATGCCTTCCTGACGCCTACCAATATCGATGATTTGCAAGACATCATCGATAGCTTGAAAGACGATTGTCAAGATCATGATGTTAATCAAAGGATTTTCGATAACCTTGAATTGCAGTTGTCTTTCGTCGAGGACTTAAAGAATTATCTGTCACGCTATTATGCGATCAATGTCGGCGACGCCTTGAAGCGTGCGAATCTCCTATCTAAAGACAACGGGCTTGCTCCTCGTGACAGAGCATTGAATGCAATCAAGAATTTCAATCGGTTCTCCGAATCCGAGATTGTCACGCCCAATCATATCTGCGACGATATGGTGGGAACGATTGGGAAGGACGTCTTGATTGAGATCTTAAATCGCGGTGAAAAAATCTTGGATATCGCAAGCAAGACGGGCGAATTTGCCTTTGCCGTCTATAACCTGTTACAGGGAAGCGTTTCCGACGAAGTATTGAGAAACGGTATCTATTCCATTCCGACTTCGGGGACGGCTTACGAGTTCACGCGGCGCATCTATGAAACGCTCGGTTTGAATGTGGAGAATATCACAACCCCGCAAAACCTTACGGCTTATGACCTATTGGATATCACAAAGACCGTAAGAAGGAAAAAGGTGCTTGATTTGGATAAAATTAAGCTCATCCTTACGCAAAACATACCTTTTTCAACCATAAAAAAGGGCAATGAAGTCAAAGGAGGATCGGAAGATATGATAAAATTCGGAGCGGTTATCGGCAATCCGCCGTATAACGTAATGGATGGTGGCGCGCAGGCAAGCTCGCGCCCTATATATAACGAGTTCGTTTCCATTGCGAAAAAAATTTCACCTGACTATTTGACTATGATTATGCCCTCGCGTTGGTATGCGGGAGGCAAGGGGTTGGACGAATTTCGATCTGAAATGCTTGATGATACTCATATCAGCGAATTGCATGATTTCCTGCACCCTGAGGATGTATTCCCCGATACCAATAATCGCGGCGGAATTTGCTACCTTTGCTGGAATAAGCACTTTGATAATTCAACCATGGGAGTCAAAGTTATAACGCATAACGGGAAAATTACTTTTGCAACGTCACGTCCACTGCGGATTGATGGACAAAAGATTTTTATTCGCAACGTCCAATCAGCCGCTATCATTAAAAAAGTGACTGCAGGCGATTTCGTTGCTTTTGTGCGGCATATTTCACCGCGTAAGCCATTTGGAATTGAAAGCAACATTGTTAAGACGGCTTTGTTCAACGGCGTGCCCGATAAATGCGAGAATCCTGTTTTGTGCCTTGGAAAGGGACAAAGGTATGGCTATATTGACAGAGAACATATCAAGGTACACACTGATCTTATTGATGTTTGGAAGGTGTTTATTGCACGGGCAAACAATATCGGTACAGAGCTAAATGATGATAATCTAAACGGAATCTTGGGGAAACCGGGGACCATTTGCACAGAGGCTTATCTTGTTGTCGGTGGGCACCTTGGCTTAGATGAAACGTCTGCGAGCAATTTGATAAAGTATCTCAAAACGAAGTTTGCACGTTTTTTACACAGTTTGGCAAAGGCGAGCCAAGACGCAACATCAAAAACGTTTAAGTATGTACCCTTGCAAGACTTCACTTCGCAGTCGGATATCGATTGGAGCAAGTCCGTCACAAAAATCGACGAGGATGCCGAGAAGCAATACGGCCTCGACATCAATGAGCTCGACGCCCAGCTCTACAAAAAATACGCCCTCACCCCCGACGAGATCTCCTTCATCGAGTCCATGATAAAGCCAATGGAGTAAATCAAAGAGAGGTATAATTATATGAAACAATATGATGCTAATGAATTTTTACTTAAATTAAACAAGCGCTTGGGATACAATGATGTTCAGAGATGCCCGTTTTGTGGCGGAGAAAATTTTTCCACGCCACCCGAGTTTGGCACTATATTATTACAGAATAATATGTCGAGTTATTCGCTAGGGCCGACCGTCCCAGTCGGTTTAGTGATATGTGAAAAATGCGGACACGTTGAATTCTTTTCCTTAGGAGTATTGGGACTTTTGACAGAAGAAGGTGATAACAATGGCGAGAATAAAGATTGATTCACGAGATATAGTTGTTGAAGATAAAAGGGTTCACATTTCTGATGAAAAAATAAAAAGCTCATTGGAAAAATCATATGAAACCGCAAGAATAGATGCTCGTAAATTTAAGTTTTATAAAGCATTTGGGATTTTTTTCTCGGTGGCATTTTCGCTGCTGATTACTTTATTAACTGCCGATTTTAAGGCTCTTGGAGGCATTTCTGCTAATTGTATGATGTGGATTGCAATTGTGCTATGTGGGGGCTGTTTTATAATGGGAATAGTTCTAGTTGTTCTTTATGTTTTACATAAGGATAAATCTTTATTTGTCGAGCGAGACGAGGCGGTATCTAAACTTCTTCAAGACATAAAAAATCAAGAGGATGATGACCGAGAGTAACTATGGACAGTTGTGAAATCAAGAAAGAATTTGCAATGAGCTATCAGGAGCTTGTTGGGTATCTTCTGAAAAAGTACGGCGCGGCGCAGTATGACTACTTCGTCAATGAGTCGTGCAAGAGCAAAAATAAGAAGGCGATGCGGAC
>CANRHI010000043.1 GCA_947630365.1 uncultured Clostridia bacterium
GCGACCGCGCTCATTCCCTTCCTCGAAAACGACGATACCAACCGCGCCCTCATGGGCTCGAACATGCAGCGGCAGGCAGTGCCCCTTCTTACGACGGAGAGCTCCATCGTCGCGACGGGCATCGAGGCCGCCATCGCGCGGGATTCGGGCGTCATCGTGCGGGCGAAGGAGGCGGGCACGGCGATCGCCGTCTCGTCCGATAAGATCGTCATCCGCGAGGATTCGGGCTTCGAGACCGAATATCCCCTGAAGAAATTCGAGCGCTCCAACCAAGGCACCTGCCTCAACCAGCGCCCCATCATCTCCACGGGGGACAGGGTCGAGAAGGACGAGATCATCGCAGACGGCCCCTCCACCAAGAACGGCGAGCTTGCCCTCGGCAAGAACATCCTCGTCGGCTTCATGGAATGGGAAGGCTACAACTATGAGGACGCTATCCTCATCTCCGAAAAACTCGTGCAGGACGACGTGTTCACCTCCATCCACATCGAGGAACACGAGACCGAGGCGCGGGATACCAAGCTCGGCGAAGAGGAGATCACGAGGGACATTCCCAACGTCGGCGACGACGCTTTGAAAGATTTGGACGAGGACGGCATCGTGCGCATCGGCGCGGAAGTGCAGAGCGGCGATATCCTCGTCGGCAAGGTCACCCCGAAGGGGGAGACTGAGCTCACGCCCGAGGAAAGATTGCTCCGCGCCATCTTCGGCGAGAAGTCGAGAGAGGTGCGCGATACGTCTTTGCGCGTTCCCCACGGGGAGGGCGGCATCGTCGTGGACGTGAAGATCTTCACCCGCGAGAACAAGGACGAGCTTTCCCCCGGCGTAAATAAATTGGTGCGCGTGTACGTCGCGCAGAAGAGAAAGATACAGGTCGGCGACAAGATGGCGGGCCGCCACGGCAACAAGGGCGTCATTTCCCGCGTGCTGCCGCAGAGCGACATGCCCTTCCTTCCCGACGGTACCCCGCTTCAGATCCTTCTCAACCCCTTGGGCGTGCCTTCCCGTATGAACATCGGGCAGGTTTTGGAGGTGCACCTCGGCTATGTGTGCCGCCAGCTCGGCTGGAAGATCGCCACGCCCGTCTTTGACGGCGCGACGGAGAAGGACATCGAGCAGCTCTTCCGCGAGAACAACTTGTTCAACCCCGAGGGGAAGGTAGACGGCAAATTCCAGGTGTTCGACGGCAGAACGGGCGAGCCCTTCGAGAACAGGGTGACCATCGGTATCATGTACATGATCAAGCTCATCCACCTCGTCGATGACAAGATCCACGCCCGCTCCATCGGCCCCTACAGTATGGTCACGCAGCAGCCGCTCGGCGGCAAGGCGCAATTCGGCGGACAGCGCTTCGGCGAAATGGAAGTCTGGGCGCTCGAGGCCTACGGCGCCGCGCACATCCTGCAGGAGATCCTCACCGTCAAGTCGGACGATATCGTCGGCCGCGTCAAGACGTATGAGAGCATCGTGAAGGGGAATAACATCTCCGAGCCGGGCATTCCCGAGGCGTTCAAGGTGCTCCTCAAGGAGCTGCAATCGCTCGCGCTCGACGTGAAGGTGCTCACGGAAACGGGCGAGGAGCTCATCATCCGCGAATTCGACGACGACGAGAGAGAGGAACAGCGCAAGGCGCCCGAGACGGTTGAGGAACAGGACTTCGACTTCGGCCTCGAGGACGAGGGCGACGAAGAGGAGGACTTCGGGTCCATCTTCGACGAGCCCGGCGAGGACGAGGACTTCGCCTCCGACGATCTGTTCGGAGACAAGGACCTCGGCGAGGACGACTTCTCCGATCTCGACGACGACGGCTCCTTCAAGGACCTCTTCGACGACGAGGACGACACGGATAAGGAATAAAGGGGGAGAAAGCATATGTACGAATTAAACGATTTCAATTCCATTCAAATCAGCATCGCGTCTCCCGAAAAGATCAGGGAATGGTCGTATGGCGAAGTCACCAAGCCCGAGACCATCAACTACCGCACGCAAAAGCCCGAGCGGGACGGCCTGTTCTGCGAGAAGATCTTCGGCCCGACCAAGGACTGGGAATGCCACTGCGGCAAGTATAAGCGCATCCGTTACAAGGGCATCATCTGCGAGAAGTGCGGCGTCGAAGTCACCCGCGCCAAGGTGAGAAGGGAGCGTATGGGGCACATCGAGCTCGCCGCGCCCGTCTCCCACATCTGGTACTTCCGCGGCGTGCCCTCCAAGATCGGTCTGCTCCTCGATATGAGCCCGAAGAACCTCGAGCAGGTCATCTACTTTGCGGCTTACGTCGTGCTCGACCCGGGCAACACCGGGCTCGAATACAAGCAGGTCATCAACGATAAGCAGCTCCGCGAGATCGAAGAGCTGCAAGGGGATAGCTCCAAGACGGGGCTCAAGGTCGGCATGGGCGCGGAGGCCATCCGCGAACTTCTCATGGCGGTCGACCTCGACAAGGAGTGCGAGGAAGCCAAGCAGATCATCGAGAACAACGCCTCCGGGCCCAAGCGCGTGAAGGCCATCAAGCGCATCGAGATCTTGGAAGCCTTCCGCAAGAGCGGCAACCGCCCCGAGTGGATGGTGCTCACCGTTCTTCCCGTCATTCCGCCCGACCTTCGCCCCATGGTCCAGCTCGACGGCGGCAGATTTGCCTCGTCCGACCTCAACGACCTCTACAGAAGGGTCATCAACCGCAACAACCGCTTAAAGCGCATGATCGAGCTTGGCGCGCCCGAGATGATCATCAAGAACGAAAAGCGCATGTTGCAGGAGGCGGTAGACGCCCTCATCGACAACGGCAGGAGAGGCAAGCCGCTCTCGGGCCCCTCCAACCGCGAGCTCAAGTCCCTCTCGGGGCTGCTGCGCGGCAAGCAGGGGCGCTTCCGCCAAAACCTTCTCGGCAAGCGCGTCGACTATTCGGGACGTTCGGTCATCGTCGTCGGACCCGAGCTCAAAATTTACCAATGCGGCCTTCCCAAGGAGATGGCGATCGAGCTCTTTAAGCCGTTCGTCATGAAGCGCCTTGTGGAGACGGGCAAGAGCCACAACATAAAGAGCGCCAAGCGCACCGTGGAAAAGGGCAAGGACTTCGTTTGGGACGTCCTCGAAGAGGTCATTAAGGAGCACCCCGTGCTCCTCAACCGTGCGCCCACGCTGCACCGCCTCTCCATTCAGGCGTTCGAGCCCGTGCTCATCGAAGGCAGAGCCATCAAAATTTCCCCGCTCGTGTGCGGCCCCTTCAATGCCGACTTCGACGGCGACCAGATGGCAGTGCACCTTCCTCTTTCCATCGAGGCGCAGGCGGAAGCAAGATTTTTGATGCTCTCCGCGAACAACATCCTGAAACTTGCGGACGGCAAGTCGGTCATGAGCCCCACGCAGGATATGATCATCGGCGCGTACTACCTCACCATCCTTCGCAGGGAAGAGGGGAAGAAGTACGACGAGCTCGCGAGAGAGAGCGAAGAGGGCACGGTGTACGACCCGCCCATCTACGCCTCCTTCGACGAGGCGCTCATGAGCTACCAGCTCAAGGACATCCACTGCCAGGACGAGATCTACGTCCGCCGCACGGTGGAGCTCCCCGCGGGCAAATTCGACGGGCTCGAACTTCCCTACGAGAAGATGTTCGCCCGCGACGAAGTGGTGCCCAACAACGGGCTGCGCGGCAGAGTATTCGTGCGGAAAGACCCCGCAACTGGCACCCTCACCGTGACGGGCGTCATCAAGACGACGGTCGGGCGCATCATCTACAACGACGGCATGCCGCAAGATCTGGGCTTCGTCAAGCGCGAGGCGCCCGAGGACTATCTGAAGCTCGAGCTCTCCACCGAATTCATCGGCTCGGCGCGCGCCATCGGCAAGAAGCACCTCTCCAAGATCGTCGAGGCGTGCTTCAAGACGGGGTACGCCCCCAAGGCATCCGCCGTGCTCGACGCCATCAAGGAACGCGGCTACAAGTATTCGACCATCGCGGCGCTCACCACGTCCGTCTTTGATATGAAGATCCCCGCCGAGAAGGAGGAGATCGTCTCCGAAGCCGAGGCGCAGGTCGCCAAGATCTCCACCAAGTACGCCCGCGGCCTTCTCAAAGAGGAAGAGCGCTACCACGCGGTCATCGGCGTTTGGGACGAGGCGACGGATAAGGTCGCAGGCCTTCTCAAGGAGCAGGGCGCACACGACAAATTCAATCCCATTTGGATGATGGCAGATTCGGGCGCGCGCGGCTCCATCGACCAGATCAAGCAGCTTTCGGGCATGCGCGGCCTCATGGTCAACCCGCAGGGCAAGAAGATCGAGGTCCCCGTCAAGTCGTGCTTCCGGAACGGCCTCTCCGTTCTCGAGTACTTCATCTCTTCGCACGGCGGAAGAAAGGGCCTCGCGGATACGGCGTTAAAGACGGCAGACTCGGGGTATTTGACCCGCCGCCTTGTCGACGTCTCGCAAGACGTCATCGTCCGCGAAGAGGATTGCTCGGCGGGCAAGAAGCCCCGCGGCACGCTCATGCGCCCCATCTTCGGCGCGAACGGCGAGCTCATCGAGAGCCTCGAAGATCGCCTCACGGGCCGCTTTGCGGCGGAGGACATCGTGGACGAAGAGGGGAACGTGCTCGTTCCCGTCTCCGAGATGATCTCCGAAGCGGCGGCGAAGAAGATCGCCTCCATTCCGAGATATGCGGAGGGCGGCGTGCCCATCCGTTCCATCTTCACCTGCAATACCCGCTTCGGCGTCTGCGCCAAGTGCTACGGCAAGAACATGGCGACCACCCTTCCCGTCAAAGTGGGCGAGGCGGTCGGCGTCATCGCGGCGCAGTCCATCGGCGAGCCCGGCACCCAGCTCACTATGCGTACCTTCCACACGGGCGGTATCGCGGCGACGGGGGACATCACCCAAGGTCTGCCCCGCGTCGAGGAGCTCTTCGAAGCGAGAAAGCCCAAGGGCGTTGCGACGATCTGCGAATTCACGGGCATCGTCTCCATCGACGATAAGGACAATCTAAAGCACATTCTCGTCACCGACGAGGAGACGGGCGAAAAGCTCAAGGAGTATGTGCTTCCCTTCAATGCCGAGCTCATGGTGAAGTCGGGAGACAAGGTCGAGCCGGGCACCCAGCTCAACACGGGCTCCGTAAACCCGCAGGACATCATCCGCGTGAAGGGCGTCAAGGGCGTGCAGGACTACATTTTGGAGCAGGTCCAGTCGGTGTATCGCTCGCAGGGCGTCGACATCAACGACAAGCACGTCGAGATCATCGTCCGCCAGATGCTCCGCAAGGTCCGCATCGAGAATGCAGGCTCCACCGAGATGCTCCCCGGTCAGCTCGTCGACATGTTCACCTTCGAGGAACAGAACGAAAAGACCATTCTTGCGGGCGGCGTCCCCGCGACGGCAAAGCGCGTGCTCCTCGGCATCACCAAGGCCGCGCTCGCCACGGACAGCTTCCTCTCCGCGGCTTCCTTCCAGGAGACCTCGAGGGTGCTCACCGAGGCAGCCATCTGCACCAAGCGGGACCCTCTCATCGGGCTCAAGGAGAACGTCATCATCGGCAAGCTCATCCCCGCGGGCACGGGCATGAAGGACTACAAGAACATCTCCGTCTCTGCGGCGGGAAGGTACAGCGATATGCTCTCCGAGGAGATCGCCGCCGCCAAGACAGAAGAATAAAACAATGCACTTTGGGAGCCGATCTCGCGGTCGGCTCTCTTTCCTTTGGCAGACCGAAGTTACAAGGAGGATCTTTATGAAAAAGTTTATCGTACTTTCCGCATTGCTTTGCGCCTCTTTGGCGCTTACCGCCTGCGGAGAAGGAAGCGGGAACGGGAGCGGGAGCGCGCTTTCCCCCGAGGATACGGAAGCGGGCACCTTTTACGGCATCGAGAGCACGGAGGCGGTGTACGGCGTTGCCGCCGTCACGACGGCGAAGCTGCTCTCCGAGATGGGCACGGGGGCGAACAGCGCCCTCGCCGCGGGAAGCGGCGTGCTGGAGGAAGCGGAGGGCTTCAACAAGTACTTCAACATGCTCGATTCTTTCCTCGAAAAGGGCGAGACCAAGACGGTCGTCACCGCCAATTCCTCAAGCGACCCCGCCGTGAAGGACTACGACTTCCGCCTCACCATCACGGGGAAAGACGCCGCGGGGGAGGATACAGCGCACACCGTGTACTTTTCCGAGAGCAAGGGCGAGCCCAAGACCACGACGCGGCGCGACGAGGACGAGACGACGACCATAGAGAGCGTGACCTACACGTTGACGGGCGCCGTCGATATGGGCGAGGACGAGGCGGGGAACGCCCTCTATTCGCTCATGTCCGGCACCCGCGTGGAGCAGACCGTCACCGAAGAGGAGGACGGCGAGCGCGAGGTGGAGCGCGTCGGCTCGCTCAAGCTCAAGGCGTACAAGAGCGAAGAAACGAGCGCACAAGACTACGTTCTCCTCGAGCACACCCTCACGAGCGAGGAGGAGCAAGGGGAGACCGAGAGCGAATCCGTCTACACCTACTCGGTGTATGCGGCGGGGAAGCTCACCGAGGCGACGGAGGTCGGCTTCGAAACCGAGACCGAGCACGGCGAAACCGAAACCGAGTACGAGGTCAAATTCTTGAGCGGCGCCACGAGGGGGAGCTACGAGATCGAGCGCAAGCTCGTGGGAAGCAAGACCGTTATCGAGGTCGAATACTTCCTCGACGGCGAGCGCGGGAGCTTCACCATCGAGCGGGACGGCGAAAATTACCGCTACCGCTTCTCGCAGGGCGGCGAGCTCGACCTTCGCGACTTCGACTGAAAAGATTTTTCGGAGAATTTTCCAAGAAACACTTGACAAGAAAAACGGAAATGTGTAAAATAACAACTGTTATATAACAGTTGTTATTTTTATGGAGGGAGATATGCCAAGGAGTAGCATCGGAAAAAAGGAGCTGCTCGCCGTTGCGGTGGAGCTCGTTCGCGAGGGTGGGGAGGAGGCGCTGAACGCCCGCGCCGTCGCCAAGGCGGCGGGGGTGAGCACCCAGCCCGTGTATTCGCTCTTTCACGGCATGGAGGGCTTGAAGGACGCGCTCTACGAGGAGGCGACCGCGCGCTACTACGCGAGCATCGAGGAGAGCCTTCCCAAGGCGAAGAGCCGCTACGAGGCGTTCGGGCTGGGCTTTGTGCGCTTTGCCCGCGAGGAAAAGGGGTTGTTCCGCTTCCTCTTTCTCGGAAAGCGCCCGCCCGCGGACTCCTTCTTTTCGGAGATCGTGCGCGAGATGGTGCGGGAGTACCGCATGACAGAGGAGGAGGCGACGAGCTTCCACGCCGACATGATGGTCTTTTCCTTCGGGCTCGCCGCGCTCGTCAACCAACGCAGCGAGGCGCTCACCGAGGAGGAGATCGAGGACGCTTTCTCGCGGGAATTCTGTGCCCTCTACGGGCTGTACTTCCCGCATCGCCCCCGCTTTTGGGAACAATAACGCTTGTTATTTATAACGTTTGTTATTTCGGAGAATAGACTATGGCAGCAAACGAAAATATCATCGAGATCGAGCATCTAAAAAAGTATTACAAAGACGTGAAGGCGGTGGACGACATCACCTTCTCGGTGAAAAAGGGCGAGTTTTTCGCCTTTCTCGGGGTGAACGGCGCGGGCAAGAGCACGACCATCTCCATCCTCTGCGGCGAAGAGAAGCGCACCTTTGGCAGCGTAAAGATCGAGGGGGAGGACATCGAACAGCAGCCCTTTTCCGCGCGGGGGAAGCTCGGGGTCGTGTTCCAAAACAGCGTGCTCGACGGAGCGCTTACCCTTGCGGAGAATTTGCGCTGCCGCGCCGCGCTCTACAACATTTCGGGCGACGAATACGCGGCGCGCCTCAACGAGCTTTGTGCGCTCTTCGACTTGAAGGACCTCCTTAGCCGCCCCGTGGGCAAGCTCTCGGGCGGGCAGAGGCGGAGGGCGGACATCGCGCGGGCGCTTCTACATAGACCCTCCATCCTTATCTTGGACGAGCCTACCACCGGGCTCGACCCGCAGACGAGGAAGAGCGTTTGGGAGGCGGTGCACGCCATTCGCAAGGTGCGGGGCACCACCGTCTTTCTCACCACCCACTACATGGAGGAAGCGGCGGACGCCGACCGCGTCGTCATTCTCGACAAGGGCAAGATCTTGGCGGACGCCACCCCGCTCGAGCTAAAAAACGCCTACACGGGGGACTTCATCACCCTCTACCATGCAAACGAAGAGGAGCTGCGCGCCTGCGGGATCCGGGCGGAAAGGGTGGGGGAAGCGCTCCGCATCGAGGTGAAAAACACCGCCGAGGCGACGGCGCTCATCTTACGGCACCCGCAGCTCTTCACCGATTACGAGATCGTGAAGGGCAAGATGGACGACGTATTCTTGAATGTGACGGGGAAGAGGGGGGAGAACGTATGACCGCGCTTTGGGCACTCGTTTCGAGGAATTGCAGGCTGTTTTTCAAGAACAAGGGCATTTTGCTCCCTTCCCTCCTTGCGCCGCTCATTCTCCTCTTTCTCTTCATCGCCTTTTTGGGGAACGTCTATCGGGACAGCATCCGCTCGGTGGCGGAAGGGTTTGCGCTTTCGGACGGGACAGTGGAGAGCATCGCGGCGGGACTATTGGTTTCCTCCCTCCTTGCCGTCTGCGCGGTGACCATCGCCTTCACCGCGAACACCATCATGGTGCAGGATAAGGTCTCGGGGCAGAGGAGCGATTTCTCCGTCTCGCCCGTGCACCCTTCGCTCGTCTCGCTCGCGTACTTCCTCTCGACGTTTTTGGTCACGACCTGCATTTGCGCTCTCGCGCTCGGGGCGGGGCTCATCTACATGGCGATCGCGGGCTGGCACTTGGGCGCTACAGACCTCCTTCTCGCCGTCTTGGACATGCTCCTTCTCACCCTGTTCGGAACGGCGTTCTCCTTTACCGTCTGCTCATTTCTGCACACGGCGGGGGCGGTGACGGCGGTGCAGGCGACGGTCTCCTCCGCCTACGGGTTTTTGTGCGGGGCGTATATGCCGCTGTCAAGCCTCGCCACGGGGCTGAAAAACGCCGTCATGTTCCTCCCGGGGACGTATGGTACCGGGCTTCTGCGCGGGCACCTGATGGCGGGCGCCATCGACGCCATGACGGAAGAAGGCATTCCCTCCGCCATCGCCGACGCGATGAAAACGGGCTTCGACTGCCGCCTCTACTTCTTCGAACACGCCGTCCCCGCATGGGTGTGCTACCTCGTGCTCGGGCTCGCCACCGCGGTATTGTTCGGCGTGTGCCTCCTGCTTGTCGCCCGTACCCGCCGCCGCTGATCTCAACATGTATCTGACGAAAATATACCGCGAAGAACAAAGCCGAAAGGGAAACTTTTCGGCTTCTTCTGTTCTTTGTCAAAATTCGGGCACATTTTTTCAAAAAAACTGTCCCAAAACGCGAATTTTATGGTACAATACCTAATAAACACCCAAAAAATCGGCGGGAAAGACGGCATGCGGGAGAAATATCGGGAACTTCTCGACCCGAAAAAGCAGGCGGATAAGGAATGGTACCTTGCTCTTCTTGACGGCGAGAAGCAAACAGAATACGAGAACAGGCATCTCGAGGCGCTTTTGATCTCCTTGAAGGCGCTCTATCTCGTGCGCTACAAAAAGCGCATCGCCGCCTTGAAGGAGGAGATCGCCGAGATCCGCTCCCGCGAGGGGTACGGCGCGGAGGAGTACAGGCAGATCCTCGAGAAGAACGCCGCCATCGCCGCCGAGATGAAGAAGCTCAACGCCTACCGCCCGTTTTTCTCCGAGCCCTACTTCGCCCGCATGGACGTCGTAGACCCCATCGACGGCTACAACAGCTACTACATCGGGAAGAAGGGGGATGTCGGGCTGGAGATCGTCGACTGGCGCGCCCCGCTCGCCGTCCGCTACTACCAAAAGAGCCGCGTCACCTTCCAGATCAACGAATACGAATACAGGACGGTGCTCCGCCGCGCCCTTTCGGTGAAGAACGGCAAGCTCATCGACTTCAAGAACGAATACCTCTCCGTGCAGGGCGTGCTCACCCCCGAGGAAATTGCGGGCAGGGACGAGGAGATCCTCTTCGACCCCTACCTTCGCAGCATTATCCAAAGCCGCAAGGACGATACGGGCATCCGCGACATCATCCGCACCATTCAGGAGCAGCAATTCGAGATCGTCACCCGCCCCGAGCGGGAGAGCTTTGTCTTGCAGGGCTGCGCGGGCAGCGGAAAGACGATGATCCTTCTGCATCGCCTCAGCTATCTCATGTACAACAACGAATCGCTCTCCCCGCACGATGTGCTCGTCATCACCCCGTCCGACTCCTTCAACGCCTTCATCGACGACCTGTCGCAGGTGCTGGAGCTCAAAAAGGTCAAGACGACCACGCTCAAGGAGTACTATTTCCGCACCCTTCTGCACGAGGGCATCGACCTGAAAGCCAAACTGTGCGGCGAGCGGGAGAACGAAGAGTACCTTCGTTACCTCTATTCCGAAGCGTTCGGGCGGGACGTCGAAAAGCGCATCCAAAAGCTGTACGACGCGGTCTACGGGCTGTTCACGGCGCAGGAGTGCCGCGAAGTGGCGGAGAAGGTGCTCTCCGACTGCAGACAGCGGCAGGAGCTCTACACCAAGATAAAGAACGCCTCCGTGCGCGTGCGCCGCGCCGTGCTCGGCGAGATGAAGGAGGGCAAGGAGCAGGGCTTCTACTTTACCAAGCCCTTCCGCATGCTCATGAGCGCCTTTACCGCCGCGGAGGAATTTCTCACCTACGCCCTCACCGAAACGCCCCGTTCGCCCGACTATTTCTTCCGCCAATTCGTGGAATTCTACCGCGCGGCGAAGCAAGTCTCGGGCGGCGCGCAGAGGGTGTTCTCGGGCGCGAAGGAGGACCTTTCCAACCTCATTGCCACCGTGGATAAGGAGATCGTCGACCTAAAGCGCTACCGCATCCGTCGGGGCGAGGGGGAGGTCTATACCTATGCCGAACGCATCGCGCGGAGGGAGGAGCTCAAAAAGGAAGCCGAGCACACGCGGGAGATCGTCGGGAAGATGGAGGAGGGCGTGGAGCTCTTCCGCGAATTTTATGCGCTCCTCCGCATGACGGGCTCGTGCGCGGAGCTGGGGAAGTGCGCAAATGCCGTAGATGTCGCCCGCTGGCTGTACCGCGAGACGGTGAAGCGCTTCAAGCAAAAATACGGCATGAAGGGCATCTATCCTTCGGATGGGTACGCCATCGCCTACGTCCTTTCGGCGGCGGGAAGAAAGCTCTCCCCGCGCTACGGGCTGGTGTTCATCGACGAGGGGCAGGACCTCTCGGAGGGCGAATATGCCCTGCTTCGGCGCATCCATACGGACGCCGCCTTCAACGTCTATGGGGACCTCAAACAGAATATCACTCCTTGGCGGGGAGTGCGCGGCTGGGAGCACTTAAACTGCAACGTATATACCCTCAACCAAAACTATAGGAACACCAACGAGATCGTGGATTTCGTCTCGGGCGTGCTCGAAGTGGATATGAAGGCCATCGGGCTGCAGGGGGAGGCGGTAAAGCGCGTAACGCCGCGCGGGACGGGCGCCTTCTTCCGCGGAAAGACGGGGCTGAAGGCCGTCATCACGCGCGAAGAATTCTTGCCGCTCTTCGAAAAGCGGGGCTTCCGCCGCCTCTCGGAAAACGGAAAGCTCTCCGAGACGCGCATCAATGTGATGACAGTGTACGAGAGCAAGGGGCTGGAATTTTCCGCCGTCGCCGTGTATGACAAAAATATGACCGAAAACGAAAAATATATCGCCTACACGCGGGCGCTCCGCGACCTCGCCGTCATCGAGGGGGAGGCATGAGCACCTTTCTTCTCGACATGGACGAGACCCTTCTCGACTTCACCGCCGCCGAACGGCAGAATTTATCCGAGACCTTTTCGGGCGCGGGCATTCCGCCCACCGAAGAGCTCGTTTCCCGCTTCCACGCCATCAACGACGAGCTTTGGCGCGCCCTCGAGCGCGGGGAGATCGAGCGTGAACGGCTCAAAGTCAAGCGCTTCGAACTGCTCCTCCAAGAGATGGGCAGCAAGGCGAGCGCGGAGGAGCTCTCGCGGCGGTACTATACAAACTTCCTCCACATCTGCGTGCCGTTTGCGGGCGCGAAGGAATTTCTGGCGGAGCTAAAAAGGAGGGGAAGGGTGTTCATCCTCACCAACGGCGGGACGGATATCCAAAAGGCGCATATCGCGGCGGCGGGGTTTTCTCCCTATTTGGAAGGCGTGTTCATCTCCGAAGAGATCGGCGCGAACAAGCCCTCCGAGGGGTATGTCCGCTATGTGAAAGAGCACATAGAGGGCTTCGACCCCGCCCATACCATGTACCTTGGCGACAGCCTGACCTCCGACATGGTATGTGCAAAACGCCTCGGCGTGGATTTTATCTTGTTCGCTCCCCATACCATGCCCGCCTCGTACACGGGCGCCGCCGTCCGCACCTACCGCTCCGCCCTCGCGCTTATGAAGTGAATTTCCACCTCCCCCCTGCAAGGAAAACAGTTACAACCTCCCCCTGTATGAAAAGGAGCTAACCTCCCCCTGTATCCCCCTCCTTGAAAAGGAAGGGGATTTTGTTTGTTGTCCGCAGCTTTCTTGCTTCCCCTGAGAGGGGAAGTACCCGCGCAGCGGGGGATAGGGTTAAAAGAACCCCTCAGTCTCGGCTTCGCCTCGCCAGCTCCCCTCACATAGGGGCGCCAAGGGTGAAATCCCCTCCCTCGTTTTTGGGGAGGCACCCGTAGGGCGTGCCTTGGCTGGGACGCAGGGGGAGGGGCGCTTCTGATTGTCATGCCGCCCCGCGTTCCAATAATGTCATGCCGAGCGTTGTCGAGGCATCTCTACCTCATTATGAGATTTCTCGACTCCGCCTACGGCTCCGCTCGAAATGACACCGCGCCATCATACCGAGCCCCATAAGGGGCGAGTGTATCTTCTACTCTGTGTTGCAACCTGCGGGGAAGATTCACTCACTCCGCTACGCTACGTTCGGAATGAGGGCGGGGCGGAATGAGGGCAGGTCGGAATGAGGGGGCAACCTCCCCCTGTGTCCCCCTCCTTAAAAAGGAAGGGGATTTTTTCTTGGCGCAACTTGGCTCCCCTTATAGGGGCGCCAAGAGACGGGGCATGGGCAGTCTGCTCCCCTCATTGGGGCGCAAAGGGGGGATCCGCCTCCCGTTAAATGTTCCCGTGGAACAAAAATTGCGCGGGGAGTGTTTTTTTCGTGAAAAGTTGTTTGGGTGCATTACTTTGTTTGACAAACCCTTTGCAATCGTGCTACTATATTTAGGAATGTACATATGCGTAACATCTTTCGGGGTCTTACGCCTTTTTGTTCGTCGTGCGCCCGTGGGGGCGCGGAGGTGATCTGTTGGTCAAACGTCTTGCAAGTTCTATTCGGGAGTACAAGGTCTCCACGGCGCTCTCGCCGCTCTTTGTCTCCTTCGAGGTCGTGCTCGAATGCCTCATCCCGTTCGTCATTACCGAGCTGGGGAACGCCATCTCGGCGGGCGCGGGGCTATGGGGTGCGGGGACCTCATGGGATACCCTCGGCATCGGTCAGTATGCGCTCATCCTCGTTGCGATGGCGTTCGCCTCGCTCGCGTGCGGCGCGCTGGCGGGTCTGTTTTGTGCGAAGGCCGCGGCGGGGTATGCCAAAAATCTTCGGAAGGACATCTACTACAAAGTACAGGAATTCTCTTTCGAGAATATCGACAAATTCTCGACGCCTTCCCTCGTCACGCGTATGACGACGGACATCATGAACGTGCAATTTTCCTTCATGATGATCATCCGCACCGCCATCCGCAGTCCGCTCATGATGGTTTTCTCGGTGGTGATGGCGTTCGTCATCGGGGGGAATCTTGCGTGGATCTTCCTTGCGGTCATCCCGCCGCTCGCGTTCATCCTCTTCCTCATCATGTGGAAAACGATGCCGCTCTTTCGGCGCGTGTTTAAGAAGTACGATAACCTCAACGAGTCCATCCAAGAGAACATCTCGGGCATCCGCGTCGTCAAGTCGTATGTGAGAGAGGATTTCGAGAAGGAGAAATTCGACCGCGCGGCGACGGACGTGCAGATGGACTTCACCAAGGCGGAGCGCATCCTTGCATGGAACAACCCCGTCATGCAGGTGTTCTTCTACGGCGTGCTCTCGACGACGCTCTTCCTCGGCTCCTACCTCATCTTCCAAACCACGGGAATGACGGTGTGGACCATCTCCCAGCTCGTCGTGTACGGCATGCAAATTCTCATGTCGCTCATGATGTTCTCCATGGTCTTTGCCATGATCGCGATGTCCATCGAGAGCGCGCGGCGTATTTGCGAAGTCTTGGAGGAAGAGCCCACGCTGCACAGCCCCGAGAATGCGCTTAAAGAGGTCGCGGACGGCTCCATCGACTTCGACGACGTTTGCTTCAAATACACGGCGACGGCGGAGCGCAACGTGCTCGAGGATATCGACCTTCACATCAAGTCGGGGGAGACCATCGGCATCATCGGCGGAACGGGTTCCTCCAAGACCAGCCTCGTCAACCTCATCTCCCGCCTGTACGACGTGACGGAGGGCGAGGTGAAGGTGGGCGGAAGGGACGTGCGCGAGTACGACTTGGAAGTCCTGCGCAACAACGTCGCCGTCGTGCTCCAAAAGAACGTGCTCTTCTCGGGCACCATCAAGGAAAACCTGCGCTGGGGCAACCCCGACGCGACGGATGAGGAGCTCATTGAGGCGTGCCGCCTCGCACAGGCGGACGAATTCATCCAAGGCTTCCCCAAAAAGTACGATACCTATATCGAACAGGGCGGCACCAACGTCTCGGGCGGGCAGAAACAGCGCCTTTGCATCGCGCGCG
>CANRHI010000044.1 GCA_947630365.1 uncultured Clostridia bacterium
GAG
Organism: uncultured Clostridia bacterium; assembly: GCA_947630365.1. Taxonomy (GTDB): domain Bacteria; phylum Bacillota; class Clostridia; order Christensenellales; family Borkfalkiaceae; genus Gallimonas. The sequence continues at coordinate 4 of CANRHI010000044.1, forward strand.
ATACAAAATAAATCCGAACCAATCACGGGTTACGATTACCCTTGTTGAGTTCGGATTATTTTGATTTGGTGGAGCCAAGGGGAGTCGAACCCCTGACCTCTTGAATGCCATTCAAGCGCTCTACCATCTGAGCTATGACCCCATTTCTATGTTGTTGCTTTGTACCTACGTCGGCGGCTTGTCGAAGGGACTTCTCCAAGCCGAGAATGCCATTTTCTTCGCTACGCTCGAAAGCTTCGCCCTTTTGGGGCTCGCGCAAGCGCCAACATCTGAGCTATGACCCCATTCTACTATGCGAGAGGCGATGGGCGAAAGTAAGCTGTCCGCACATCCGATCCCCCAATAGCAAGCAAGGGCTTTCGCCCTTGCCGCCGTTGTGGTGGGGACAACAGGACTTGAACCTGTGACCTCATGCATGTGAAGCATGCGCTCTAACCAACTGAGCTATGCCCCCATCCGCTTTCTACATGTCATTGTACCGTTTTCCGCGGAGAATGTCAACCGATTTTGAAGAGGAAATGCGGGCGAATTTCTCTTCCCGCGAAATTTTTGCAAACAAAAAACTTTTTGAACCAAAATACTTGTAAGCCAAAACGGTTTATGTTATAATTTATCCATCATTCCACTTTGGGAACGCGGAGGAAAATCGTATGATAAGACCCGAGAAGAAACTTTCGGCACGCGAGGTTTTGCTCCTCTTGATCGACGAGGGGCTGTACACGCTCGACGATTTGAACGAGATCGAAGAAAGGGGAAGTCTTTCCGAATTCCAGTTTGGGATCCGCACCTCGACCGTCGCCTTCATGGAGATCCTCCAAATGTGGGAAGAGTCGGATGAAAACGGGCTCGATTTCGATATCGAGGAGGCGTTCCCCGTATGAGGGAAGGTTTTCCGCGGGATTTTTAGGAAAATCCGTTCGGACGCGTAAAAAACGCTTGCTTTTTTTGGGAAATATGGTATAATGACTGAGACAAGCAAGGGGATATGGCTCAGTTGGTAGAGCGCTGCGTTCGCAACGCAGAGGTCACGAGTTCGAATCTCGTTATCTCCACCACGTCGCCGCAAGGCGCATTTTGCAAAGGGTTGCCTTTTGGCAACCCTTATGTTTTTGATGCCCGCGGCTCCTTTTTCCTCATTCCGCCCCTCGTACCAAGGAGTAGAGGATACTCTCGGCCCTTGCGTGCCTCGGTATGAGGGGGTGGGCGCCCCTGTTAAGGGGAGCTGGCGCGCGGCCTTTGCGCGACTGAGGGGTTTCTTGGCTCCCCTGTATTACCGCGTCATGTTGAGGGAGCAAAGCGACCGAAACATCCCGAACAACGAAGTCCGAATTTTCATCCTCGGGATTCTTCGCTACGCTCAGAATGACGCGTGGACGTGGGGCGGAATGTCGCACCCCCTCCCCGCTTTGGCGGGGAAGGGGATTCTCCTCACCCCCTCCCCTACCCCTCCCCCTCACGTATAAGGGGGAGGGCACAGAGCCACAAACAAAATCCCCTTCCTTGGTAAGGAGGGGGATACAGGGGGAGGTTGTCGTTTACTTCTTATAGGCGTCCTTGCCGTAGAGGGCGGAGAGGTTGTCGGCGTACTTCTTCGATTTATCGAATTGCTTGAGCTCGAAGCGGTCCACGTCCTCCAAGGCGCGTTTTTGTTCCTTGGTGAGCTTTGTGGGCACCTCGACGAACACGTTCAAATACAAATTCCCCGTGCCGTTTTTGGACTTGATGCCCTTGCCGCGCACGGTGAACACCGTTCCGCTCTGCGTGCCCTCGGGAATGGTGTAGTCGAAGGCGTCGTCGAGGTCGGGCACCCGCACCGTGCCGCCGAGCACGGCGGTGGTGAAGGGGATGGGAAGGTCGACATACAAGTCGAAATTCTTCCTCTTGAATATTTTATGCGGCTGGACGCGGAACACGAGGATGAGGTCCCCGGGGGCTCCTCCCTCCGCGCTCGCCTGCCCGAAGCCGCGCCTGCGCATGTACGAATCGGTATCCGCGCCCGCGGGGATGTTCACGGTCACCTTGGTCTCGCGGCGGAGATACCCTTTCCCCTTGCATTCGGGGCATTTCTCGGTGATGATCTTGCCTCTTCCGCCGCAATCGGGGCATGCCCCCACGCGGATGGTCCTTCCGAAGATGGTCTCCTGCGAGAAGCGGACCTGCCCCTTTCCGCCGCACTTGGTGCAGGAGCGGAAGGCGGTACCGTCCTTGGCGCCCGTGCCCTTGCAGGCGGGGCAGGGCTCGTTGCGCATGTAGGAAAAATCCTTGGTGCAGCCCTTTGCGGCGTCCATGAAGGAAAGCTCCACCTGAAGGCGGATGTCGTCCCCCGAGGTATCTCTCTGCACGGAGGCGCCGCCGCCGAAGCCTTGGAAGATGGAGCTGAAGATATCCTCGAAGCCGCCGAAGCCCGCTCCGCCCATGCCGCCCATGCCGCCCATGCCGGGGTGTTCCTGCTCGTAGTCGTAGGCGGCGCGCTTTTGCTTATCCGAGAGCACCTCGTTCGCCTCGTTGATCTCCTTGAATTTCTCCGCGGCGAGGTTATCTCCCGGGTGAAGATCGGGGTGATACTGCTTGACGAGCTTTTTATATGCCGCCTTGATCTCCTCCTCGGTGGCGTCCTTCTTCACGCCGAGGATCTCGTAATAATTCTTCTTTTCTGCCATATCGAATGTGCCCGCGCCGCACGTTCGGCGCTTTGTTTGAATAGGTCAGGAAGAGCTTCCCCCTGTGCGGGGGAAGCCTTCTTTGTGCCAAATGAATGCCGCTTTCTTTACTGGTGGAATTCGTCGTCGGGAGCGCCCGCGCCGTTCGCGCCGCCGCCCTGCGCGCTTTGGTAGAGCTTCATCACGATGGGCTGGATCTTTTTGGAGAGCTCCTCGCATGCGGCGTTGTACTTTTCGATGTCGTCGGCGTCGAGCTCCTTCTTCGCCTCGTCGACGGCCTCCTGCAAGACCTGCTTATCGGCGTCGTCGAGCTTGCCCTCGCTGTCTTTGATGGTCTGCTCCACGGAGAAGATGAGCCCATCGAGCTTATTGCGCGCCTCGACCTTTTCCTTGCGCTTCTTGTCCTCTTCGGCGTACTGCTCGGCGTCCTTGACCGCCTTGTTGATCTCGTCCTCGGAGAGGTTGGTGGAAGAGGTGATGGTGATGTCCGTCGACTTGCCCGTGCCGAGGTCCTTCGCCTCCACGTGCACGATGCCGTTCGCGTCCACATCGAAGGTGACTTCGATCTGCGGGATGCCGCGGGGCGCGGGCGCGATGCCCGTGAGCATGAATCTGCCCATCGTCTTGTTGTCGCGGCAGAATTCGCGCTCGCCCTGAAGGATGTGGATCTCCACGCTCGTCTGATTGTCGGCAGCCGTGGAGAACACCTGCGACTTCTTGACGGGGATGGTCGTGTTCCTGTCGATGAGGCGGGTGAACACGCCGCCGAGCGTCTCGATGCCGAGAGAAAGGGGCATGACGTCGAGAAGGAGCACGTCCTTGACTTCGCCCGTGAGGACGCCGCCTTGGATGGCCGCGCCGACCGCGACGCATTCATCGGGGTTGATGCCCTTGAAGGGCTCCTTGCCCGTAATTTCCTTGACCTTTTGGACGACGGCGGGAACGCGCGTCGAGCCGCCGACCAAGATGACCTTGTCGATATCGTTGTAGGAAAGGCCCGCGTCCTTCATGGCAAGGCGCATGGGCTCCGCCGTCTTTTCGATGAGGTCGGCGATGAGCGCCTCGAATTTTTGGCGGGTGATATCGAGCTCGAGGTGGGCGGGGCCCGCTTCCGTCATGGAGATGAAGGGAAGGGAGACCGTCGTCTGGTTCATGCCGGAGAGCTCGATCTTGGCCTTCTCCGCCGCCTCCTTGAGCCTCTGCATCGCCATCTTGTCCTTGGAGAGGTCGACGCCGTGCGACTTCTTGAATTCCTCGACCATGTAGTCCATGAGGCGCTTATCGAAGTCGTCGCCGCCGAGCATGTTGTTGCCGTTCGTCGCAAGCACTTCGAACACGCCGTCCGAAATTTCGAGAATAGAGACATCGAAGGTGCCGCCGCCGAGGTCGTAGATCATGACCTTGCTGTTTTCTTTCTCCTTGTCGAGCCCGTAGGAAAGCGCCGCCGCCGTGGGCTCGTTGATGATGCGAAGTACATTGAGCCCCGCGATCTTGCCCGCGTCCTTGGTGGCTTGCCGCTGCGCGTCTGTGAAGTACGCGGGGCAGGTGATGACGGCGTCCGTCACCTTTCCGCCGAGGTACGCCTCCGCGTCCGCCTTGAGCTTGGAGAGGATCATCGCCGAGATCTCCTGCGGGGAGTAGCTCTTCTCGTCGATCTTCACTTTGTAGTCCGAACCCATCTTACGCTTGATGGAAATGACCGTCTTGTCGGGATTGGCGACGGCTTGCCGCTTTGCGACCTGCCCGACCACGCGGGACCCGTCCTTTTGGAATGCGACGACGGAAGGGGTCGTCCTGCTGCCCTCCGCGTTCGCGATGACCACGGGCTCGCCGCCCTCCATCACTGCCACGCACGAATTGGTCGTGCCCAAGTCGATACCGATAACCTTTGCCATTTTATTTTCTCCTCAATGATTTTCTCTATTTTCTCCCTTGCGGGGAATTGGTCATTTTACGACGGTCACTTGCGCGAAGCGGAGCACCTTTCCGTTTTGCTCGTAGCCCTTTTGGTAGACTTCCTTCACGCTCCCGCTCGTCTCGCCCTCTTTGCCCTCGAACGCCGCGATCGCCTCGTGCTTTTCCGCGTCGAAGGGCTCGCCCTTGGGGTCGATGACGGTGATGCCCTCCGCTTCAAGAAGTTTGTCGAAGCTCGCCTTCACCATCTCGATGCCCTTTCTCGTGCCCTCTTCCTTGCAGGCCGCAAGCGCACGCTCGAGGTTATCCGCGATGGGGAAGAGCCCCTTCACGACGTCCGCTCTGCCCTCTTTGTAGCGCTTTGCGCTCTCGCCCGCGGTGCGCCTTCTGTAATTTTCGTACTCCGCCGTGACGGAATACCACTTGCGCTTGAAGTCCTCCGCGTCGGCTTTGGCCTTTTCGAGCGCGCTCTTTGCCGCCGCAAGTTCTGCGTTTTCTTGGGGCTCCTTGTTTTCTTCCCGCGCCTCGGGCGCCGCCCCTTCGCATTCGGTCTCGCTGTCTTGTTTGGGTGAAACTTGCTTTTTCATACCTTACCGCCTACATTTTCACCTCTAATATAAGGTAAAATGGCGCGACTTAAACAAATTCCGCAAAAAAAACCGCCCGAACGCGAAAATTTTTTCGGCGGCGGTCTTTACAATTGGCTCCTTTTGTATTAAAATGGAAGAAAGAAAAAGAGGTGAAGGTATGGAAACGAGAGCGTTCGACCTGTTTGCCAAGAGAAATAACCGCGTGAGCATCCGCGTGTTCCCCGGTCACTTTGCGACCCAGCACTCCCACGTCAATTACTGCGTGGATATGACCCGCGTCAAGACGGAAATGAACGCCGCACAGGCGGCGGCGAAACTCTTTGCGGAGAGCTTTTCGAATGTCGCGATCGACACCATCATCACGCTCGAGCGCATGAAGATGGTGGGCGCGTTCATCGCCGAGACGCTCACGAGCTCGACGGGGCTCAACATGAATCAGAATATCGCCGTCATCTCGCCCGAATTCACGGCGGACGATAAACTTATTTTGCGCGACAATCTCCTCCCCTATGTGAAGCACCGCCGCATCCTCCTGCTCACCGCCACCGCCACGACGGGCATGACGGCGATGGGCGCCATCCGCGGCATCCGCTACTACGGCGGCGACCCCGTGGGCGTGGCGACCGTGTTCGGCGGCAAATTCGAGGTGCCCGGCATCCCCGTGGTGCGCCTCGTCGGCGTGGAAGATCTGCCCGATTACGACTCCTTCCGCCCCACCATGTGCCCGCTGTGCAAGAAGGGGCTGAAGGTCGACGCCCTCATCAACTCCTACGGGTATAGCAAAATGTAACTTGGACTATAACGGAATTTAACCGAATATCGACGAAGTACTGCTTTGCGGAGGCGTTCCCACGCCCCCGCTTTTTTTGTGAGGTTGTCTGTCATTTCGGGCGGCAGGTCCCCCTCCCCCTGCGTCATTCTACCCCGTCCCAACGCGTCATTCTGAAGCGAAGCGAAGAATCCCGAGGATGAAAGTTCGGACTTCGTTCTTCGGGATGTTTCGGTCGCTTCGCTCCCTCAACATGACGCGGTGACGCCTGCGGGTGCCCTCCAAGGGGTGAGCAAGAAGCCCCTCCCCGCACCCACGCCTCATTCTGCCCCGACCGAGCTTCAAACTCATGGCAGAGAGGAAGGGGCGGGGGGCAATTGTATGGTACAATACTGTTGCGGCGGGTAAAGGAAGGAAAAAATATGACGTTCGTTCAGCTCCTGCACGTTCTGCGCCTGTACGGGGCGGACGTGCTTTTACTCGCTATCGGGGTCACCCTCACGACGACGCTGCTCAAGAAAACGCTTCTGCGCCGCATAAAGAGCAAGTACTACGTTCTCGTGCCCTTCGCGCTCGGGCTCGTGTACTTTGCCGTCTACCGCATGATCGTCACCTGCAGCCCTTCTCCGCTCACGGAGGAGCTCGGGGCAACGGTCGACGGCGGGCTCTCCTGCGGCTGCGCGGCGACCCTTCTCTACGTCGTCTACGAGCAATTTTTCCGCAAGGGGAAGTCGGTCGCCTCTCCCCTCTCCCCGCTGCTTTGCGGCGTGGTGGAGGAGAGCATGCGCGAGACGCTCGCCTCCGAAATTTTGTCGGAGAGCGCCGCGCTCGACGGGGAAGAGCTCCTCATGTTTCTTCGTGAGAAGCTCGCCTCCGCCGCGCCCGAGCTTGCCCCCGCCGAGCTGGAGATCCGCGTCCGCCTCATCGCGGAAGTGACGCTCTCGCTGCGGCAATGACCCCCCGCCTCCCCGATCTTTTCGGGGAGGCTCTTTTTTTGCGCCGTTTGCGAGGCTCCCGCGCGGGCTCCTTCCGCATAAAAACAAGACCGCTTTCCATACTGAAACCATGAAACAAATCTCGGGCGCGCTGCAAAGAGACGTTGCCGCCCTCAAAAAGCTGCTCCCCGCGGAGGACATCCTCACCTTCCCCTTTGCGGCGGAGGGGGGAACGGCGTTCACCGTCGTCTTTTCGGACGCCGTCACCAACAAAGAGCTGCTCGGCGAAGAGGTCGTGCGGCCGCTCCGCCTTCTTTCGGGAAAGCCCTCCCTGCGGGCGGTGAAGGAGCGGGTGAATTTCTCGGAAGTCCGAAGCGAAAAGAGCCTGAAAAAGCTCGCGGAGGAGATCCTTGCGGGCAACCCCGTGCTCCTTTGGGAGGGGGCGGAGGAAGGCGTTATCGTCGGCACCAAGCTGGTGTTCGTCCGCGCCGTCGCCGAGCCCCCGACGGACGTCACCATCAAGGGCCCGCGCGAGGGGTTCATCGAGGACGTGAAGATCAACACGTCGCTCATCCGCCGCCGCTTCAAGACGGGGGAGCTCCTCCTCGAGCCCGTCACCGTGGGGAGGCGGAGCAAGACCATCGTCATGGTCTGCTACCTTGCGGGCACCTCGGTGGAGGAGACCGTGAAGGAGGTGAAGGGCAAGCTCGAAAAAATCGACATCGACTACATCCCCGATTCCTCCTACCTCACACACTTTCTCTCCTCCCGCCCCTACTCGCTCGTGAAGCAGGTGGGCACGACGGAGAAGCCCGATATCTTTTGCGCCAAGCTCGCGGAGGGAAGGGTGGGGCTGCTCGTAGACGGCTCCCCCATCGCCCTCACCGTGCCCTATTTGTTGGTGGAAGATTTCCAGTCGAGCGAGGATTACTTCGTCCCCTCCTACCGAGCGAGCTTCACGAGGCTTCTGCGCCTCTTTGCCCTCCTCGTCGCCATCTATCTTCCCGCGTTCTATGTCGCGGCGCAGCTGTTCAAATTACAGCTCTTCCCCGTAAAATTGCTCTTGACCATCGCGGGGAGCATCCGGGATATCCCCTTCTCGCCGTCGCTCGAGATGCTTCTCGTGCTCCTCGTGTTGGAGATCTTGAACGAGGCGAGCATCCGCATGCCCAAATATGTGGGAATGGCGCTCTCCGTCGTCGGGGCGTTGGTCCTCGGGGAGACGGCGGTCTCGGCGGGCTTCGTCTCCACGCCCGCCATCATCATCGTCGCCTTTTCGGGGATCGGGCTGTATGCGGTGCCCAACCTCATCGAACAGACGAGCATATTGCGGCTCTCCATGCTCCTCGTCGCGGGGAGCGTGGGGACGTATGGCATCGTGCTCCTCACCGGCTTTACGCTCTTCTATCTCGTGACGGCGGAAAACTTCGGCGCGCCGCTCATGGCGCCCTTCTCCCCCCTCGTGAAGCGGGATTTGAGGGATTCTCTCATCAAATACAATTTGGGCTCGCTGCCCCTTCGCCCCAAGACGCTGAAGAGCCCCAACAAGAGGAGGTTGAAATGAACAAGCTCTCCGCGCGGCAGGTGTATTTCCTGCTCGCCTGCATTTTGCCCGTGGGCAAGCTCATCCTCTTGCCCGCCCGCCTCGCCGACGTTTCGAAGAACGATCTGCTCCTCCCCGCCGCCTTGCACCTTTTGCTGCAGGCGGGGGCGGTGTTCTGCGCGCTGCTGCTCGCAAAACGAAACATGTCCTTGTTCGAAATGTTGGAGGGCACGCTCGGCCATGTCGCCGCCTGCGTGCTCCAAACGGTGTTCGCGCTCTTTTTGCTCTTTGCGGCGCTCCTGCCCGTGCTCGAGCAGAAGCTCCTCGTGCAGAGCGTATTCTACGATACCCTTCCCACCATTGCCTCCTTTGCCCCCTTCTTCCTCTTTGCGGCGTATGCGTGCTCCAAGCCGCTCGCTTCCTTCGGGCGGATGTGGGACATGCTGGCACCATTTTCGCTCGCGGGGTACTTCGGCATCCTCCTTCTCTCGGTGGGAAGCGCCGACCTTGCCGCCCTCGCTCCGACGGGTGCCGCAGGGGCTTCGGGCTTTTTTGGGGGTACCATGTCCGCGTTTGCATGGTTCTACGACGCCGCGCTCCTCCTTCCCCTCCTCGGGAAGATCGACTATACGCGGGGCATGGCGTGGAAGGGCATGCTCTTCTACCTTGCGGGCGGGGCGGGGGTGCTCATATTCCTCGCCGTTTTCTACGGCATCTTTCAGGAGACCTCCGTCAACCAGCTGTATGCCTTCACGGCGACCTCCAAATATTTCTCGGGCATCGCCACGCTCGGGCGGGCGGACTACCTCTTCATCATCGTCCTCACCCTCGTGATGACCTTCTCCTGCATCCTGCCCATTCAGGGCGCCATCGAGTGCGCGCTGCAGGCGTATGGGAGGAAGAGGTGGCTCGCCATCGTCCTCTCGGTGGGCGCGAGCCTCGTCTTTCTCATCCTCGTGCTCGTGCTCGACTACCGCTTCGGGGAAATCTTAGCTGCGCTCTCGGGCGTCCTGTTTTGGATATTCCCCCTCTTCTGTTTGGCGCTGCCGCCCCTATTATTGCTCTTCGGGAGGAACGACCGTGCGCGCGCGTAAATTTTGGAAAACCCTCCCCATGAAGCTGTATCTTCTGCTCGCTGCCGCCGTCTGCCTGTACTTTTTTGCGAACGACTTCTCCCTCGTGGACATCCAAAAGACTGCCATCATTTTGGCGGTGGGCATCGACAAGGCGGAGGGCGGCTTCTCCGTCACCGCGCAGATCGCCGCGCCCAAGGGGACCGAGCGCACCACCGGCGGCACCTCGAGCGTGGAAGTCGCGGCGGAGGGGGGAACGGTCTCCGATTGCATCTCCGCCATCTTCGCCAAGACGGGGCGGGTGCCCAAGCTCGTGTTTTGCAACCTCATCGTGCTCGGGGAGGAGGCGGCGAAGGAGGACGTCATCGCCCACCTCAACTATTTCCTCCGCAACGACTACATGCCCGACTCCTGCTTTCTCGCCGTGTGCGAGGGAAGCGCGGGCGAGCTCATCTCCTCGCAAAGCGCCATCGACGACGCCTCTTCCCTCGCCATCGAGAAGCTCTTCTCGGATGCGGCGGTGAAGGCGGGGAACGTCGTCTCCAACACACTGAAGGACTTCGCCATCGGCTACTACGGGGTGAGCGGGAGCAGCTTCCTCCCGTATATCCGCACCGAGGAACAGGAGGGCGGAGGCAACGACAGCGAAGAGGGCGCCGCGGCGAGCGGGGGCGGGGAAGAGGCGCAGCGCGTGTACACCGCCACCCAAACGGCGCTCTTTTCGAAGGGAAAGATGGTGGGGCTGCTCTCCGCAGAGGAGACGCTCGCCTATTCCCTCCTCGAGGGGAATGTGTTCACGGGCACATTTTCGAGCACGGACGGCGAGAAGCCCGTCACCCTCACCGTGATGAAGAACGAGGGCGGGGTCTCTCTCGACGAAAAAAAGGGCGAGGTGAAGCTCGAGCTCTCCCTCACTGTGCGGCTGTGCTGCCGCGGCGTGACCGCCACCGTCGAGGACATCGCCTCGGACAGCGTCTCCCCCGAGATATTGCAAAACGCCGAGAAGCTCCTAAAAGGCTACACCGAACGGCTTTGGGAAACGTGCAAGGCGTGCGGGTGCGACCTCTTCTTTTTGAAGCGCACCCTCTACCGCTCTTCCAAGAAGAAATTCGAGGAGGAGGGCGAAGGGCTTCTCGCCGCCCTCACGCCCAAGATCGAGGCGGACGTTTTCTCCATGAAATGACCGAAAAAAATTTTTTCGGAAAATTTTCCGAAAACTATTGACAAATCCCGAAAGTATGCTATAATGAAGCCAGAAAAAGAAAATAACTTTCATGAAATGTTATTAGATTACAGGCGGGTCACTCCGATGGACATGTAAGCTCACGGAACAAGCGAAATAGGGCAGGAAAGCCCAAATCGCACGGCGCAAAAACTTCATACCCGCAAAAATCCATATCGGGAGGTACAACGATATGAGAAAACTCCAAGGACGGAAGATCTCGTAAAAGGAGGAACGACCAATGTACCACTATATGATAGGGGCGGAAGGATGATCCTCGACTCCGAACATGTGCGGCAGAGGGAAAGCCGCAACGGGCAGTAGCCCAAAGAAAACAGGAAGTCGAGAGCATAGAAAAGCCCCAAAAAAGACCACGTTGCTCATATCGGAAGGCGCATCACCGCGGTAGCGCAAGTCCGAGACAACATGGAACGGCGGCAAAGCTCGCTCGACAATTCAATAGTTTTCATATCCCCGTGCGGTCGCGCGGGGATTTCTTTTGCCGCTCGGGGGGGATGAAAATTGGAAGCCCCTCCCCCTGTGCCCCCTCCCCAGCGGGGAGGGGGATTAGAGCTGCCCCCTTTGAAAGGGGGCGGCTCCCGCGCAAGCGGGTGGTGGGGGTTGTCCCCCTGATGGCGCGCCCCACGCCAAAATCCCCTTCCTTTTTAAGGAGGGGGATACAGGGGGAGGTTCCCGCGTGAGGATGAAAATTCGGACTTCGCTTATCGGGATGTTTCGGTCGCAGAGCTCCCTCAACATGACGCGGTAGCACCTGCGGGTGTGCTGCACTCTCCCCTACCCCCCTCAAGTATAAGGGGAAAATAGGGGCATAGAGAGGGAACGCGGCGGGGAAAGCCCCTTTCGACCGAAGTCGACATAGAAAGACGGCATTTCCGCACGTCCTCGGCGGCATTTTTTTTATAATTTCCCAAAAGGCCGAAGGGGGTTTCTATGAAGCATTCTTTCGGGGGGAAGGCTTCCCTTCTTCCCATCTGTAAATACGTCGCGGCGATCGGGTGCATGGCGCTCTTCAACTTTTCCATGCCGCAACGGGAGCCGCTCTCCCTCCCCCTCCTCTATGCGCTCTTGGTGGCGGGGCTGCATCCCCTGCCGCTGTGCCTCGGGTACATCGCGGCGACGGCCGCTTCCCTCTCCCTGATGGCGACGCTCTCGGGGGCGATACAAGCCGTCTTTCTTCTCCTCGTCTTTTCCGTCTATCGGAGGCTCGGCCGCGCCCCTTCCTACGAGCGCGTTCTCTTCCCCGCCGTCGCGCAGCTGCCCTTTCTCTTCCTCTTCCCCCATGCGGGCTACGGGCTGTTTCCCTTTGCCGTCCTTTGGCAGAAGGCCATCCTCGCGGCGTTCTTTGTGCTCTTTGCCCTCCTCTTCGAAGGCGGGGTGCGCGCCCTCGTGTTTCGCGCCTTCCGATGCCGTCTCTCGGCGGGGGAGCTCGCCGAGCTCTGCCTTCTGTGGCTCTCGCTGGGGCTGGGCGTCGCGGGGGCGTTTCACGAGCTCGTGCTCGTCGGCGTTTCGCTCTTCTTGCTCCTCGGCGCGGCCGTTTTTCTCAAGAGCGCCGCGGCGGTACCCTTTGCGCTTGCGGTCTCCCTTCCCCTGTGCCTACTTCGGGTGAGTGCCGTCCCTGCCGCCGAGCTCTCCCTCTATGCGTGCGTGTGCCTGCTCCTTCTCCCCTACGGAAGGGCGGTCTCGGCGCTCTCGCTCCTCGTCTCCTTTCCCGCCGTGCAGTACCTCGAAGAGCTGTATCGCATGGGCGGAAGGGCCATCGCCTTCACCCTGCTCTGCTGCGTGGCGCCCGTGCTCCTTGTCCTCTGCGTGCCCGAGGAGCTCTACCGCCGCCTGCGCCGTTCCCTCCTTTTCTACCGTGAGCGCACACTTCCCCGCATCGCCATCAACCGAAACCGCCGCGCCGTGGGGGAGAGGCTGTACGAAGTGTCCGCGCTCTTCCGCGAGATCGAGGTCTCCTTCCGCGCCGCCGAACACAGCGAGCCGCCCGCCTACCGCCTGCGCGAAAAGCTCACGGGGACGCTTTGCACCTCCTGCTCCCGCCGCAAGGCATGCCGCGAGGCGGAGCTCGAAGAGAGCCTCGACAAGCTCATCGCCGTAGGGAAGGCAAAGGGGAAGGTCAACCTCATCGACCTTCCCTCCGAAGTCACCGCCGCCTGCGTCAACCCGACGGGGCTCATCTTCGCGCTCAACAAGCACCTCGGCGACTACCAGCGCTTCGCCGCCGAAATGGAGGCCGCGCGGGAGGGAAAGCGGCTGCTCGCCGAACAGGCGCACGGGGTGAGCGAAATTTTGCGCGACCTCGCCCTCGAACAGAGCGAGGAATTCAGCTTCTCGGAGGAGGAAGGCGCCCTCTCCTCCGCCCTCGCCGCGGAGGGCATGCTCTCCTCGGAGATCTTCATCTATGGCGAGGGGACGAATTTCACCGTGAGCATGACGCTCGAGAGCGACACGGACGGAAAAAGGCTGTGCGCCGTCGCCTCGGAGGCGCTCAAGGTGCCGCTCGCCCTCTCCGAAAAGCTCCCCCTTCTCAAGGACCGCGCCTGCTTCATCCTCAAAAGGAAGCCCTGCTACGACGCCGCCTTCGGCATCGCCTCGCGCACCAAAAACGGGGAGACGGAGAGCGGCGATACCCACTCCATCCTCCGCATCGACGAGCGGCGGTTTCTCGTCGCCCTCTCGGACGGCATGGGCAGCGGCGGGGAGGCGCGCTCGGTCTCCGACCGCACGCTGTCGCTCCTCGAGAGCTTCTATAAGGCGAAGATGCCCTCCGAGACCGTGCTCGGCACCGTAAACCGCCTCATCGCCTTCTCGGGGGAGGAGACCTTCTCCTGCCTCGATCTCGCCGCCGTCGACCTCGATACGGGCGGGGCGGATATCGTGAAGATCGGCTCGCCCGCGGGCTTCCTCCTCTCGGGGGAGGAGCTGCGCGTGCTCGAGGGGGAGAGCTTGCCCATCGGCATGCTCGAATGCATCCACCCCGCCACCATGCAGGTGGAGATGCGCCTCGGGGATTTCCTCATCTTCATGAGCGACGGCGTGAGCGCGGCGTTCGGGTCGGTCGCGGAGCTGTGCAGCTATTTGAGCGCGTTGAAGCCGCTCAACCCGCAATCCCTCGCCGAGGAGATCTTGAAAAACGCCCTTTCGCGCTACCGCGGCGCCGCCGAGGACGACATGACCGTCCTCGCCGTGAAGCTCCTCAAAGGCGCTTGATGGCGGAACGCGGCATGCGAGCGGCCCCCTTGCCCCAATTCCGCCCCGCGCCTCATTCCGCCCCGCCCGAGCTTCTTTTGTATTCCAAGGGCGGCACGAGCCCGTAGGGCGAAGTTACGGAGCCGTAGGCGGAGTGAGTGGATCTTCCCCGCAAGGCGTACCACAAAGTAGAAGATACACTCGTCCCTTACGGTGCTCGGTATGAGGGGTCCTGTCATTTCGAGCGGAGCGTAAGCGGAGTCGAGAAATCTCATAATAAGGTGGAGATGCCTCCGCTACGGTCGGCATGACAAATAGAATGCAGGGCGGGGACACCGCGTCATGTTGAGGGAGCACAGCGACCGAAACATCCCGAAGTACGAAGTCCGAATTTTCATCCTCGGGATTCTTCGCCCCACAAGGGGGGCTCAGAATGACGCGTTGGTATGAGGGCGGGCTTACTTGGCGCCCCTATTTAAGGGGAGCTGGCGCGCTGCCCTTGCGCGACTGAGGGGTTCTTTTAACCCTATCCCCCCTGCGGGGTACTGTCTCACGCGGGTAGAGTCCCGCGTTCGGTCAGCATTTGCCCGTACATATGGGCAAATG
>CANRHI010000045.1 GCA_947630365.1 uncultured Clostridia bacterium
GGGGAAACCCAAAGTAATCCCCTTCCCCTTTGGGGAGGGGGACGCAGGGGGAGGGGCACCGCAGCAAAAGCCCTACCCTTCGCGGGAAGGGGAGGGTGTCTGCCCTTCGGGGCAGACGGGTGGGGATGGGAGCTTTCTTTGCAACGGGCCTTTATTCCGTTCGGGCGGCATCCTTTTCGAGCCTGCCCAATTTCTTCCATACCCAAATCATAAAGGGGACGGTGGCGGCGAGGGCGAGAGCGTCGGCAATGGGCGCCGACCAAATGACGCCCATCACGCCCATTCCGAGGGGGACGAGCAGGGCGCACGCGATGACGAGGATATCCCGCAGGAAGGAAAGCGGCGCGGCGATCTTTGCTTCTCCGATGGACTGGGTGAAGATGGCGCACACCTTTTGCAGGCAGGTGAACACGATGAGCATAAGGTAAATGCGCAGGCACGGGATGGCGAATTCCAAATACAGCCCCGCGTCGAGCCCTTCCGCGCCGCCTCCCGCGCCGAACATGGCGATGAACATTCCCGGGATCGCCTCGAAAAGAATCGTAAACAGTAGGCAGATCCCGCCCGTCCATAGGAGGATGAGGAGGAGCACCCGCTTCACCCTCCCGTACTTTTTTGCGCCGAAGTTGTATCCGACGATGGGCTGCGCGCCCGCGGCAATGCCGATGGCGACGTTGAGGACGATCTGGAACAGCTTCATTATCACGGTGAACGCCGCGAGGGGGATGTCCGCCCCAAATCTGCTCTGCATGCCGTAGCGGACGAGGAGGACGTTGTTGACGACCGTCGTCGCAACGATGCACAGCTGCGTCAAAAAGCTCGAGAGCCCGAGCGCCATAATGCGGCGGAGGATCCCGAGATCGGGGAGAAAACTTCCGGGGCTCAGGCGGAAGGTCTTGCTTCGGAACAGATACCCGATGCAGATGAGGAAGCTCACAAATTGCCCTAAAATGGTGGCATACGCCGCCCCCGCGATGCCGAGGTCCAAGGCGTAGATGGCGATGGGGTCGCCGATGATGTTGAGAACGGCGCCCACGACCATGGCGAGCATGGCATAGCCCGGCGCGCCGTCCGCACGGATGACGGAGGCGAGGCAATTTTGCACGAGCGCAAGGGGCATCATGGCATAGATAATCACACCGTACTCATGCGCAAGGGCGAGATTTGCCTCCGTTCCGCCGAGGAGCATGAGGAGCGCGTCTCTCCAAAGATAGGCGACGAGGATGACGATGCAGCCCGAGAGAAAGGAGGCAAGCATAGCGTTCCCCACGCCGCGGTGAATGCGCTCTCCCTTGCCTTCGCCCAAGGAGACGGAGAGCCACGCCGCCGCGCCGTCGCCGAAAAAGAGGGAGAGCCCCCACCCCACGACGGTGATGGGGAAGATGACCCCCGTCGCCGCATTTCCCAAATACCCGATGCGGCTGTTGCCGACGAAAATTTGGTCGACGATGTTGTAAAGGGCGGAGATGATGAGGGAGAGAATGCAGGGCACGGAGAATTTCAAAAGCAGCTTTCCGACCTTCTCCGTCCCCAAAAACTCGCTGTTTTCCATAAAAAAACCTCCCAAAAAAGCAAAACGGCACGCCGTTGTGTCGCCCCTTATGAGAGGAAAAACGACACCCGCAGCAGCTCCCGTACCGTATCAGATTTACGCGCCTGAGCGCCACATGTGTCGTTAAGCTCTATGAAATTTTCGACGTTAAGTATATCGCATTTTCCCCAAAAAGTCAACCTTCTCGCCCGCCCCTCGCACGATTTTTTTGCATTTTTTCCGATTGGAGGGGGATAAAACTGCGGTGCCCCTCCCCCTGCGTCCCAGCCAAGGCACGCCCTACGGGTGCCACCCCATAGGAGAGGGGGATTCCGACCTTGGCGCCCCGCGCTTGGGTGGGGAAGGGCATGCCATGGCGCAAAGCCCTACCCTTCGCGGGAAGGGGAGGGTGGCCGCCCTCGGGCAGACGGGTGGGGATGGGAGCATGTGGAGCGAATTGCAATCCCCACCACCCGCTTCGCGGGAGCCTCCCCTTTGCAAAAGGGTAGGCCTTTTTCCCTTGCCCACGCGTCACTCTGCCCCCATGTTCCCGTGTCATTCCGAGGGGCGTAGCCCCGAGAGAATCCCCTGAATGAAAATTCGGACTTCGTACCTCGGGATGTTTCTCTCGCTTTGCTCCCTCAACATGACGCGGTGGGCCGCTCGCCACCTCGCTTCCCCTAATGAGGGGCGCCGAAGGGCAACCTATCGATCCAAATACTCGGCGGGGTCGAAGCCGTAGACTTGGACGATCTCGAAGAGGGGGGAGGCGAAGATATCCGAGGTGGTCACGACGCCGCCGCCGTCCGAGTCGATATCGAAGCCTGCGTTGTAGAATGCCTGCCAAACGAGGTGGGAGCACTGCGTGCCCTCGGGGGCGCCTTCCCCGCACTGATCCTTGGAGGAAAAGATGCCCACGGTGAGCGAATAGGGGATCCCTTTCAGCTCCTTTGCGGCCCTCTCGGCAATTGCCGCGCGCTCCTCCTCCGAGACACCTTTGAGGCGCAGCACCATGAAATTCGCCGCCTCGCGGAACCAATCGGTGCCTCCCAAGTAGACATTGCTCGAGAGCCCGATGGAGATGCACTGGAGCACCGAGGCGCGCGAGGGGTCGATGACGAGGGCGGAATGTCCGTGCCGCCAGCCGACGGTGTGCGAGGCGGTGCTCACGAGCACGTCGCCCTTCTCGAGCGGGATCATGGGCGCATTCACGCGGACGCCGCCTTCGACGAGGTAGTCGTAGGAAGAAAAGTACGCGGGCGCCTCGTGGCGGACGGTGCGCTCGGCAAAGAGATATTCCTGAAATCCGAGGAGGGCTTCCCGCGGGATGGAGGGGAGCACGCTCTTGGAAACGCCCGTTTGGAGGGAGAGGAGGGAGAGCTCTTCCTCCGTCCATTCCTCTTTGGAAACGAGCGCGGAGATATCCGCCTTTTCATAGGAAGGAAGGACGCGCCCGTCGAGATCGCACATGCCGTCGGCAAGCAAAAGCGCCCCTCCGACCATTGTGACGAAGAGGAGGACGCCGGAAAGCGCCGCCGAAACGATGAGTGCGATCTTTCTTCCAAGTTTCATAGAAAAGTGCGGCTCCCCGAATTTTCGGGTGATTCTCTCACAGTATATCCCTTTTTGCGGCGTCTGTCAACAAAGACGCTTTCTTTGGGCGAGGGGCACGCGCGGCGTTTTTTCTTTTTTGTGCATTTTGTACATATCCTTGCGCGTATTTTGGGTGATTTTCCTCTTGAAAAAAGTCCGTTTTTCGTGTAAAATGTATGTAATAAACTTGCAGGATCAGGAGGAAAATATGGCAGGTCTGTTACTCAAAGGCATCAACAAGGTCTATCCCGGCGGCAACCAGGCAGTGTTCAATTTCTGCTTGGAGATCAGGGACAAGGAATTCATGGTTTTCGTCGGCCCCTCGGGCTGCGGGAAATCCACGACGCTCCGCATGATCGCGGGTCTCGAAGAGATCACTTCGGGCGAGCTGTATATCGACGGCAAGCTCGTGAACGACGTCGTCCCCAAGGATAGGGATATCGCAATGGTGTTCCAGAACTACGCACTCTATCCGCACATGACGGTGTACGACAACATGGCATTCGGCTTGAAGCTCCGCAAGAAGCCGAAGGAAGAGATCGACCAAAAGGTCAGAGCGGCGGCGGAGATCCTCGGCATCACCGATTATCTCACCCGTAAACCCAAGGCTCTTTCGGGTGGTCAGCGCCAGCGTGTTGCGCTCGGCCGTACCATCGTCCGTGAGCCCAAGGTATTCCTTCTCGACGAGCCCCTTTCCAACCTCGATGCAAAGCTCCGCGCCCAGATGCGTACCGAGATCAGTAAGCTCCACGTCCGCCTCGGGACGACGTTCATCTACGTCACCCACGACCAGATCGAGGCCATGACGATGGGTACCCGTATCGTTGTCATGAAGGATGGCTTCATGCAGCAGGTGGATACCCCTCAAAACCTCTACGATTATCCCCGTAACCTCTTCGTCGCGGGATTCATCGGCACCCCTCAGATGAACTTCTTCAAGGAGTCCACCATCACCGAAGAGGGCGGCAGGATCTATGTCAACTTCATCGGCGGCAACAAGATCCTTCTCCCGAACACCATCGTCTCCCGCATTCTCGACCTCGACGCGTACAAGAACACCGGCAGATTGGTGACGCTCGGCGTCCGTCCCGAGGATATCCATCAGGATGAGCGCTTCATCTCGACCTCGCCCGACACGGTCGTGACCGCGAAGGTGGAAGTCATCGAAAAGCTCGGCGCCGAGATGCAGATCTACTGCGATGTCGACTACATGAATGCCAAGGGCTCCATCGTCGACAGCACCTCGCAGATGGTCGCGAAGATCTCCTCCCGTGCAACGGTGGAGATCGGGCAGGAGATCCAGCTCGCGTTCGACGCTTACCACATCCACCTCTTCGACGGCGAGACGGAGGCGACCCTCCTCGACCGCGACGAGAATTACGACAAGATCCCCGAGAATGCAGAGGGTGCGGCGTTCGTGCCTCCTACACCTCAGGAGATGAAGGAGCAGATCGAGAAGGCGCGTGCCCTCTCCAAGGACGCGAAGGCGAAGAAGAAGCTCGACGCCAAGACGGGCAAGAAGAACAAGGCCGAGGAAGCTCCCGTAGAGGAAGCTCCCGCGGAGGACGCTCCCGCGGAGGACGCCGAGGCGCCCGCCGACGAGCCCAAGGAAGAATAATTTCAGCTACGAAAGAGCGTTCGCTTCGGCGGGCGCTCTTTTTGCGCGAAACAGGTTGACTTTTTCCCGCAAACGTCGTAATATAGTAGTCTGTACGGGAGAACGCCATGTGGTGGGAAGTGATCACGGAAGCGCTTTTGGATACTTTGAAGCTCTTCCCATTCCTATTTGCGATGTATATCCTCATCGAGCTCATGGAGCACAAGACGAAGATGGGGAGGCCTTCCCGCATGCTCTCGGGCGCGCCTGCGCCGCTCGTCGGGGCGGCGGCGGGGCTCGTGCCCATGTGCGGCTTCTCCGTGATGGCGGCAAAGCTGTATCGCCACCGCCATATCAGCCTCGGCGCGCTTTTTGCGGTATTCATTGCCAGCAGCGACGAGGCGGTCCTCGTCCTCTTGGACGAAACCATCGCTGCGTTTGCGGGCGGCGAAGGGGGCGGGAGCCTGCTCCTATCCCTTGTTGCACTGCTCGGAAGTAAGCTGCTGCTCGGCGTCCTCGTCGGCTACGCCGTCGACCTCGTGCTGCATCTCATCGGGCAGAAGCGCCCCGCGCCCCTTCCCGAACACGTCCATTCCCACGGGCACGACCATGAGCACGACCATGCCCATGACCATGAGCACGAACACGGGCATTCTCACGAAGAACACGCCCATGCGGAGGACGAGGCGGTGCACGAGCGGGGCGAATGCGCCTGCGACGAGCTCTCGGTGTGCGAGCACAAGAAGGAGAGCCCCGTAGCGCTCTTTTTGCTCTCGCCGCTTTTGCACGCGTTCGAAGTCGCGGCGTTCGTGCTCCTTGTAAACCTTGCCTTCGGCTTCCTCTTTTTCGGGCTGGGCGGAGGCAATGTCGAGGAGGGGGAAACGCTCGTCGGCGCGTTCATGAACGGCGCGGGGTACTGGTGGCAGCCGCTCCTTTGCGCGCTCGTCGGGCTGGTGCCCAACTGCGCCTCCTCCGTCATCCTCGCCGAAACGTATTCGATCGGCGGCATCGCCTTCGGGGGAATGCTCGGCGGGCTCGTGACGAACACGGGGCTCGGCTGCCTTGCGCTTGTGCGCGGCGGGGTGAAGAGCGCCCTTCTCATCGCGGCGGCGCTGTTTTTGCTCGGGACGGTGTTCGGCTATGCCGCGCTTTCTCTCGGGCTGCTGTTTTGAAAAATTCTTAAAAAGAGGTGTGCGATGATGCTCGCCGAACACTCCCTACCAAAGAGAAACGCGGAAGGGGGCGGCGGGCTCTCCTTTTGTCCCGCGAGCGAGGCAATTCACGCTTTTTGTAAGCGGACGGCGGGGAAGCGGCTGTTCGTCTCGGACGAAGGCGGCTGCTCCGTGCTCGCCCCTGCGGCGGCGACCGAGGACGCCCTCCTCGTCGTGCTCGAAAATGCCGACGCGCTCCCGCTCTTCTCCATGCCCGAAGTGACGGGCGTATTCGCCGCGGGCGGGGAGAACGTCATGCGGGCGGCGCGGCTGTTTGCGGAGCTCCGCCGCATTCCCTGCGCGCTCGTGCCCACGTCTGCCGCTCTCGACGGCGTGCTTTCCCGCTTTGGGGAAGTGCTCCTCGGCGGGGAACGCGCCCTTCTCCCGCTCAAGGAGGGGGAAATCTCTTGCGATACGGAGCTCGTCGCGCCTACGCTCAAGGAGGGGTACGCGCGGCTATGGCTTGCGCGGCTTGCCATCCTCGAGAGCCGCGCCCTGCGCCTTCTCACGGGGAAGGGGGAGCCCTCCGAGGCGTGCTTTTCCGCCCTCCTGCCCCTTTCGGGGGAGCTCTCGGCGGAGGACATCGTGCGCATGAATTTCACCCTTCGGAGGGAGGAGGAAAACGGCGCGTATCGGGGGGAAGGGGTCGCGCTCGCCTCCCTGCTCGGCGGGCAGCACGCGTATTTTCTCGCGCTGTGCGCCCTGAACGGACTGTATGCCGCCTTTTTCCGCCGCGGGAAGCCGCGCTACGTCCTTCCCGAATACCAAAACTTCGGCACGCCGCCCCGCCTCGAGGAGTACAGGCGGCGCAAAAAAATGCTCAAAGAGCATCGGCAAGAGCTCGTGCGCGAGCTCGCCGTTTACCTTCCCGCCGTGCGAAACGCCTCCCGCCGCTATGGAGAACTTTCGGGCGGGCCGGTGCGGGAGAAGCCCGCGAGGGCGCACTTTTCGGAGCTCGCGGCATTGCAGCCCGAGGGGCTCACCGCCCTCATCCGTGACTTCGGACTATTGGAAGAGCTATGACGAACGAAGAAATTTTACAGGCGACCAAGCTGTTTTTGCTCGATTTGGACGGCACCGTGTACCTCGGCGACCGCATCATCGGCGAGATGGACCAAACGCTGCACACGCTTCGGGAGATGGGGAAGCGCATCGTCTTTCTCACCAACAATTCCTCGCGCACCCGTGCCGCCTATGAGGAGAAGCTCAAGCTCCTTCACCTCTTCGAGGAGGGGGACGGCGTGTACACCTCCGCGATGGCGATGGCGGAATATCTCCGCACCAACCACACGGGGGAGCGGGCGTATATCGTCGCCACGGCGGCGGTGGAGGAGGAGATCCGAAGGAGCGGCATCCCCGCGCCCCTGCCCGGCCGCCAGCCCGATCTGTGCGTGCTCGCCTACGACACCGAGCTCACCTTCGAGAAGCTCCGCCTTCTCGACCGCTACATGAAGGAGCGGGTGCCCCTCTACGTCACCCACCCCGACGACGTCTGCCCCACGCCCTACGGCTCCATGCCGGACGTCGGATCCTTTCTCGCCCTCCTCAGGCGCTCCTCGGGGCAGGAGCCCGAGCTCGTTCTCGGTAAGCCCTTCCCGCACATGGGCAAATGCCTCGCGCGGGAGACGGGCATCCCCATGGGCGAAATGTGCATGGTGGGGGATCGGCTGCACACGGATATCCGCTTTGCGAACAACTGCAAGATGCACAGCGTCCTCGTGCTCTCGGGCGAGGCGAAGATGGGGGACGTTTCTCGTTTCACGGACTGCCCCGATCTCATCCTTCCCGACTTCAACCGGATTTTGGATTGACAAATTTGCGGGTTTTTGTTACAATTTGACTGTTCTTGTTTATTTGCGCCGCGCGGGTGGTATAGAAAGAAAAGCGCCTGCGGGCGGAGGATGGTATGAAAGAAGTTTGCATCAAAGAGAGATCCCCCTTGACCATTGCCCTTTCGGGGGAGATCGACGCGGGGAATTCCGAGGAGTTTTTCGAGGAGGTCATGAGCGCGTACAACGCCGCCCCCTCGGACATTGCGTTCGATTGCAGCGGGCTCGAATTTATCGATTCGACGACGCTCGGCACGTTCGTAAAAATTCTCAAGCGCGTGAAGGAGAGCGGGCACGCCCTTTCGCTCAAAGGGCTTCGGCCGCCCCTGAAAAAGCTCTTCGTCATCTGCGCGCTCGACACCGTGATGAGGATCGAGCCATGAACGCGCGCATGGAGCTTTGCTTCCCCCTCGGAAGCGAGATGATGACGACGGTCCGCCTCACCACGGGCGGCATGTGCGCGCTCGCGGGGCTGGACCTCGACACGAGCGAGGATTGCAAGGTCTGCGTGACGGAGAGCCTCTTGCTGCTTCTCCACCGCGGTTTTCGCGAGGCGCGGGTGGTGTTCTCGGAAGAGAACGGGCTGCGCGTCGCGGTGAAGGGCGAGGGCGAGCGCAAGGAGGCGCAGGAAAGCGCGGAGGACGACATCTCCTTGGCGCTTCTCGGGGCGCTGGCGGGCGAGGTCGCAGAGGAGAAGAGGGAGGGCGTGCTCGTCGCGCTGTCCTTCCGCTTTGAAAGCAAATGACGGAGAGCGAGCTCTTCCGCGAGTACCGCGAAACGCGGGACAAGGCGCTTCGCAACCGCATCGCGGAGAAATATCTGTATATCGCCGCCGTCATCGCGAAGAAATTCGTCGGGCGGGGCGTGGAGTACGACGACCTCTATCAGGTCGCCTCGCTTGCGCTTGTCCGCGGCATCGACCGCTTCGACGAGCGCAAAGGGCTGCAGTTTTCCACCTTCATCACGCCCACCATCACGGGGGAGATCAAAAATTACTTCCGCGATCGAAGCCGCCTCGTGCATCTGCCGCGGCGGGTCTCCGAGCTTCGCGCGCTGGCGCGGCGGACGGCGGAGGAGATGCTCTCCGAGAGCGGGAAAAAACCCACGGCGTCCGAGCTTGCGGCGCGCCTTCACGTCTCGGAAGAAGAGCTCCTCCACGCGGAGGAGGCGGGAAGCGTGGTCTCTCTCGACGCCCCCGTAGAGGGCGCCGAGAGCGAGATGAGCTACTACGACGCCATCCCCGCCGCAGAGGACATGTACGAGCGCTTCGAGACCAAGGAGGCGGTGCTTGCCGCCGTCGGGGAGCTCTCCGAGACAGAGCGGGAGATGGTCCGCCTGCGCTTTGGGCAGGAGCTCTCGCAGGCGGAAACGGCAAAGCGCATGGGCGTTTCGCAAATGTACATTTCGCGCATGGAGCGCAAAATTTTGGAAAAACTGAGGAAGAGCCTCAAAGAAGGCTCTTTGGAATGATGGTCGTTGAGGTGGACGGGTACGGCGCCTTGAAAGCTGCCATTCGCAGAATGTGCGCCGAAATATTTTCGCAAGCCGACCCCGAGGAGGCGGTGTTCGAGGGAAAGCTCGTCGTGAGCGAGCTCGTCACGAACGCCCTGCGCTACGGAGGCGGCGGCGCGACGCTCGCCATCGAGCGGGAAGGGGAGGCCATCCGCGTGTGCGTGCGCGGGAAGAACGCCTTCCGTCCGCCCGAGAGGAGCGTGTGTTCGGACCCCTCCGCCGAGCGCGGGAGAGGGCTGTTCCTCGTGGATACCCTCTGCGCTTCCCGCATGTATAGCGAAGAGGAGGGCGTTTGCGTCGTCCTCCATGTCGGGAAATAGCAACCTCCCCCTGTATCCCCCTCCTTACAAAGGAAGGGGATTTACGAGTGGAGCGCGTTATCAGGGGGGGCAACCCCCACCACCGCCTACGGCGGAGCCGCCCCCTTCAAAGGGGGCAGCTCTATCTAATCCCCCGCCCCTATGGGGTGGGGGACGCAGCGGGAGAGGCCCCGCAGCATTCTTGCTGCCCCTGAGAGGGGAAGTGCCCCGCAAGGGGCAAAGGGGTTAAGAACCCCTCAGTCGCGCAAGGGCAGCGCGCCAGCTCCCCTCAATAGGGGAGCCAAGGCGGGAATCCCCCGCCCCTATGGGGTGGCACCCGTAGGGCGTGCCTTGGCTGGGACGCAGGGGGAGGGAAACAAAAAAGCGTCCCGCGGGGTACCGCGGGACGCTCACTATACTTTTTTCCTTTTTTAATCCTTGCTCGTGAGGTACAGGTACACTTTCTCCTTGAGCGAGGGCGACATGCCGAAGGAGTTGTACTTGATCCACACCATGCGGAAGAATTCGTCGTTATTGCCGCCGATCACATAGACGGGCATGTTCTTCGCCCTGCCGTTTTTGTGCGCGATGAAGATATCGCCGAATTCGTTCTTCTCCTGCGGGGTGAGCGAGTTGATGAACGGGTCGTAGGTGTAGACGTTTGCGCCGTCGAAATAGCTCGGCTGCGCGTACTGCGGGCGGTACCCATAGCCATATCCATAGCCGGGTGCGGAATACGGCTGCTGCGGGGGACGGGGCGGCTCGGGCATTCTGCCTGCGGCGAGCGCCGCCATCTCGCGTTCCCACTGGGAGAAGGGCGCCGTTTCGGAGACGGGAGGCGTCGCATACGGCGGACGGTAGCCCGCATATGCCCTCCTCGGGTCGTTCATCGGCGGCTCCATGCCGCGCGGATCGTACATGGGCGCGCGCAGAGGGTCGTACATCGGCCTCTCGTATTTGGGAGCGGGAGCGGGTTCGGGCTCGGGCTCGGGTTGAGGTTCGGGCTCAGGCTCGGGCTCGGGAACAGGCTCGGGTTCGGGTTCCGGCTCCTCCTCGATGGGAGCGGGTTCGGGCTCGGGCTCTTCTTCGACGGGAGCAGGCTCGGGTTCGGGTTCCTCTTCGAAATTGAGGAACAACGCCGCTCCGGTGAGATCGGGCTCGACTTCGGGCTCCTCTTCGGGAACGGGCTCGCTCGCTTCTTCGGCGATGGGCTCCTCCTCTGCAGGGACCTCCTCGACCACGGGCTCTTCCTCGACGGGTTCCTCCTCTTCGGGAACGGGCTCGCTCACTTCTTCGACGACGGGCTCTTCTTCAAGAACGGGCTCTTCGACGATCTCCTCGGCGGCGCCCTCCGCAACGAGCGCGGGTTCCTCTTCCGCCACAGGCTCTTCCTCGACGGGGGCGGGTTCTTCTTCCGCCGCGGGCTCTTCCTCGGCGACGGGTTCCTCCTCGACGGGAGCGGGCTCTTCCTCGGCGACGGGCTCCGCATAGGCTTCCTCGGAGGCGGCCTCTTCGGTCTCCTCACTCGTCTCTACCGCCGCTGCAGGCTCTTGGACTTTGCCCACCATGATCTGCACGAAGCCGAGCACGAACGAGCACGCCGAGGCGACGAGAAGCAGGAGCGTCGGGAGCATTTGCCCTTCCCCCGAGAAGATCGCCCACGTCTCGCTGCTCTTGCTGACGATGAAGGCGACCACGGTGAGCACCACGGCGACGAGCTGGACAAGGAAGCGCACAAAGTCGACGGGATAGGCGCTCTTCGCACCCAGCCGCACCACGGAGACGACGAGGTTGATGAGCAAGATCGCCGCCAGTGCTACCAAGCAATAATTCAGGAAGGGGTCTGCCCCCATCGCGCCGACCGCCCCCGAAAAGCCCATTCCGAAATGGGACGAGGGATAGGTGAACGCAAAGAGCGCGGCGAGTGGAAGAACAAATTGCACGCACTGGAGCACACCGCGGACCTTCCTGCGGAGCACCGCTTGCACCGCGAGAAGGAGCAACGAGACGCCGCCGACGATGGCGAAGGCAGGCTCGATGGCAGACCACAGCGTGGGGCGAGAGAATACGCCCGCGACAACAATATTCGCGCAGTAGGTGAGAAGGAACAGCCCCGCATAGCCGATGGCGGTGACGGACCCGCCGATCGCGGCGCACTTCTCCGCATGGCGCTTGGAGATGAGGGAAAAGACGAGGCAGACGACGGAGACGACCGCGGAGAGCGCGGCGACTGCCAAAAACCCGAGCTCCAAGATCTCGAGGATCTTGAAATACACGGGCAGCCCGCTCAACGCCCCTTGGAAGGTCTGCCGAAAGGCCTCGATCGTGTAGCCGAGCAGAGAGCCGTTCAAGATCTGACCGGGGATGTTGTGGGTGTGGGGCGCGAAGAAGCCTACCACGCTGCCGAGGCAGCCGAGAAACAGCCCGCCGACCGCGAGCACCGCAAAGAGCGCCGCAAGCACGCGGGAGAAGCCTACGCGCGCGGGCGCGTCCTTCTTCGGGTTTCCTTGCGCCGCGACCTCTTCTTCGGGGGAAGAGTAGCTCTCCTCTTCGGAGTAGGAGGGGTAGCTTTCCTCGGCTACCGAAGGCTCCTCCTCGGACATGGGTGCCGCATTTTCGCTCTCATAGGGCGAATAGGGCGCCTCGTTCGTGCCTTCTTCGGGTTGGGGAACATCGTAAAAAGAATCGGATACCATACGTTTCTATACTCCTGAAATTCCGCGCGGAACGACCCACGGAGAATTTTCTGCTCTTATTATACCACGCCCGCATGGCTATGTCAACCGTCGGGGCAAAAAAAAGCGTATTTCGACAGAATTTGTGCACATTTTTATAGGAGGGCGCAAAGATGCCCCAAAAAGCCCCTCTCCCGCGGACATGGGTATGCTTTTTTTGACATGGATAGCGGTTTTTTCAAAAAACCCTTGCGTTTTTTGCGCGGACATGGTATACTCGTTTTGTACGCTCGGGAAGGGCGCACACACGGAGGGGAAGGCTATGAGCGATACGGCGGGCGAGCTCTCGAGGATCCTTGCCGACATCGAAAGCAAGACGGGTGTGGAGGTGTATCTCGCCTCCCGCGGCGGAGAGGAATACCGCTTCTTCGTCGACTGGAACGGCAAAAAGACCGAAGTGTTCCTCGCGGGCAGCGGACCTGCGGCGGAGCGCGAGGCGGGGCTCGTGAATTACCTCGTCGCCAATACAGACGCTTCCCGCATTCCCGCGGGCAGGCAGGATTTCTTGCGCAGCGTCCTTCTCGGCGAGGGGGGGAGCTGGCAGGCGTTCCGCTACCTCACCAAGTATAACCTTGCCGACGCGCCCTGCTTCGCGCTCGACCTTCTGCCCGACCGCCGCATGGAGGAGGCGCTCGTCCATACCGAGCGGTGCGTCGACGAGCGCGACCTCGTCGTCCGCATGGACGATAAGCGGCTCGCCGTCGTGCGGTTTTCCGGGGAGGGGCAGAACGCCTATTCCTTCGGGCAATTCCTCTGCCAGTCCCTCTACGAGGAGACGGGCATCCACGCGCATGTGGGCGTGGGGTGCGAGATGAAGAGCTTCGGCGAAATTGCCGTCTCCTACCATCAGGCGGCGACGGCGGTGCGCATGAGCGGCATCCTCCAAGCCAAGGGGCAGGTGCATACCTATCGGGAATACCTGCTTGTCCGCATGCTCGAGGATATCCCGCGCGAGAAGCTCAAGGACTATCTCGACCAATTCAGCGTGGCGGGCGCGGAGGACATTCTCGACGACGAGGATATGGCGGGCACCGCGGAGGAATTTTTGGAGAGCAGCCTGAACATCTCCGAGACCAGCCGCAACCTCTTCATGCACCGCAACACCCTCATGTACCGTCTCGACAAGATCGAGCGCGCGACGGGGCTCAACATCCGAAAATTTTCCGACGCGGTCACCTTCCGCGTCATCACCATTCTCTACAAGCTGCTGCAAGCGTAAAAAAGGAGGCGCTGTATGGAAGAAGATCCGAAAGGGAACGTACAGGAGACGTCGGAGCAGGCTCCGAAGAGATATACGAAGGCAAAGCGCATCGGTTTCGCCGCCCTTGCGCTTTTTCTCACCGCCATCGTGTTCGTGGCGGGGTGGATCGGCGGGTATTATATCGTCGACGCCCGCGCCCGCAACCTTGCGTGGATGCTCGAGGCGGTGGAAGATCACTACTATGGCGAGACCTCGCGGGAGGCGCTGTACGACGCCGCCTACGACGCGCTCGAGCTCGACAAATTCTGCACCCACTACACGCCCGAGGAGTACGAGCAGTTAAAGCGGGAGAGCGAGGGCTACGGCGAGGGGTACGGCATCTCCCTCTACAGCGAGGGGAACGCCGTGCGGCTGTATCGCGTGATCGGCAATTCTCCCGCCGACCGCGCAGGGCTTTCCCGCGGGATGTATGTGTATTCCGTCGGCGACGGGGAGAGCACGACTTCGGGCCCCCGCGATGAGATGGTTTCCTTTTTGCGGGAAAGGGAGAGCGCCGTGCTCTCCTGCGGCTTCGAGGCGGACGGAAGCGACGCCAAAGAGTATACGCTCACCCGCTCTTCTTCCTACGCCGCCGCCTATTGCTATTATATGGACAGCGAGGCGACCTATAAATTCCGCGACGGCAAGCTCGAAAACGTGGGGGAGGGCTTGTCCTCCCTCGGCGGCTACGCCTATATCGCCCTCATCGCCTTCGAGGGGAACGCCACAGACGAGA
>CANRHI010000046.1 GCA_947630365.1 uncultured Clostridia bacterium
TAGACTATCTCCATGACGGCCTCTTGCACTGATTTTTTCCCAAACCCCGTCTCACATGTTTGACAAACCTACATTTTTTCATATTGCACGGCAAGGCTTCGAAGGGGAAGGGCGTAGTCCCCCCTCTCGAGCGCGGAAAAGAGCTCCTCCTCGGCGACCTCGGCGAAAAATTCGCCGTCCTCGAAGAGAAGAAGGGTGAGGTAGCGGTCCTCCCCCAAATACCGCAGCGCGGTGCGGAGGGGGAGGGAAGCGTCGAGCGCGACGCGGCTCTCCTTCACCCCATGCAAAAAGCGGCCCTTGCCCGGGAGCGGCAGGCGGGAATAGGGCTCCCCGCCGAATGCCCCCGCCGCAAGCATCACGGAAAAGGCGAGCGCGGTAAACGCGGGGCGGGAAAAGCAGGAGAGGACAAAGTACGCAAACACCCCCGCCGCGGTGAGGAGGGTGAAGGCGGTGAGCACCGCTTTCGTCTTGCCCTTGGCGATGGGCGCAAGGAGCAGGGAGAGCATCCTTCCCCCGTCCAACGGGTAGGCGGGCAGAAGGTTGACGAGAAAGAGGGAGAAGGAGACATACGCCGCGGCGTCCGTGTAGGGATAGGTCTCGGGATACAGCCACCAAAGGGCGGTGAAGCCGAGGGCTGTGACCGCGTTCGCGAGCGGGCCCGCCGCCAAAACGTAGAGCTGCTGCGAGCGGGAGATCCCCGTGAGGTCCCCCGAGACGACCGCCCCATACGGCATGAGGACGATCTGATTTAAGGCGTAGCCGAACCGCCGTGCGGCGAAGGCGTGCGCGCATTCGTGCTCGAGGGCGGCGATGACGGCGAGAAGAAAGAGCGGCAGCGCCCCGAAACAGGCGGAAAGCACCCCCGTGAGGAGGAACAGGGGGTGCAGGCGGAGCCTTGCCTTTTCTCCGCGTTGGATGTTTTCAGCTCCACGCAATGCCGTTTTCGCCGAGCGTATAGCAGTTTAAGAGGCTCCCCTCCGAATAGAACATCACGCGGACGGCGCCCTCTCCGTCCGAATAGGCGAGGGGCACGTTGTGCTTCACGCTCTCCCCCACCGAGAAATACACGTCGTCTAACCCGCTCACGATGGTGGAGAAGGTATCCGAATGCTTGAGCTCAACAGTGTACCCGCTCTCCTTGTCGCCGCCGAGCGATGCGACCGTCCCGTCGCACGGGGCGTACACAGAGCACTTCGCCGTGAAGGACAAGATCCCGCTCTCCGAGACGGCGAGGTCGACCTCCTCGTAATCGTTCACCACGGAAGTGAGGGCGAAGTCGGTATAGCTCCGCGTATCCGCCGCGGCGGCTTCCCCCTGGAAGAGCCCGCGCACAAAGGTGTTGATGGCGCTCGTGGGCAAAAAGAGATTGGTGAGGAAGATGGCGGCGCACAGCGCGCACACGGCGACAAATTCCCCGATGATGACGCGGCGGGCGGCCTTTCCCCTTCCCTCCGCCGCCATTTCCCGCACGATGGGCTTGCTCTCGGCATAGAGCGGGTCGGCGACGCGGTCGTTCACCTCGTCCACCACGCGCTCCTCCAAGTCGTCTTTGCGGCCCCGCCGCTCCCGCTTTGTGACCGTGACCGTCTCCACGGGGATCTCGAGCATCTCGGCATAGCTTAATTCTTCGTTCATACACACACCTCGATCGGTTTTGTTCGGCTTCTTCTCGCCGACAATCCTAATGTATGCCCTCTATGCCGCATTTAGAAGAAAAATTCCCTGTCGAACAAACGCGACAGGGACGATTTTTCGCCGATTTTAAGGGGGAAAGAAAGGCGCTACCCTTTGAGAATTTCGAGGAGAGTGCGGGCGGCAAAGAGGGCCTCTTCTTTGGTCGTCTGCATGCCGAAGGAGAAGCGGACGCCCTTTTTCGCCTCCTCCTCCGTCCTTCCCATGGCGAGGAGAACGTGGGAGGGAAGCCCCGCATGCGCCGAGCACGCCGCCCCGCCCGACGCAGCGACGCCCTTCAGATCGAGAAGGTCCAAAACGTGCCCGCCGCCGCCCGCGAGGGTCACATGCGAAATATTGGGCGCACGGTGATCCCCGTCGATGAAAATGCCCTCGAAGCCGAGGAGCGCCTCCTCGAATACTGCCCGCACCGCCGCCGTGTGGGCGCAAAACGCTTCCCGCTCGCGCACGGCGAGGGAGAGCGCGGCGGCAAAGCCCACGATGCCCGCGGCGTTGAGCGTTCCCCCGCGAAGGCCCCGCTCCTGCTCCCCGCCCGCAATGAGGGGGGAAAGCGGCGCGCCGCCCTTCACGATGAGCGCTCCCACTCCCTTGGGCCCGCCGATCTTGTGCGCGGAGAGGGAGATGGCGTCCGCATGTTTCAGGATCTGATCGAGCGGCTGCGAACACGCCGCCTGCACGCAGTCCGAAAAGAACAGCGCGCCCCTTTCATGCGTCTCCGCAGCAAGCGTCTCGATGGGCTGGATGCAGCCCGTCTCGTTGTTCACCGCCATGCAGCACACCAGCCCGATGGGGGCCCCGAAGTCGGGAAGATGCTCCGCTATGCCTTCCTTGGAGACGGGGAAAGTTTGCCCCTTCTCGCCTCGATGGGGAAGCGCTTCCAAAACCGCCGCATGCTCGATGGCGGAGACCGCCGCACCGCCCCTCCCGAGGCACCGCACCGCCCAGTTGTCCGCCTCCGTGCCGCCCGAGGTGAAGTAGACCTCCCCCGTCCGCACGCCGAGGATCTCCGCGATCTGCGCCCGCGCCTCGGTGACGGCATACGCCGCCCGACGCCCAAACGCATGGGGACTGTCGGGATTTCCGAAATTTTCTTTGAGGAGAGGGAGCATCGCCTCGAGCGCCTCCCTCCGCATCGGCGCCGTCGCCGCATAGTCGAGATAGACCATGAGAGCATTATACCCGAAAGCCGCGGGAATGTCAAGAAGGGCCGCATAAGGTCACGGAGAATAATAAAAAGGGGAAGGGAAAGCGGAAAGAGGTTGCTTTTCCCGCGCAAATATGATAAACTAAATGCGATATGCAACCGTTGATCAAATGGCCGGGCGGCAAAACAGCTGAATATGAGATCATTCGGAATTTCATTCCTCAATACGATCGGTACATAGAACCCTTTTTCGGCGGCGGGGCTGTATTCTTTAATCTTACGCCGAAAAGCGCCGTGATAGGCGACATTTCCGAAAATCTCATGCGTTTTTATGGTATGATAAAAGACCGAAACGAAAATTTTCGGAGAAGTTTGAATGCAATTTGCGACGAATGGGAGTTGTTGAAGCGTTCGGCCGAACACGAGTTACCCACGCTTCTTGATGGCTTTTTGCAGTACAGACAAGATAAAAGCATTCGTCCCAGACTCGAAGCAGAGCTTGCCGAATGCTGCGAAGGGGTTTCCGGGACGGTTTCCGCAGCGGGCTACGCCATCGCAGCAGAAAACGATCTGAAAAAGCAATTGTGCAGAATGGTGTCGGATAAGTTTTTCCGCACAAGCAAAAATGAGATAAAAAACCAAGCGCATTTGTCCGACGAAGATCTCCGCGAAAATCTCTTGACGGGTTTTACAAGCGGGTATTATATGCACTTGCGCGAGCGATTGAATTGCGCGGAAAAAGGGTATGGTGTGCCGGTTACGGACGAATATAAGACCGCCGTATTTTATTTTGTGAGAGAATTCTGCTACGGTTCAATGTTCCGATATAACCAAAACGGAGATTTTAATATCCCCTATGGGGGCATCGCCTATAACCATAAGGATTTTCGCAAAAAAATCGATTTGCTTTTTTCCGTGGAAGTGCTATCTTGCTTCGAGCATACAGAATTGCACTGCTGCGATTTCGAGGAAGTATTGAATGAGGCGGGAGAAAACGATTTTATTTTCCTCGATCCCCCCTACGATTCCGACTTCTCCTCATATGAAAACCGATCCTTCGGCGAGAAGGATCAGAGGAGACTTGCAAGACGGTTGCATGATATTCGCGCAAAATTTTTGTTGATTATTCGAAATTCGCCGTTGATCGATGAGCTCTATCAAAACAACGGCTATAGGGTTTATGCCTTCGATCATCAGTACAAGTACTGCGTAAAAGGTAGAAACGACCGTAACGCCGTTCACCTGATCGTTACGAATTACGATTGAGGTAAAACTGTTTTATGCGCTCTACGCCGGCATCGTAATACCGACGTTCGATCTCGCAACCATAGAAGATCCGTTTTAGCTGCAAAGAAGCGATTCCCGTCGATGCCACTCCCATAAACGGGTCAAACACCACGTCGTTCGGATTTGAAGCGGTCTCTATGATGTGTTTCAATATACGGACGGGTTTTTGTGCGGGATGTTTGGGATCTTTTATCCGCTCCGCCCCCATACAAATGGGAGACTCGATAAAATTGTGCATTCGTTTTTGATCTGTAAAATTCCAAGTGTGCCCTTTGTTCCAAAAGCAGATGATGATCTCGCAACTATTCAAAAAACCCTTTTTGAATATATTCGGTGTGGGATTTGTCTTGTGCCAAACCATAAACTGCGTAGTATCAAAGTGCTTATCGAACGCCGCATGCCACTTCCCGATGCTGTTATATGTCGTGAATACGAAAATATTGCCCGTCGGCTTCAGGATGCGTTCAAACCCTCCTATATACTCAAAGGGGTCGACTTCAACGCGATCCCAGTCGGCAATGTCGTTATTGAGAGGCGTTCGGTTCGGTAAATCGATGTTTCCCGTCGAATATTTGGCAATATTATACGGAGGGTCGGTCAAAATCAAATCGATGCAGTGATCGGGAATGGTTTTGATCACCTCTCGGTTGTCCTGTAAATAAAGCCTTGCCTTCCCGATTTGCGTAAATTCCGCGAGTTCCATTTTAGTCGCTCAAATATTTTTGCTTTATCTTTTCGAGCGCTTCTTTGATAAAGTGCGCATTCTCCCGATAGCTTTCCAAAACGTACTCGTAACCCTTCTCCGACTTACAAATGAAATTCCAGAAATTTCTGCCTATCAACAGTTCGTCTGCGCCGAAAAATTGTTTTACCCGTTCTTGCCGCCACTCTTTGTTTTCGCCATAGCGGTTGTACGCCGTCGCAAAATAAATGGTGATTTTTGCGGTGTTCCCAACCAAGTTGCTCAAAATCGCATACTGCTCCAATATGGCTTCCTTTTCCGCACGTGCTTTTTTGTTATCCAAATCGCCGCCGATTTTCAGCTCGATCAAATAGTGGTGATCTGCTTCCTCGTCGTACAAATAATAATCGGAATCGTGGCGGACAAATCCCTCGGATTCCCCGATTCCCTCCAACATGCAAGAATAATCTCCGATCTCGGGGCGCTTCGCGTGGCGTTTGTAGGCCTCGAGAATGCTTGCAATTCGTTGGGTCTGCGACCGATATAACGGCCCCTCTACAGAACGTTTTACAACATAATTCTGCTCGGCCAGCGTAATCGCCATGCGCTCAAGCATATTCCCCAGCGAGCTATCGAGAGAACGTGATAAAGCGGTATAATACTGAATCTCTTTCCCCAACGCCTCGATGAAAACATTATGAATCTTCATGTTGATCGTCCCTTCGGGGTCGTCCGCTTCCTCAATATGACGGCAGGCAAATCCCTCCGCATATGCCATTACCGACGATTTTACAATGGAGGAAATAAATTCTTTTTCATTCGGAATTTTCATTGGCTTCTCCTTTTTTGCGTTTCAAATAGAAACCCCGCGCTGTTTTCCGCGCGGGATTATTTTCACTGCCAGTCGCAGACGTTGACCCAGCTGGCGAGGAATTCGGCTTCGCCGGGCTTGTTCTTCACCGACTGCGAGGCGGCGACGATGGGCAGCACGCGCTGGACGTACTGAATGGCGGTGTCCGTCTTTTGGCAGAACATCCGCAAATACTTTTCCGCCATCTCGTCCTTTTTCTGCAATTTGAAGAGAAGGTAGGTGCGGGCGGCGTCCGCCGAGCCGTTGCCCTGCGTGGCGTGCGACCAGTCGATGATGTACGGCGTGCCGTCCTTTGCGATGATGACGTTGCTGGGCTGGAAATCACCATGGCAGAGCTTCTTGTGGCGGGGAAGCCCGTCGAGCCGCACATGCAGATCGTAGCGGACGGTGGCGGGAAACGCGCTCGCCGAAATTTTGGCGTGCATCTTGTCGCGAAGGTGCCCAAGAAGAGGCACTTTTTCCTTACTCATGCGAATCTGCAGATCGACGAAGAATTCGAGATATTCGTTGAGCTTATCGGGGTTCTTCTTCATGAGCTCCTCGAGGGTCTCCCCCTCGATGTACTCCCAGATGAGCGACCACTTCCCGTCGATGACCTCCACGCCGAGCACCTTGGGGATGTGGAGCGACGTCTCCTCGACGCGCGCCTGATTCAACGCCTCGTTGAGAATGCCCGCCTTCGAATAGCTTTCGTCGAAGGATTTGATGAGCTTATCGCCGTCGCGATACAGTTTTTTCCCCGCACTTTCGTGAATAAGTTCCATACCTTCCCTCCTTACCGCCGCAAAGATGCCTCCGCGGACCCTTTCTATGCCCTATTATACACCCAAAGCGGGCGCAAGTAAATACCTTTCGGAAAATTCGCCCTCATTCCTTCTCGCCGAGAATGCGGGAAAGGGCGCTCAGCTTCTCGCGCAGCCCCTGCAGGCGGGCGCCCTCTTCGGTGGAAGAGAGCTTCTCGTTCTTCCGGCACAGCCGCGAGGCGACGACGAGCCCGCGCGTGAACACGACGGTGACGGCAAGCGAAACAAAGGCGAGCCCGCCGAACACCGCCGTCAGAACGACGGGGGCGATGCTCATGGTGCGGAGGATGAAGGACGCGGACACGGCGCACGCGACGAGAAAGACGACGAGCGCGCCGAAGGAAATGCCGAAACGCAGCAAATAGTATGCCTTGTTGGCGGCAAAGGCTTCCCTTCGTTCCTTCTGCTTTGCCTCAAAGACGGGCGCGAGCTCCTTTTCCTCCCCTTCCGCCTTTTCCCGTTCGGCGCGAAGGGCTTCCCCCAGCCGCGCCACGACAAGCTCCCTCGCCTCCTCGTTCTCCTCGAGCTCCTCCGACGCCTCGGGGGTGAGGAGCGGCTCGATCTCGGTGAAGCCGTGCGTGCGGGCGTTCCACAGCCCCTCGGTGGCGCGCTCGTCCGCATAGCCGTAGACGATGGCCTGCGCAAAGCAGCCCTCCGCGCCTGCAAAGTCGCCCTCGGCAAGGAGGGCTTCCCCCTCCTCGGTGAGCTTGGCGCTCATCTCCATGGCTTCCTTTTTGGCGCGCTCGCGGCGGGCGAGCTCCTCTTTGAGCTGGGAGGGCGTGAGGCCGACGAGGTCCTCGTCGTACTCGTCTCCCTCGGGAAGGGTGAGAATCGCCTCCGCCTCGCTCTCTTCTCCCTCCGTCTCGGGGGTGAGGGCGTCCACGGCGTCCGTCTCGCCCTCCGGGGTGGTCGTGAGGCGAATGCCCCTTCCCTCCTCGCGGTCTATGATCCTTTCTTCCATCTTATTCCTCCTCGCCGCCTTCGCTGAAAAGGGCGGCGCCATTCGATGTTTTTACGACGAGCGCGCGGCATTTACCCTTGTATCTGCTCTTCGCCCACTCGGCGAGCTCGCGCGTCGGGTACACCCCGAAGCAGCCGCTGCCCGAACCCGTCATGGAGGCGGAGAGCGGGGAGAGCTGTTTGAGCTCGGAAAGGGCCTCATAGATCTTGGGCTCGATCTCGCATGCCGCCGCGGTGAGGTGGTTACCGAAGAAGCGCGCCGCACCCTCTATGCCAAAGGGAAGAGCCGCGATGCAGCGCTCGGTCTTGGGCAAAAATGAGGCACCCATGTCGTCGAATTTTTCAAAGCAGCGCACCGTGTCCACGCGCACCTCGGGAAGGAGGAGCAGCATGTACATGGTTGGCACTTCCACGCGGGAAAGCCGCTCTCCGCGGCCGTTCAGGCGCATTCCGCCGCCGAAAAGAAGGTACCCCGTGTCGCTTCCCAGCTCGTCTGCGAGCGATTTTACGGCGCCCATGTCTGCGATCCCCTCGAGGCGTGCAAGCGCAAGGAGGGTGGCGGCAACGTCCGTCGATGAGCCGCCGAGCCCCGCGCCGACGGGCACATTTTTGTACACGGTGATGTCCGCGCCCGTGCCTTCGAAGCGCTCGAAAAAGCGCTCCGCCGCCCGCTCGATGGGCTCTTCCTCCCCGCCATGGCTGCAGACGCGCACCTTGCCGTCCTTCCTTCGGCGCACCACGGCGCGGTCGGAAAGAGAGAGGCTGACGACGAGAGAGTCGAGCATGTGGAAGCCGCCCTCCCGCCCGACGACGTCGAGCGTGAGGTTGAGTTTGGCATAAGCGTTTGCCCTCGCGGAATTCATCGAGGGTATTGTACCACATTTCTCTCCGCTTTGCAAGAGTTTTCTTGGGGAGAAGTCGCTCCCCCCCCGACGGGATGGGGGAACGCTGCGGTGCCCCTCCCCCTGCGTCCCCCTCCCCAAAGGGGCGGGGGATAAAGTGTGGATAAAAAGGAATCCCCTTCCTTGGTAAGGAGGGAGACATCACAGCAAAATCCCCTTCCTTGGTAAGGAGGGGGATACAGGGGGAGGTTCCCGAAAACCTTCCGAAAAGGTCAAGTGAGCGATCTCTTCCTGTAAATGATAATTCTTTGGTCGGCGCGGACGGGGAATTCGAGGTCGGGGTTGGAGGCCTCCACGTCCTCGGGCGCCTTGTGCAAACGCTTGGAGAGCTCCCAAAGCCCGTCGCCCTCGCAGGGGATATACACGCTGACGGCGCTGTCGGAAACGGGCAAGGGCGCGCCCTCTTCCGCCCCCGAGACGAGCTTCAAGGAATACGTCTCCGCGCCCGAAACGCAGATCTTCAAGGTGGCCTCCGCTTCGATCTCGCCCTCCTGCCGCTGCCGCGCGGACATGCCGCAGACGAGCACGGAGACCGTCCCGCTTCCCTCCGCCGCGACGGAGAAGGGCAGACTCATTTCGATGGCGCGGTGCGTCCCGTCCGCGCCGAGCACGAGGAGCGTCGCCATCGCCACGCCCTCGATCTTCTTGCCGTGTTCGCCCGAAGTAAAGCTCCCCTCCGCGCGCTGCAGGGCGACCGCCTGCAACGTATCCGAGAAGTCGATGGGCGAAGAGAGCGCCGCCTTCCCCGAAATGCGCTCGGTGAAGTGCACGGTCTGCGGGGCGCCGTAGAGCGTCGCTTCGGCGAAGGAGAGCGCGACCTCCTTCTCGCAGGAGTAGGCGTCCGTCACGCCGTCCACCGTGAGCTCCTCATAGACGCAGGCTTCGGCGGAGAGGGTGAATTGGGCAAAGATGCGGCACTTGCCCTTTTCCTCGTCCGTATCGGCGCGAAGGGTGGCGTTCACCACGCTCACATGCGCCTCGGCGCCGCAACCGAACGTCGCCGCCTCGCAGGGGATCTCTATGGTGAAGGGCACCAGCCGCTCGAAGGAGGCGAGGCTGTTTTCGTGTTTGAGGGCGAGCACGCACAAATTGATCTCCCCCTCGAGCTTGACAATGCCCGTCTCGCACAGCACGTCCGTCACGTTCACCGCCTCGGTGTGGAGGAGGATGTCGCCGAGGGGCTCGGTCTCGAATTCGTCCTCCGCCTCCGCCGCTCCGCCGCAAAGGTGCGCCGTGACCGCCTTCATGCCCTCCCGCTTTAAGATGAGGTCGCCCCCCGAGAGGTACTCGAACGAGCTCTCGCCGTAGAGCGAAATGTCTGCGCCGAGCAGCGCGGTGGTGAATACGCTCGCCCCTTCCCTCCGCACGCTCACATTTTCGACGGCGACAGACGCCCGCGCGGTCAGGGCGGGATAGACCTCCTCGTCCTTGCAGACGGCGGAAAATTCCACCCCCTTTTCGCCGCGGCAGACGTGCTTCTCGCCGTCCTCATAGACGATGATAAAGCTCGCCTTGCCGAAATATTTCACCTCGCCGTTGCCCGCCTCCGCGCCCGTGAGCGCCGCAAAGCAATGCACGGAGAGCACCGTCTGCACTTCCTGTGCGAAGCGGCACTCCACCGCCGTCTGCGCGGTGAGCAGCTTGATCCTTCCGAATCCGCGATAGGTCTCCTTCTGCATGTCGATGGCCATAGTTTTTTCTCCCCGATATTGGTTTCCCCTC
Organism: uncultured Clostridia bacterium; assembly: GCA_947630365.1. Taxonomy (GTDB): domain Bacteria; phylum Bacillota; class Clostridia; order Christensenellales; family Borkfalkiaceae; genus Gallimonas. The sequence continues at coordinate 10,064 of CANRHI010000046.1, forward strand.
ATTGTATGTGCGCGGAAAGGGGAATATGCGAAAGAGACGGAGGAATTTTATGACGAAGCGTGGGGAAGCGGAGGGTTTTGCTAAAGCGCGGCGAGGGGGCTTCAAGCGCGGCGGGGATTGCTTCGGATGGGGCAGGAGGTATAAAAGCCCGAAAAATCGTCTATCCTTTGCCTATGATCAAGCCCAAAAACGACATTGCGACGGTGAAAAAGACCATCGCGGACTACTTCCGCCGACAGGTGCATGTGACCGTGAATCTCGGGCGGAACAAGGTGATGAAGTACTGCGGCGAGCTCTCGGGCGTGTACCCCGCCCTCTTCACCGTGCAGCCCAACGACAAGGACTTTTTAGGAAAGACTTCCTACTCCTATGCCGAAGTGCTCTGCGGCAGCGTCAAAGTCCGCCCCGCCAAACAGGCGGAATGACCCCCTCCCCCCCCGCCTCCCGGCCAAGGCACGCCCTACGGGTGCCTCCCCGATGGGGCGGGGGATTCTCGCCTTGGCGCCCCCTTGAGGGGGCCAAGGCATACACCTGCCCCTATTTATGGGGGCGGGTGGCGAGCGTAGCGAGACAGGTGGGGGCAAAATACCCACCACTCACTCGGGGCAACCCCCACCACCCGCTTCGCGGGAGCCGCCCCTTTGCAAAAGGGTAGGCCTTCGTCCCGCCCCTCCCCCTGCGTCCCCCTCCCCGCAAAAGCGGGGAAGGGGATAAAGTGTGGATAAAAAGGAATCCCCCCATTGGTAAGGAGGGAGACGCCACAACAAAATCCCCTTCTCTTTAAGGAGTGAAACACCACAACAAAATCCCCTTCCTTGGTAAGGAGGGGGATACAGGGGGAGGTTATCGTATTTAGGCGAAGTTACTCTTCCGCGTCGGGTTCGGTTTCTTCGGGGACTTCGGCGGCGGTCTCCTCGGGGACTTCGACTTCCGCCGTGTCGTCCTTCTCGGTGATGGCAACGGTCGCCACAACGCCGTCGCGCACGTTCATGAGGCGGACGCCGCGGGTGTTCCTTCCGATGTGCGAAATACTGTCCGCGTGCATGCGTATCACGATCCCCGCGGAGGTGACGAGCATCACGTCGTCGCTGTCCGTCACGAGCTTCATGTTCACGAGCGCGCCCGTCTTTTCGTTGAACACGCCCGCCTTGATGCCCTTGCCGCCGCGCGATTGCAGGCGGTATTCTTCGAACGAGGTCCTCTTGCCGTAGCCGAGCTCGGAGACGGTGAGGAGGTCGCACCCCTCGCGGAGGGGCACCATATCCACCACGCTGTCGCCCTCGGAAAGGTCGATGGCGCGCACGCCCATCGTGCCGCGGCCCATGGGACGGGCGTCGCTCTCCTTGAAGCGGATGCACTTGCCCGAATGGGACGCCACGATGACCTCGTCGCCATCCGTGACGAATTGCACGGAGATGAGCTCGTCGTCCTCGTTGATCTTGATGGCGATCTTCCCGCTGCGGAGAATGTGTTCGAATTCGCTCGTCGCCGTCTTTTTGATGAGCCCGTTCTTGGTCGCCATCGCAAGGTACCCCGTGCCGTTCTCATAGACGGGCAGGATGGCGGCGATCTTCTCTCCCGGGGAGAGCTGCAAGAGGTTGACGATCGCCCTTCCCCTTGCCTGACGGTTGGCCTCGGGGATCATGTAGCCCTTGATGGAATACACCCTGCCGAGGTTGGAGAAGAAGAGAATGGGCACATGCGTGGAGCAGACGAACATCTGCTCTACGAAGTCGTCGTCCTTCGGGCGGTGCGCGGTGACGCCCACGCCGCCGCGGTTTTGCGCCTTGTATTCGGCGACGGGGAAGCGCTTCACATAGCCGCCGTGCGTCATGGAGATGACGACGTCCTCCTCGTCGATGAGGTCCTCGTCCTCGATCTCGCCGTAGTCGACGGAGATCTCCGTCTTGCGCTCGGAGGGGTATTTCGCCTTGATGGCGGTGAGGTCGTCGCGGATGATGGCGAGAACGCGCGCTTCGCTCCCGAGGATATCTTTGAGGTCCGCAATGGTCGCGCGGAGGCCTTCGAGCTCCTCCTTGAGCTTTTCGACCTCGAGGGAAGTGAGGCGCTGCAGCCGCATTTCGAGGATGGCGTTCGCCTGCCGCTCGGAGAGCTCGAACGCGGAGGTGAGCTTGGCGCAAGCGTCGTTCTTGTCCGACGAGCTCTTGATGATGGCGATGACCTCGTCGATATGCGCGAGCGCCAAAACGAGCCCTTCGACGATGTGTGCGCGCTCTTCCGTGCGGGCAAGGTCGAATTTGGTGCGGCGGACGATGACTTCCTTCTGGTGCTCGAGATAGTACCAAAGGATCTCGCGGAGGTTCAAATACTTGGGCTCGGTGCCGTTTTCGACGAGCGCCAAGAGGATGATGCCGTCCGAGACCTGCAAATTGGTGTGCTTGTAGAGGGAATTGAGAACGACCTGCGCGTTTGCGTCCTTCTTGCATTCGATGACGATGCGCATGCCCTCTCTGCCGCTCTCCTCGCGGATATCCGCAATGCCCTCGAGGCGCTTATCCCGCACCATGTTGGCGATGGTCTCGATGAGCTGCGCCTTGTTGACCTGATAGGGGATCTCGGTGACGACGATGCGGGAGCGCACATTGGCGCCCGTGCCGTGCTCTTCGATCTCGCACTTGGAGCGGATGATGATGTTCCCCTGTCCCGTTCTGTACGCCTTGCGGATGCCCCCTCTTCCCATGATGATGCCGCCCGTGGGAAAGTCGGGCGCGGGGATGTAGTCCATGAGCTCATCGATGGTGATCTCGGGGTTGTCGATCATGGCGATGGTGCCGTCGATGACCTCGGCGAGGTTGTGCGGCGGAATGTTGGTCGCCATGCCGACGGCGATGCCGTCCGACCCGTTCACGAGGAGGTTGGGGAAGCGGGAAGGGAGCACGGCGGGCTCCATTTCGTTCCCGTCGAAGTTGGGGTAGAAGTCTACCGTCTCCTTGTCGAGGTCCTTGAGCATCTCGGCGGCGAGCTTAGAAAGGCGCGCCTCCGTATACCGCATGGCGGCGGGCGGGTCTCCGTCGACCGAGCCGAAGTTGCCGTGCCCGTCCACGAGCGGGAAGTTGATGGAGAAGTCCTGCGCGAGACGCACGAGCGCGTCGTACACCGAGCTGTCGCCGTGCGGGTGGTATTTACCGAGCACATCGCCGACGATACGCGCACACTTCCTGTACGCCTTGTCGTTATACAGCCCCATCTCGTGCATTGCGAAGAGGATACGGCGATGCACGGGCTTGAGTCCGTCGCGCACGTCGGGAATGGCGCGGGACTTGTTCACCGCCATGGCGTAGGCGATGAAGGAGCGCTTCAGCTCGTCGTTGACCTCGACGTCTAAGATCTTGGTCATTTCGAGCGTCTTTTTGAATTCTTCGGTGAGCTCCGGGCTCGTTTCCTTTTTTGCCATAATTTCTCCTTATAATTTTGGTGTATGAACACCCCACCTTGGCTGCCCCTTGAGGGGGAGCTGGCGCGCCGCCCTTGCGCGACTGAGGGGGTGTCGTTCCTTTACTCGAAACCCAAGTAATACAGTATGTCCTTTTTCACACGCTCGAAATCTCTTGCGACCTCGTCGTTTGTGAACCGTATTACCCGAATATCGTGTTGCTCCATAAATTTTGTTCGTTCGGCGTCGTATTTTTCATGCTCTCCGTCGTAATGCTGTGAGCCGTCCAATTCTACGACCAATTTTCTTTCCGCGCAATAAAAATCTGCGATGTACCGCCCGAGCACCTTCTGCCGCACAAATTTGGTCGGCAAATACCGCAAAAAGGTGTACCAAAGTTTCCGTTCCTCTTTCGTCATCGCTTTGCGCAACGATTTCGCGTTTTGTATGAGAGCAGGATCGTATAAGTCGTTCAATTTTACACCTTTTTCGTTTTACACCCCTTCCGTCACTCGCTCTCGCTCGTGCCACCCACCCCTCAAGGGGTGGGCAAGTACACCGTATGTCTTGTTTCCCTGCGGCGGATGTTCCTTAAATATCGAGGTCCGTGACGAGGGTGGCGTTTTCTTCGATAAACTGGCGGCGGAGGGCGGGGCTTTCGCCCATGAGGACGGAGAACATCTTGTCCGCCTCGACCGCGTCCTGCATCGAGACCTTGATGAGCGTGCGCGTGGCGGGGTTCATCGTCGTATCCCACAGCTGTTCGGTGCTCATTTCCCCGAGGCCCTTATACCTTTGGTACTCCACCTTGTTGTTGTTTAAGG
>CANRHI010000047.1 GCA_947630365.1 uncultured Clostridia bacterium
GGACCGTGTCTCAGTTCCAATGTGGCCGATCACCCTCTAAGGTCGGCTACCCATCGTCGGTTTGGTGGGCCGTTACCCCGCCAACTGCCTAATGGGACGCGAGCCCATCCATGTCCGATAAAATCTTTCACCCCCCGAAGATGCCTTCGTGTGTGGTCCTATGCGGTATTAGCAGTCATTTCTAACTGTTATCCCCCTGACATGGGCAGGTTGCTCACGTGTTACTCACCCGTCCGCCACTAACGTATTGCTACGTCCGTTCGACTTGCATGTGTTAAGCACGCCGCCAGCGTTCATCCTGAGCCAGAATCAAACTCTTAAGTTTCATAGTTTAGACCCGAAGCGGTTTTGCCCGCCCCGATGGCTCTAACGATTTGATCTCGTTATCTTTGCTGACTTTGTTTTGAGTACTATCTCAAAAAAATTGACGAAAACTGTTTTTTGTGTTACAAAAAATCGTTTCCTTCTTATTCGATTTTTAATCTGCATCAACCGAAGCAACAGCTCGGTGCTGACCCGCTCGCACAGGTAGCTTGAACATTATAACATGGTACAAGCTGCTTTGTCAAGCAAATTTCGCGGCTTTTTGAAAGTTTTTTTGAGAAATTTTTTCGCTTTCTTTCGCCGCTTCTCCGGAACAGCTCGACTATATTATCACATCCCCCAAAACTTGTCAAACGATTTTCGCACGATTTTCCGTCTTTTTTTCGTGTTTTTTGGGTTTTTTTTTGCGATTTTTTTTGCACCACAATATCTTGTGTTTTTCTCTTTCTTGTGCTACAATAGAAGTACGGAGCGCAAAAGAGAAATGCGCGAAAGGGGTGGGAGATGAAGATCCTTCAAACGGTATTTTGTGTTTTGGCGTGCATTTCGGTCGCGGCGATGGTGCCCATCGGCATCTTCTTCGGTTGGTACTGCATCCTCTGCATTGCCGCCGCGCTCATCTTCGCCATCGGCATGACGGCGTGCAAGAACGCCGCCGGGCCAAAGCTCAAGCGCCGCCCCGACTTTATGAATACCCCCGAGGAGAACGCCCGCATCCGCGAGGAGAACGGCGACCCCGCCGAAAAATGACCCTATATATAATAATGTATAGCGGCAGCCCCTTTGGCTGCCGTTTTTGATTGAGTTTTTTGAGGGGGTGCGTCCACAACCTCCCCCTGTGTCCCCCTCCTTACAAAGGAAGGGGATTTGGCACAACATTCTTGCTTCCCCTGAGAGGGAAAATTTTGCATTCTGCCAAAGGTTGATAATCTTTGGCGCAAAATTTTCTTGGCATTTGCCCATATGTACGGGCAAATGCTGACCGAACGCGGGACTCTACCCGCGTGAGACAGTACCCCGTAAGGGGGGATAGGGTTAAAAACCCCTCAGTCGCGCAAGAACAACGCGCCAGCTCCCCTCAATTAGGGGAGCCAAGGTTGGAATCCCCCGCCCCTTGGGGGAGGGGGACGCAGGGGGAGGGGTACCTCATTTTTATTCCCTTCACCGAAGGGTAGGGCTCGGCGTCGTGTCCCCCTCAAGAGCGCGGGCAACAAGGGGGGTCAAACCGTTTTCACGATGCCGGAGAAGAGGACGGTGCCGAGGCGGTCGGTGAGGAGGAAGCCGAAGGGGCGGTCGAGAACAAAGTCCGCGCGGACGGTCGTATAGCTCTCGTCGGGGGCGGATTCGCCCTCCACATCCATGACGGTGACGGCCGCGCCCTCGATGCCCTTCTTCGTGACCTCGAGCTTTGCAACGTGCTGCACTTTTTCGCAATACACGTCGTCGCTCGTGAGGGTATCGAATTCGCACGCCTCCGTGAACAGGCTGTTCACGCCGAATTTCTGCAATATCGGCCTCACGTCCTTATCGTACTCCGCCGTGTACCCGGGGAAGAGGCAGCGGGTGCTGTAGCGCTCCTTCGCCGCGCTGTCCTCGGCGCGGTAGTCGGTCATGCCGTTGACGAGCGCGAGATTTTCCGCCGTGAACACCTCCTCCGCGGTGTGCCCCTCCTTGGGGAGGAGAAATTTAATTTTGTAACCATGGCACGTCTCGGTGAAGAAGTGGGTGAAGGTCTCCGCCTCATACGCCCTTCCCACCGCATAGTAGCCCTGCAGGAGCTCGACGGGCGTTTGGGTGCCGTCCTCCGCCGTGAAGGTGTGCGGCTCGGTGCGCAGGTCATCCCCCCGATCGTTCCAGACCTCCTTGAGATAAAGCGTGTTGATGAGGGCGAAGAGCGTGTCCTTCGAGAGCCCGAAATCTTGGTCGATGAGCCCGTTCGTCTGCTGTTTCACAAAGTCGCGCACGGCGGCGTTCGCCTTTTCGGTCTCGTTGCGGAAGTCCGCCGCGTAGGAGTAGCAGAGGTAGTGCTCGGAAAGGGAGGAAATGCAGTCGGACTTGGCGGTGGCGGCGCTGTCGATCCAAATGGAATTGCCCGCGTCCACGCGCGCGGAGACATCCCCCGTGTTGGTGGTGTATTCGGCAATGACCGAGCGGTAGAAGTCCGAATATTCGGCTTTCAGGGCGGTGTAGTCGGCGCCGAGAACGGAGAGGAGCTCCTCCCGCGTCCCGCCCGAAGCGCACTCCGCCGCCAGCCCCAGCGCGAGATAGACGGAGACGGGGGAGACGGCAACGTTTTCCTGTTCCCCCTTCACCGCCTCCGCGGAAAACCGCGCCGCAAACGACTGCGCCGCCGCGCGAAGCGTCGTGCCGCTCTCCTTTGCCTCGGAGTAGGAAAGAGGCGCTTTTGCGTTTGGCGCCCCGAGCTCTTCGGCATCGGAAAGGCCTCCGCCGCAGCCCGCAAGGAGGGCAAGCGCGCCCGCAAAGATGAGTGCAAAACAACTTAAAATGCGTTTTTTCATATTCATAGGAAATTTGCCCGAGAGTTAGCAACCTCCCCCTGTGTCCCCCTCCTTACAAAGGAAGGGGATTTTGTTGTTTGCCTCACTCCTTAAAAAGAAAGGGGATTTTGTCTTTTATCCCCCGCCCCTTGGGGGAGGGGGACGCAGGGGGAGGGGTAGGCCCGAGCGGGGCGACGAGAAACACGCCCCACGAAAACGGAAAAATCAAATGCGGTTGGTGCTGTTGAGGAGAAGCGCCATGCCGCTCCGCCTGCCCATCGCCGAGACGGTCAGCCCCGCGGCGTTTTGATTTTCGATCCACGCGGGCATGACGACGCCGAGATACTCCTCGTCCGCCGTCGCGATTTCGATATAGTACCCGTCGAACAGCGTCCATGTGCCCGTGAGCGCCCCCTCGACCGAGCCGTCGGCCGTCAGCCGCACGCGCGCCGCCTCCACGGTGGAGACGCTCTGTGTGAAGAGGATCATCTCGAACTTGCCCGCCGAGATGCCGAGAAGGTCGTCCTCGGTGAGGGGCTGGATCTCCTCGCCCGCATAGCGGTTGGCGTTCATCACCGGCCAGCCTTCCGAATTGAAGGCATACTGTGCCAAAAAGAGATAGTGGAAGTTGTTGGAGCGCGAGAGCCCCTTCTTGAGGAAGAGGTTGGTGCGGCAATGGTAGGCGATGAGGTCTACGCCGCGGCTCGTGCGGAACATATCGTTGTGCCCGGGGCAGAAACGGTCCTCCTCCGCCCCCTCGAAGCGGAAGGAGCCGAGCATCTTATTTCCCGTGCCGATGTCCGTCGAGCAGACGAGAGGGTTGCCGTTCACGTCCGTGTAGGGGCCCTCGGGCTTCTCGCTCCTGCCGCAGCGCATGTTGTACGCCGAGGAGAGCGAGCCATACGAGCACATGAGATAGTAGAAATTGCGCTTGGTCCAATTCTCGCCGTCCCACACGGGCACGTTTTCGCGGTAGGAGAGAACGCCGCCCTCCAAAGAGCCGCTCGCCAGCCGCACGCCGTAGTATTCCCCGAGGGAAATGCGGCCCGCCTCGAAATCGGCATAGGTGTGCGGGACCTTGCGAAGCCCGGTGCTCGGGTCGAGCTCGATGAGGTGGATGCCCAGCCCGAAGGAGCCGTACACGAGGAACATTCTCCCATCGGCGAAGAGCACTTGCGGATCGATGGCGTTGGGCGTGCGCCAGCCCGCGGGGGACTGCACGAGCAGCGCCTCCGAGACGAAGCCGCCGTCGGGGCGGTCGGACTTCGCCAGCCCGATGCACGACTTGGAGCCCCCGAAATACCCCGTCAGGCAATAATACAGCCAAAACTTGCCGTCTGTGCCGCGCACGCAATGGGGCGCCCAAAAGGACATGGTGCCGTCCGTCCGCGCGCAGACGCCGTAGCCCACTTCCTTCGAGCTCGTCTTGCACCAATCGTAGGCGGGCTGGAGGTTGCACCCCTTGCCCACCGCTCCGCCGCGCTTGAAAAGCGGCGCCGTCCCCTCCAAATCGAACGCGGAGCCGTAGTACTCCCAATGGAGAAGGTCGTCGCTCACGCGGATCTGGTAGCCGCTCGGCGCGCCGAAGGTATCGGTGGAGAAGGCGTAGTACCTCCCCTCCCACTCGAGAAGGGAGGGGTCGTGCGCGCAGCCCTCGTCCCATTCGCGGTAGTCGGGAATGCGCATCTGCAGGCGGTTGAAGCGTGGATTTTTCGGATATTTGAGTGCCATATGCATGTATGCCCCGCGCGTGGAACGCGCGGGCCATCCCACCTTATTTTGTTGCTGTAAAATTGTTTACGCTTTTGCCATCGCCCAAAGGGTATGTCCCTTGTCCGAAGTGGCGGTGAGGCTCACCGTGCCCTTCAGGTTGCCGTACATATCCCAAACGGGCGCAACGACGCCGTGGTAGGTCTCCTGCCCGAGGACGATGTCGATATAGAATCCGCTCTCGAGCGTCCAGGTGCCCGCGTCGGCGCCACCCTTGGTCACCTTGCCGTCGGCGGTGAACACATAGTCCTCGGAGGACTTGAAGGCGATCTGCGTGCCGTAGGTGTGCAGAACGACCTCATACGTCGCCGCGACCTTGTCCGCCGTCACGGTGCCCGCCGATTCGCCGTCGTAGCCGCTCGGCGCCATCACGGGCCAACCTTCCTTGTTGAAGTACAGCTGGCTCACGCGGAGATTGTGCCCATCGGTGACCGAATCGGCGCCAACCCCTTCCTGACGGCGGGTGTGATAGACGACGAAGTACCTGCCATCCGCGTCTTTGATGACGGAGTTGTGCCCGAGCGCGCCGTAGCCGACGGCGGGATCGCTGTGTTCGAAGAAGTAATTCGAGGCGATCTGCACGCCGTGCTCGGTGCCGTTCCCGCTCGAGGTCGCAAGGTCTGTGCCCTCCGCGTCCACATATGGGCCGTCGGGATTCTTGCTCCGCGCCACGCGCATGTTATACGTTTCCATGAGGGCGCCGTAGGTCGTCATGAGATAGTAGTAGTCGTTGGTCGCGTTGTAGAACACGAACGGGCCCTCGACGACCTGGCTGCCGCCCTTCCAAAGGAGCTTGCCCCAGCCCTCTTCCTTGGGAAGCCCCCACTTTTCGCCCTCGTTATAGAGCTCTTTGATGTACACGCCGGCGAAGTGCGAGCCGTAGACCATCCACAGCTTGCCCTCCTTGTCGTAGAAGAGCTCGGGGTCGATGCAGTTGGGGTGGGTGCCCGTTTCGCCCACGCTGTCGAGGAGGATGGTGTTGTTGGAATACGGGCCCATCACGCTATCCGCCTCCACGCGGGCGATCGCCGACTCGGAGGAGCCGAACGCCTTGGTCACCGAATAGTACATGTAGTATTTGCCGTTGTAGGTCTCCACGTCGGGCGCCCACGTCGAATTGATGGTATCCTTCCCCACGGTCGGCGAGACGAGCTCGACGGTGTCCTTGATGGCTTCGGGCCAGCGAACGCCCGAGATGGTCACCGAAGAGGAGCCGTACAATTCTTCCCACTCGCCGTCCCTCACTTCCTGCGTCCATTTGATGAGGTTGCGCGAGGAAGCCACGGCGTAGTGCGTGCCGAAGACGTAGTACATCTTGTTCTTGGGGTCTTGGAAGATGGACGGGTCGTGCACGGCGACCTCGCCATTCACCCAGCTCGTGGAATCCTTTGTGGGAAGGGAGAGCGCCTCCGTGGGCGCGAGCGGCGTCTTGGAGAGCCAAAGCCCTTCGTTGTGCCATGTATCTTCCGTGGTGGACGTATCGGGCGTCGAAGGAGTATTGGGCGTCGAAGGCGTATCGGGCGTTTGACTTCCCGAAGTGCTACCGGAGGTATCCCCGTTGTTCTCGTCTTTGTCCGTCTCCCCGCAGGCGGTCATCGCCGCGAAGGACAGGCAAAACAGCGCTGCGAGCGCAATGCAAAAAGGTTTGCGTTTCATGCTTTTCCCCCTAATTTTCGATTTGTTTCATTATAAATCATTTTGTGGCGGATTTCAATAGATACGGGCAATTTTCCCGTAATTTTTTCCCGCTTTTTCTTTGCAAAAAGGGCGGAGCACATGCTCCGCCCCCTTGCGTTTTGGTTATTCTTTCGAGCCCGTGAGCATCAAGGAGCCGATGATGAGCTTCTGGAAGCAAGCGAAGAGGATGAGGACGGGCAACACGCAGACGACGGAAGCGGCGATGGTGGGCGCGACATTCGAGGTGAATCTCTCGCGGTTCGCCATCATCTGCATCGCGTGCGGCAGGTTGATCCATTCGCTGTTCGAGCTGATGAAGATGTACGACGCCATGTAGTTGTTCCAGCACCCCATGAAGGACAGCAGCCCCTGCGCCATGATGGCGGGCATCGCAAGCGGGAGGATGAAGCCGCAGAAGATGCGGAAGTACCCCGCGCCGTCGATCTTCGCCGCCTCGATGATGGATGTGGGGAGCCCGAACAGGAATTGGCGGATGAAGAATGCCGTCATGATGGAGCCGAACAGCCCGGGGATGACGAGCGGCATCCAAGCCGTGCCCGAATTCATCATTCCCATGGCGCTGTACATGGCGTACTGCGTGGTCATGATGGAGGGACCGGGGACCATGATCGCCGCGAGCAGGAAGAAGAACACCTTGTTCCTTCCGATCCACTCGATCTTGGCGAAGGAGAACGCCGCGGACGCCGAGGTGATGACGCCGACTACAACGGGCACGATGGAATAGAACAAGTTATTGAGCACCGCGCGGAAGTAGTCGTAGTTGGAGGCGAAGTAGTCGCCCTTGAGGCCTTCCGTGAAGAGGATGATGTAATTCTCGAAGAAGCTGACCTCAGCCTCGGATTCGGGAATGTCGAGCGTGGAGACCGACGGCCACCAAATGAGCGAGTGGAGCACCGTCTCCGAGCCCGCGCCTCTGCCCGTGTAGGCAAAGGAGCCCGCAAGCATCCACCAGAAGGGATAGACCATGATGAAGGCGCCGAAGAGAAGCACGATGTAGGTAAAGACATCCCCCACGAGCTTGGCGCGCTTCTTGCTGGCGCGGTGCGTCCTTGAGGAGACGCCGAAGAAGGCGAGGACCGCACCCCACGCATAGCGGAGGGGACTATAGTGCACCTCTTCTTCGGGAACGGGTTGCATGTTTTCCATGATTTCTTCCATTGCTTTTCCCTCCTCAATCCTTCTTGCGCGCATCCAGCCAGAACTGGAAGAGCGTGAGCACGAAGATGATCACGGCAAGGAACATACCGTAGGCGGCGCCGCGCCCGACGTTTGCGCTGTTCCCCGCGACGTTCAGACCGTACCCCCAAATGAGGGAGACGTAGCCCGAGGTGAGCGGACCTTCCTCGAAGAAGAGGACGGGCTCCGCGTAGATCTGCAAGCCGCCGATGACGGACGTGACGATGTTATAGAAGATGGTGGGGTACAGATCGGGCATCGTGACTTTCCAGAAGATCTGCCAGCCGTTCGCGCCGTCGATCTGCGCCGCTTCCTTGGTCGCCGCGTTCACGCCGGACAGACCTGCGACGTACAGGATGATGGTGCCGCCGAGGCCCTTCCACACGGACATGATGACGATGACCGTCTTTTGGATGATGCCCTGGCACCAATAGGTGGACTTCAGAAATTCGTTGCTCGTCGTGAGCCCGAACGTATCCGCCCAGTTTCGGGAGCCGCTGATCCACTCAAACCCTTCCGAGCCGAACAGCGAATTCATGACGCCCGTCGGCTGGAACATGATGCGGAAGGTAAAGACGATGGAGATGGAGCTCGCGACGCAAGGGATGTAATAGAGCACGCGGAAGAGGTTTCCGCCCTTGATATCGCGGGACATGCACACGGCGAAGAACACGGAGAGGACCATGCCGATCGGGATACCGATCATATAGAACACCGTGTTGAAGAGGTATGCGCCCATCTCGTTCATCTTGTAGCCGCCCACCGTCGCTTCGGTGGTGAAGAGCAGCTTATACCAGTGGAGCGGATCGGACACCTCGGTAAGACCGACCGTCATGCCGTTCACGATCTGCGGCTGGCGTTCGACGTAAGTCTTAAAATTTGCCAAAAATTCGAACACCGTCTGCGTGTTGCCGCTCGAGCCGCCGATATCGTAGTTGCCGAACGAGATGATGAGCGCCATGATGAACGCCACGTAGACGAACCAAATCGTCCCGATGAGGAGCGGAACGCAGAACAGCCAACCCCAAAGATTATCTTGCAGCTTTTGCTGGTTGATGGGCTTTTTCTTCTTCTTTTGGGGAGCCGCTTCCGCCTCTACGGGAGTCTCCGCAACATTTTCGGCTGTTGCGATAGTCTCTTCCATACAAATTCCTCCTTTCAAGTCTTGCCCCCTCCCCCCGAAGGGGGAGGGTAGACGGCTGTTTAGTTGCCCTGCAGGGCGCTGATCTCTTGCCCGACAAGCTCAAGCAACTTGGTGTTTGCATCCTGTGCGATCTGGAAACAATGCACGGCGGGCGTGATGTAGTCGAGCGCTCCCCCGGCGGGGTTGGTGCGCACACGGGACTCGAGGTTTGCCTTCATCGCCGACGTCGAAAGCTGCTTCGCCGTGTAGTAGCAAAGGAGCTGCGGGTTGGCGTTGTTACGGGATTCGAGGTAGCCCATCCAGTCTCCCGCGAAGGTGTACATACTCGAGTCGCGGACGGCGTTGAGGCCGTACTGCATGCGGACGTTGAGGTCGCGGTCGGAACGGGTGAAGGGCGACATGCGAAGAATCTTCATGACGATCGAGCGGTTGGTGTTGTCGGGACCGTCGAAATTCTTCAAGAGCATCGTGTCATACGAGGTGTCGTAACGGATGCTCCCCGTCGGGCAATTGGCTGTGTCGTAGCTGTCGAGGTACTGTTTGACCGTCAGATTCTCGGTCGCCGAACGCTTGGAAGCGTCTGCCATGGCGTTGACGAGCTGGTAGTACCAATCCCAAGCCGCCTTGCCCGCTTCGGGCGTCGCGCTGTCTGCAAAGCCCTCGGGAGTGAGCATATCCTTGAAGGCGCCGTCCTCGTGGCCGGACTTATTGTAGTTGAGGAATTCCTCGGTCTGCGAGATGAAGTTGGGAAGCTGCGCACCGCCGTAGGTGAGGTCGATCTGCGCCTGTTCGTCGAGCGTGAGTGCCATGACGAGGGAGACCGCCGCTTCCTTCTTCCACGCGTGAGCTCCGGTGTAGTTGGCGACCTGTCCGTTGACGGCGTAGCCGACGGAGTCCATACGGGCGCCCCACTTATCCTGGCGGAGGAGCTGGTTCTTCTCGATGTCTGCCTTGGAATAGTAGATCTTACCGTCCGCAACGTTCGCTCTCTGCACGCCGTCGTCCGCGGCGGCATTCCCGGTGCCCTTGGCGGTCGCGCCGTTCGAGTAGGTCTTCATCTGATAGTTCGCGTCCTTCACTTCGGAGTAGAGGGCGTATTTCTCGGCGACGGGCGCGGGGCACTGGCCGAATTGGAACATGTCGGGATCGGCTTCGTTTCTCGTCGCGGAGTCCCAAGAGCCTGCGCCGTAGAAAATGCACTTGCCCGCACGGAAGAAGGACCAGCCGTTCGCCGTCGTTCTCGTCAGAGTGTCGCCCGCGGTGTTGCCGCTCCAATCGCACCCGAGTGCCTGGAAGGCGCCGAAGGTCTCGATGAAGCGCTCGCTGTTGTAGCCGTACTGCACGTCCACTTCGCGGTAGGTACCGTCGAGGTTGAGCTTCTTCACCTTGTTGGACTGCTTGCTCGCGACCGTCGTCCAGTCGGAAGCGTTCGTGATGGCAACGTCCGAAGCGATCGACGTATCCGCGCAGACGTTGGAATTCACATTGATGACGTCCGCATCATTGGAGAAGAGCCAAGGAAGGAGATAGAGCGGGGTGCCGTCCGCACCGTCGTACTGCTCGCCGGCGTACACGATCTGATAGGGATTCGTGCTGTCGTTCTTGATGAATCTTCCGCCGTTGCCGTGGTAAATATCCGCTTGCCCGCCGTCCCATGCGAAGGTGTTGAGGAAGAAGCTCATAGACCAAAGCAGCGCGCTGTACTCGGCATAGGTGTACACGATGTGTCCCATCGACGTATCGTAGGGAGCGCCCTCTGCCCGCTGCTCTTCGGGGACCTCGAAGGTCTCGTCCGGGAAGCCGGGGATGGTGACGACATACCCCTTGCCGTCCGTGAATTCCTGCACAAGGGTCGCGACGGGGTCGCCGCCGTCATATGCCTCTTCAAAACTTGCGAATTTGTAGAGGTTGTACGGCTTGTAGCGGGTGGGAACGCCGATGTTGATGATGGGAGCAGCCTGGCCCTCCACCGCGTGCATCGTCTCTTCCGTGTACGGGTTGGTGTAGTCGGCGGTCACCGCATAGGTGATGACGTTGCCGTAGGTGCCCGATTGACCCGCCTGATAGCCATAGGTGAGCTTGGAGGTGAAATCGCTGGCGCTGTCGCCCTTCGGGCCCTTCACATCGCGGTCCGCGTCTGCGTGGACGGTCGTAAGTTTCTTCTTGAGCTCCTGCGTGAAGAACACCTTGTTGTAGCCCGTCGAGAAGTTGGAATAGTCCTTGGGAAGCCCGTAGAGACCGGACTTATATCCGTCCTCCGCGTAGAAGCCCGCGCCCTTTTCGCCGTTCGCGTCGTATTCGATGGTCTGACCCATCGTGTACATGAGCTTATTGCCTCTTCTGTAGCCGTAGTAGGAGAGGGCGTTCGACCAAATGTCGGCGAATTTCTCGGCGTTGTCCGCGGCGATCTGATCCTTGGGAAGGGAAGGATCGGCGGAGACCGTCGTGAGATAGTCGCCAAGGTTGAGCACCCTGCCCGCCTCGGCATAGGTACGCACATAGCGGGGAGAGAGGTACACGATATCGGGCACCGTTTTCTTCTGATAAGCGTCCGAAATATCCTTGAAGTAGTCGTCCTTCTCTTCCTTGCTGCGGAAGTTGACCTTGATGTTGGTCCCATTCGCATCGTTGTACTTCTTCGCCCATGCCTTGCAGATGTCCTCATTGGTCTGCTTGTCTGCGGCATTGCAGAAGATGTACACGCTCAACGTGTTGGGGTCTTGGCTGTACTCGTCGCCGGGGGTACCGTCCATGTAGGTATCCGCCGTTGCATCCCCGAGCTGGCCGAGGCCCGCGCCTTCTCCACCGTCGCCGCCGCAGCCCGCAGCGGCCAGTGCAACGCCCGCAGCCATCACCGCAGAGAGGGTAATGAACGAGGCGCGCCTGAATAGCTTTCCTTTCTTCATTCCTTTTACCTCTTATAATATAGATCTCGTACAGGCGATGCCCTCCGCACATTTTGGGGGTAAAATACGCAAAAGGCGATCCGCCGCGGAAATTACTCCGTGGGATCGCCTATAAAAAAGAAGTACATCCGAAAATTTTCCGCCTTTCTCTACGGACAAAAAAGCGCGAAAAACTAACGAATGTACTCCTTCCCCATGACTTTTCCCCCATCGTCATTTCCTGTACTGGGTTTATTCTAACACAGGGAAATGCCTTTGTCAATGCTATTTGGAAATTTTTTTTGTGAAAAGGGCACTTTTTTTTCGAATTTTTTTGGGCACATTCACCAAAACCTTTGCAAAACCTCCACCCCGCCACGCAATCGGGGGGGAGCGGAATGACGCGTCACCGCGGGGGGAATGCAGTGCCCCTCCCCCTGCGTCCCCCTCCCCGCTGGCGGGGAAGGGGATTCCCTAATAATGATCCACTCCTTTCGGGGAAATCGGGGCGCCGAGAAAAAAATCCCCCTCCTTGAGAAGGAGGGGGAGGCAGGGGGAGGTCATCCCTTATACATTATAATTACTCCAAGCGGTCGATGATATCGAGCAGTTCGGAAATGCGGTCGAGGTCGTCTCTCGTGTAGTAGTCGATATAGATGCGCCCCTTCTTGTCCGTCCCGATGAGGGAGACCTTGGTCTTAAACGTCGTGCGGAGGCGCTCCACAAGGTGCTTGAGCTCCACGCTCATGAGCGCTTTCTTCTTTTCCTTGTCCTTGGCGATGACCTCGGGGGGATTCAAATGCTGCTTTACGGCGCGTTCCATCTCGCGCACCGACCATCCCTCCTTGATGCAGCTCTTCGCGAGCTCCAATTGTTCTTCCTTGGGAACGGTGACGAGCGTGCGCGCGTGCCCCGAGGAGATCTTCCCCGTGCGCACGAGCGCGATGACTTCCTCCGAGAGGGACAGAAGCCGCAGCGTGTTGGCGATGGCGGGGCGGGATTTGCCGAGGCGCTCGGCGAGCACTTCCTGCGTGAGGGAGAATTCCTCCATGAGCTTCTTCATGCCATATGCGGCTTCGATGGGGTTGAGGTCCTCGCGCTGCAAATTCTCGATGAGGGAGATCTCCTGTATCTCCTTCTCCGAATAGTCGCGGACGACGACGGGCACTTTGTCGAGCCCCGCGGCCTTTGCCGCACGGAAGCGGCGTTCCCCCGCGATGATCATATACCCGCCCTCGCGGCGGGTGACGACGAGCGGCGTGATGACGCCGTGCTCGCGAACGGAATTGGTGAGGTCGTTCATCGCGTTCTCGTCGAACGCCTTTCTCGGTTGATCGGGATTGGGGAAGAGTTCGGAAAGGGAGATCTCCGAAGTGTTCTCCCCGAGGGCGTTCTCATACGCCGCTTCCGTATCCCCAAAGAGGGCGGAAAGCCCTTTTCCAAGTCCTCTCGACATAATTTATTCTCCTTTTCCCTCTGTTTTTTTCAAAAATTCCTCGGTAAGCGCCGCATATGCCCGCGCGCCCATGCACTTGGGGTCGTGCAGCAGAATGGGCTCGCCGTGGCTGGGCGCCTCCGCAAGCCGCACGTTGCGCGGGATGACGATCTCATACAGCTTTTTTGTAAAGTATTTCTTAACATCTGCCGCGACCTGTTTGGAGATGAGCGACCTTCCGTCGTACATGGTGAGCACGACGCCCTCCACCTTCAAGCTCTTGTTGAGGTGCAGGCGCACGAGCGAAACGGTGTTCATGAGCTGGGAGAGCCCCTCCAGCGCATAGTATTCGCTCTGAATGGGAATGATGGCGCTGTCCGCCGCGGTGAGCGCGTTGATGGTGAGAAGCCCCAAGGAGGGCGGGCAGTCGATGAGGAGGAAGTCGTAACTTCCCCGCACCTTGTCAAGCGCCGCCTTCAGCACCCGCTCGCGGCTCTTTTTATAGACGAGCTCGACCTCCGCCCCCGCCAGATCGATGTTCGCGGGCAGGATGAAGAGCTTCTCGAGCATGGTGGGGAGGACGTTGTCCTTCACGTCCTCGTCCTCTATGATCACATTGTAAACGGACTTTTTGAGCTGGCTCTTGTTGAAGCCGAGTCCCGTCGTGGCGTTGCCCTGCGGGTCGAGGTCGATGAGCAGGACCTTCTTCCCGAATTGGGCGAGATACGCCGCCATATTCACGCAGGTCGTCGTCTTTCCCACGCCGCCCTTTTGGTTGGAAAACGAGATGATCTTGCCCATGCCGCGTTACTCCTTGTCGGAAGGCTCGCCCTCCCCTTCGCTCGGGGCGTCGGTCTCTTCCGCTTTCTGCGCCCCCTCTTTTTCGGGCTGTTCGGCGGGTGCGCTCTCGGGCTGCACGGCTTCGGGGGCCGTTTCGGCGGCGGGGAAAGCGGGCTCTTCGGCGGGCTTTGCGCCCGTGCCGAAGGGATCGTCGGGGGTGTCCTTGTCGTGCTTCTCCATGTAGGCGAGCACTTCCTTATAGGAAGCCCCGTTCATGAGCATATCGACCTCGGCGGTATAGATGGTCTCGCGCTCGACGAGGGCGCGCGCCATGTTGTCGAGAATGGCACGGTGCTCGTTGAGGAGCTTCTTCGCTCGCTCATATGCCTTGGAGACGATGGCTTTGACCTCTTCGTCGATGATGCCCGCCGTCTCCTCCGAGTAGGTGTTGCGCTGCTCGAAGTCGCGCCCGAGGAACACGGGGCCGTCGTTGCCGTAGGCGATGGGCCCGAGGCGTTCGCTCATGCCCCATTCGGTTACCATCTTG
>CANRHI010000048.1 GCA_947630365.1 uncultured Clostridia bacterium
CCACAAGGGGGCTCAGAATGACGCGGTAACCTCCCCCTGTGTCCCCCTCCTTAAAAAGGAAGGGGATTTGGTTGTTTGCCTATCTCCTTAAAAAGGAAGGGGTTTCCCGAATAATGATCCCCCGCCCCTTGGGGGTGGACGCCACTATCGAATCCCCCTCCCCTTTGGGGTGGGGGATACAGGGGGAGGGGAGGAGCCCGCGGAACTTAAAAGCCCCTCCTTACAAAGGAGGGGCGCCTTTATTTCGCGCGGCGGCGGGAAGGATCGCGGTCGGTGCACTCGGCATAGGCGAGCACGGTGCCATACAAAAGCCCGGGACCGTAGTTGAAGAAGTGGCAATCGAGCAAGCTCGTAAGCAGGAGCGCGCCGACGATAAACGCCGCGACCGTCTTTTCGTAAGTGGGGCGGCGGAGCCAAAGCCAAACCGTCTGCCCGCGGTGGAAGAGGTAGGCAAGCAGGGCGACGATGCCGCCCGTCGCGATGAGCTGGAAGATGGTGTTGTGCGCACGGGGCGGGACGAGCAGGCTCCCCTTCAAATGCGCAAAGCCGCCGCTGTCCTCTCCGCCCAAATTGTGGAAGCCCACGCCGAGGAAGGGGTGTTCCTTGAAGCGGTCCCAGCAGCCCTTATACAGCTGCCAGCGGCCCGAGGAGTCCATTCCCGACTCGGTGAAGGCGGAGAAAATTCCGCCCAATTTGTCGCGGAAGAAGAGCAGCCCCGCGCCGAGCGACAGCAGCATGACGCCGAAGATGACGATGATGGCGATGCGGTTTCCCCCTCTCGCCTGAATGAGCACGGCAAGGGCGCAGGCGGCAAACACGACCGCGCCGAAGAGGATGGCTCCGCGGCTCTGCGTGAAGGCGACCCCGAGCATAAACAGGCACCCGAGGAGCGCATACGCCCAGCCCCATTTGTCGTTCTTCGCCGCGAAGTAGAAGGGCGCGGGGACGCACATTGCCATCACTCCCCCGACGTTGTTGTACACGCCCCAGCCCGTGCCGAGCGCGCCGCGGTTGACCGTCCACACGTCGTTCTTCCAGACGATCGCCCCCTCGTGCAGGTACATGCAGCCGATCTCGGCGAGCATTCCCAGCCCCACCATGATGAACACGGTGAAAATATAGCTCTTTTTGGCGTGTTCCCAGTCGACGGAGAAGTAGTAGTAGAAATACAGCGCGCAAAGAGAAAGAATTTGCAGGGCGCCGATGAGCAGCCCCTTCCACGCCACATACCCTTCGTACCCGACGCCCGAAAGAAGATACGCCGCGCCGAGCGCCATAAAGCCCACGGTGAGCATGGGCATCCGACGGGCGGGATGGGTCATGACAAAGACGATGAGCCTCCCGATGAGCAAGAGGACCGCGACGGCGATGATGAACACGAGCTGCATCATGTGCGCGGGGTCGGAGAAAAACGTCTGCCCGGGGTGCGCGTGCGGACTGTTTTCATAGGCAAACGTCATGTACGCGCAGCAGGTGATGGGAAGAAGCCCGAGCGTATCCTCGCAAAACAGCAGGCAAAGGCACCCGAGGGCGAGATAGATCCAGTAGACGGTGAGCTCGATGGCGAAGATCTCCGCACACGCCATGAGCGCCGCGATGAGGAGGGCGTAGACGGGAGAACGGAAAAAAGCACGCAGAAGCCGCGTGCATTTGTTTTCGCCCAATTTCGGAAAAGCCGCTGTCAGCATGCCTCCATTATACCATGCGCCCCCCTCGATTGCAACCGTTTTGAGGATTTTGTCGAAAAAAAGCCGCGCGAAGAAAATGCCTTTTCGCAAGAACCCCGCGTTTTTTGGGGGGCGGCCCGCCCTCTTGCTGCCCCTCCCCCTTTATCCCCCTCCCCAAAGGGGAAGGGGATGCATTAGCGGTGCGCACCCCAAAGGGGAGGGGGATTCGATAGCAGCGCGCCCCCAAGAGAAAGGGGAACACAAACAAAATCCCCTTCCTTTTTAAGGAGGGGGACACAGGGGGAGGAAGGGCGCCCCTCATACCGAGGCGAAGCCGAGTGTATCTTCTACTCCTTTGTACAACTTGCGGGGAAGATTCACTCACTTCGTTCGGAATGAGGGGGTGGTGTCATTTCGAGCGGAGCGTAAGCGAAGTCGAGAAATCTCAAATAAGGTAGAGATGCCTCCACTACGGTCGGCATGACACAAGAGGTAGAGATGCCTCGACAAAGCTACTTCGCCCAAAGGGCTCGTGCCGCGCTTCGATACGAATAGAATGCGCGCGGGGCGGCATGACAATTGGAAATCCCTCCCCCTGTGTCCCCCTCCCCGCTTTGGCGGGGAAGGGGATTCGATAGCGGCGCACACCCCAAAGGGGAAGGGGATTCCCCTCACCCCCTCCCCCTGCGTCCCCCTCCCCGCTCATGCAGGGAGGGGGATAACACTGTGGATAACAATAGAGAATCCCCTTCCTTTTTAAGGAGGGGGACATAGGGGGAGGTTGCTGTATTGTTCCAAGGCGCCCAAGGGGGGCAAAAATCAGAGGTCGATGGTTTGGGCGTAGATCTCGCTCTTGGAGACGCCGCGGTCGCGGGCGGTGCGCTTTAACGCCTCCTTTTTCTCGAGGCCCTGCGCCATATAGTGGAGCACATGTTCGCGCACGGGGAGGGAATTCAGCGGGTTTTCCGCCTTTGCTCCCTCGACGAGGAGGACGTACTCCCCCCGTTTTTCGCCGCCGAGCCCCTCCTTGAGGGAAAATTCCGCGCTGCTCTCGTGGATCTTGGTAATTTCCTTCACGGCGCAGGCGCGGCGGTCGCCCAAAATCGAGAAGAGGTAGGAGACCGTCTCGTCGAAGTCCTGCGGGGCGACGTGGAAGATGAGCGTTTCGGGGGAAGCGGCGTGCGGCAACAGCATGCTTTCCCGCTCCGCCTTCTTCTCGGGGAGAAAGCCGAGGAAGGTAAACCGATCGGCGGGGAAGGCGGAAAGCACGAGGGCGCACAGCGCCGCGTTCGCCCCGGGGAGCACGGTGTAGCTCTCCCCCTCCTCCTTGAGAATGCGGCAAACCTCCCGCCCGGGGTCGGAAATGACGGGCATGCCCGCATCCGAGACGACGGCGACCTTCTTCCCCTCGCGCGAGAGGGAAATCATTTTTTCCGCCGCCTCCCGTTCGTTGAATTTATGGCAGCTCTTGAGCGGCTTTTTGATGCCGAACGCCGTGAGGAGCTTGAGGGTGTGGCGGGTGTCCTCGCAAAAGACGATATCCGCCTCTTTCAACGTCTCGAGGGCGCGAAGGGTGATGTCCTGCAAATTTCCGATGGGGGTCGCGACAAAGTAGATCATACCGTCTCCTTTTCGTTGGAAAGGGTGGGGAGCACCTCGACGCCCGCTCTTCCCCCCTTTACGGCGGAGATGAGCACGGCGTAGGGCGCAATGCCCGCTTTTCCCGCCACGAGCTGCACCCGCTTGGGCTCCAACCCCGCCTCGTGCAGGGTGTAGAGCGCCTCGGCGAGGCGGTCGGCGCGTTGGATGAGCGCGAGCCTTCCGCCGAATTTCAAACACCGCGCGGCGCAAGAGGAAAGCTCGCCCAAGGTGAGGGAGAGCTCCTTGCGGCAAAGCGCGATCTCCTCCCGCTCCTTGGCAAAGCCGCCCCGCTCATACGGCGGGTTGCAGAGGATGAGCGAGAATTTTTCGGTGTAGGAAGCGGGGATGTCCTGCACGCGCATGTGCTCGCACGCCATCTTTTCTTCCAGCCCGTTGAGGGCGATATTCTCGCGGCAGAGCCCGGCAAGGGACGCTTGCATCTCGAAGAAGGTGACGGAGGAGACGTTCTCGTTCTCGGCGAAAAAGTGCAGCCCGACGATGCCGCTCCCCGCACAAAAGTCGGC
This sequence comes from uncultured Clostridia bacterium, assembly GCA_947630365.1. Lineage (GTDB taxonomy): Bacteria > Bacillota > Clostridia > Christensenellales > Borkfalkiaceae > Gallimonas. The sequence goes on from CANRHI010000048.1 coordinate 3,833, forward strand.
GACGACCTCGTTCTTCTTCGCGCGCACGAAGCGGGCAAGCAGCACCGAATCCGAGGTGAAGCGGTATAGATCGCTATCCTGCGCGATTTGAAATTTTCCGACGCCGAGGCTCTCGACTCTCCGCATGTGCCCTGATCCCCTTCAACCGGTTTTGCCGAAATGGTTGCCGATATACAAGAAAAGCGCGGTCGCCCGCGCTCATCCTTTGCTTATTCCGCTGTGATCGCGCCCGTGGGGCATCCGTCTTCGCAGGCGCCGCAGTCGATGCAGGCATCGGGATCGACGACATACGTCGCATCACCGGGCGTGATCGCACCGACGGGGCAGGTATCCGCGCAAGCGCCGCAGGACACGCAAGCATCCGAGATCTTGTGAGCCATACCACCTTTCCTCCATATATAGTCTTGCCTGTATTATAGCACAACCGCACCCGTTCGTAAAGGATTTTTGAGGAAATTTTACTCCTCTTCGGAATTTTTATCGTCCTCCTCCGTCCCGCCGCCGCGGCGGAAGGTGAGATCGGAGACGGGGAAATCGCGGTAGAGCAGCGCGCCGTCCTTCTCGATCTTCACGCGGACCTCCATTTTGAGCATGTTTTGGGAGACGACCGCCCCGGGGCCCTCGGGCGTGCCCACGGTGGAGCCGAGCTTGGGCATCTTCTTGAACGCCTCCGCGTAGTACTCGTTCTCGTAGGAGAGGCAGCACATAAGCCGCCCGCACAGCCCCGAAATTTTCCCGGGGTTTAGGGAAAGCCCTTGGTTTTTCGCCATTTTGATGCTCACCTTGTTGAGGTCGGGCATCGCCCCCGCGCAGCAGCACTCCCTCCCGCACGGTGCAATGCCGCCCAAGATGCGCGTTTCGTCCCGCGCGCCCACCTGCTTGAGCTCGATGCGCATATGGAACACAGAAGCGAGGTCCTTAACGAGCTCGCGGAAGTCCACCCTCCCCTCCGCGGTGAAGGTGAACACGACCTTGGCGCCGTCGAAGGCGAATTCGCAGTCGATGAGCTTCATGGGGAGCCCGTGCTTTTCGATCTTCTCGCGGCAAATGCGCATGGCCTCCGCCCGTTTTTCCTTGCGGATGGCGATGGTCTCGAGGTCCTTCTCGTTGGCGACGCGCACCACCGGCTTGAGCGGGGGGACGATGGCGCTGTCGGGCACCTCCCGGGAAGGGTCGATGACCGTCCCGCACTCGAGCCCCTTGGCGGTCTCGACGATGACGGTCTGCCCGCGCTTTAGCTCCAACTTTCCCGCGGCGAAGTAGTAGGGCTTGCACCCGGGCTTGAATTTTATCACGACAACGTTTGCCATTTTTTCTTCTCCTCTTTGAGACAAATCGCGAGCGCGAGCGCGCACTGCGCGAAATTTGCATTGAATTTTATTTGCCGCTCCGCCTCTTCGACGAGGGAGAGCCCCTTCAAAAGGGCGCCCGCGGGGAGCTCTCTTGCGATTTTTTTCACCCCCTCGCTCCGCCTCGCGGCAAATTCCCCCTTGTTTTGGGAGAGAAGGAGCGCGTCCCGCAAGACGAGCCGCACGGCGGCGAAGAACACGGGCTTTTCCGCCTCGGTGAGGGCGCGGCAGAGCGCTTCCACGTTCTCCCCGAGGAGAAATTTCTCCGCGAGGAGGAATTCCCCGCTCCCGCCCGTGAGAAGTTTCTCGGCGACCGAATACACCCCTCCGCAGGCGGCGGCCGCCTCCCGCGCGCCCTCCCGTTCGCCGTAGGTGCGGGTGAGCGCTTCGAAGATGCGCTCCTCGGAAAAGGGCGGGACTTCGAACGTTTTCATGCGCGAGCGCACCGTGGGGAGCACCGCGTGCACGTTGGAGGCGCCGAGAAGAAAGTACACGCCCGCGGGCGGCTCCTCGAGCACCTTTAAGAGCTTGTTTTGCACGAGGGGCACGACGGTGTGGAAGGCGTCGAGCACGAACAATTTTTTTTGCTCCTCGACGGGGCGGAGAAGGCTCTCGTCGAGAATGGAAGCCCCCGCGTCCGCCGTCAGCTTCTCCCCCGCGGCGGGGAAAAAGCGGCAATCGGGAAAGTGCTCCTCCCCGATGAGGCGCGCGGCCCGGCTGCCGTCCTCCGCCGAAAAGAACGCCTTGGCGCACTCGGTGAGAAGGGCGCGCAGGCACCCCTCGTCGGGAAACACGACGAGCATCGCATGGGAAGAGGTGCCGCGGCGGGCGTCCTCCCCGATCGCCTCATAGGCATTCGTGCTGCGAAGTAGCCGTATCATGTTTCCTCCGAATAGATGGGGATGACCCCTGCGGGCGCGTCCTCCGAGACCTCCCCGCGGGGGAGCGCGTCGAGCGCCTTCCCCAGCCGCTTAAGGTCGGAAAGTTTGGTGCACGGGGAGAGGTAGAACAAAATATAATTCCCGTCGTTGAATTCGGGATAGATGCCCTTTTTTTCGAGCGCCGCCTGCGCCGCCCCGCTTTTTTCCCCAAAGGGGACGACGATTTTGGTCCAATCGCCGTTTTCGAGGCACCCATGTCCGCGTTTGAAGCGCTCCGCCGCGATTTCGAGGGGCAGGTTGCGGGGGTACTTTACGGCATGCTCCACGCTCGCCAGAATGGGGTAGGAGGGAGAGCTCGTGCGGAAGTGCCGAACGCCGTCCTCGAGCAATTTTCCCCATACCATGTCGCGGGAAGAGACCACAGCGCCCTGCGTTAGGGCGGGAAGGGACTTGTGCACGCCGTCCACCCACATGTCCGCATAGCCGCCGGCATGGAGGGGGGTAAAGTGCAGATGCGAGCCGTGCGCCCCGTCCACGACCAAGGGCTTTTTTTGCTCCCTGCACAGCGCCGCCGCCTCTTTGAGGGGCGGGAAGAAGCCGTAATAATCGGGGGAGATGAGAAGGAGGGCGTCCGCCGCCGACAGCGCGAGGAAAATTTCCTCCACGGTGGGCGGGAGCGGAATGCCCCGCTTCACCTCCTGCGAAAGGGGAAGGATCTCGAGCGAGAGCGCCTCCGCCGCGTGCCGCACGCTCACATGCGAGTAGAGCGGCGCCGCGATTTTTTTTACCCCCGCCGTGCGGAGGGCGTACAGCATGGAAAAGATGCCCGAAGTGCTCCCGTCCGTGAGGAAAAAGCTCCTCTCCGCGTGCAAAATTTTCGCCACGTCCCGCTCGGCTTCGGCGATCGGCCCGTGCGGGGAATACAGATTGTCCGAATAGGAGAGCTCGGTGATGTCCGCGCCCGTGCGCTTATGCCCGGGGGTGTGGAAGGAGAGATGCTTCCCCCCCGCGCGGAGCATCTCCTCGATGCGCCCTCTCATTGGTAGTGCTCGAGAAGATAGCGGAGGAAGGTGACCGACTCATACTTGAGGTCGGCGAGCTTCTCCCCGTTCTCGAAGAGGAGCACGGCGATCTTCTCCGTCGCCTGTTTTCCCTCTCCGTCGTAGTAGTAATACAGCCTGTTGAGCCGCGAGAGCTTGCCGAGCGAAAACCCGACGGCATACTCCTTGCCCGCGCCGCCTTCCTCGCTCGAAGGGTCGGTACGGTAGGTGGCGAAGGAGAGCATGCCGCTCTTCATCGCCCCGTCGACGACCAAATAGTCCTCGCGAAGGGAAGTGAGCCGCTCCCTCTCGAGCGCCACGCCCTGCTCCTTTTGCTCTTCCGTCTTGAAGCGCTTGTCCTCGCCGTTGCGCGCAAGAAAACACGCGCGCACCTCCTCCTCGTCGAGAACGGGGGCTTCCCTCCAATTCTCCCCGAAGAAGCGGGCAAGGTAGCTCTCGCAATCGGAGAGGAATTTCTCCGCGTCGAGGAAAAGCCCCAACCTCTCGTCCTCCTGCCCGCGGTGCACGATGCCCATGGAGACGAGCTCGGAGAAGGGCGTTGCGCCCTCGCCGCCGCCGTCCACGAAGTCGGACACGAAGATGGCGCTTCCCTCCAACACGCCGCGCCGCGCGGTGAAAACGGCGTTCCCCATGGCGCCCGCGTCGAAATTCTCCACGTTGGTCTCGAGAACATCGTAGCTGAAGGCATCCTTCAAATTGTCGGGGAGGGCGTTGTTGTCCTGCGCGGGGTGAAGCCCGCCATACGAATACACGAAGTATTGCTGCGCGTTCGTCGGGCGGGTGGCGATCATGGTGAAGAGAATGGCGACCGCCGCGACCGCCGCCGCGACCGCCACCAAGATCTTCAACCAATCGTATGAGAGCTGGTTCCCCAGCCGTTGGCGGGTGATATGGGCGTCCATGTTATTTCTTGGGCTTCATGGTGGGGAAGAGGAGCACGTCGCGGATGCTCGCGCTGTCGGTGAGCAGCATCACGAGCCGATCGACGCCGAAGCCCAGCCCGCCCGTGGGCGGCATGCCGTGCTCGAGGGCGTCCAAAAAGTCCTCGTCCACCTGCGCGTTCGCGCCCGCGGCGCGCTTTTTCGCCGCCTGCGCCTCCATGCGCGCGCGTTGGTCGATGGGGTCGTTGAGCTCGGAGAAGCTGTTGCCCATCTCCATTCCCATCATAAAATATTCGAAGCGCTCGCACATGGTCGGATCGTCCGGCTTGCGCTTGGCGAGCGGGGAAATTTCCACGGGATATTCGTAGATGAAGGTGGGCTGGATGAGCTTGTCCTCCACGAACGCGTCGAAGAAGGCGGCGAGGATGTGGCCCTTGCTCGTCTTGTCCTTTTCGAGCGGGACGTTCTTTTCCGCCGCGACGCTCTGCGCCTCTTCGTCCGAAGAAATCAAAGCAAAATCCACGCCCGCGTACTTTTTCACGGCCTCCGTCATGGTGAGCTTCTCCCACTTCGAGAAGTCGAGCACCGTCCCTTGATAGGAAATTTGCAGCGTGCCGCAGGCGCGCTCCGCCACGAAGCGGTAGAGCTCCTCCACGAGGTCCATCATCGTGTGGTAGTCGGCATACGCCTCGTAGAGCTCCACCGTGGTAAACTCGGGGTTGTGCTTGGGGTCCATGCCCTCGTTGCGGAAGATGCGCCCCATCTCGTACACCCTGCCGAAGCCCCCCACGATGAGCCGTTTTAGGTACAGCTCTGTCTCGATGCGGAGGTACATGTCGATATCCAAGGCGTTGTGGTGCGTCTTGAAGGGGCGGGCGTCCGCGCCGATCTCCAAGGGGAGAAGGACGGGCGTTTCCGCCTCGTAATAGCCGCGGCGGTCGAGATACTCGCGAATGCCCGAGATGATGCGCGCGCGCTTATAAAACGTCTCCCGCACGCCCTCGTTCATGATGAGGTCAAGGTGGCGGAGGCGGTACTTCATGTCCACATTCTGCAGCCCGTTGTACTTTTCGGGGAGGGGAAGAAGCGCCTTGGCGAGCATTTCGAATTTGGTCGCATGCACGGTCACTTCGCCCGTCTGCGTGCGGAATACGAAGCCCTCGACGCCGACGATATCGCCGATATCGAAGTCCTTCTTGTAGGCGGCGTACACGTCCTCGCCAACATCCTGCCGCGTGACGTAGACCTGTATCTGCCCGCTGCTATCCTGTATGTGGGAGAAGGACGCCTTCCCCATGACGCGGCGGGACATGAGCCGCCCCGCGATGCAGACCGTCTTGCCCTCGTAATTTTCGAATTTCCCCTTGATGTCCGCCCCGAGCGCGGTGACGGGATAGCTCGTCTTGGTGAACGGGTCGTTGCCCTCCCCCACGAGCTTCGCAAGTTTTTCGCGGCGAATTTTCGCCTGTTCGATTATGTCCTCCGCCTCGTTGGCGGGATTTCTCTCTTCCATGCCGTTCCTTATTCGATCCCGAGGATCTTGAGCTGGTATTCGAGGCCGCCGGGAGCCTTCACGGTGACGACGGCGCCCTTCTTCTTGCCGAGGAGCGCCATCCCGACGGGCGATTCGTTGGAGATGATGCCGTTCATGGGATCGACCTCCGTCGTGCCCATGATCTTGTAGACCGCCTCCTCCTCGAGGTCGTTGTCGTACACCTTCACGGTGGAGCCAATGTGCACGACGGTGTTGTCGTCGTTCTCCTCGATGATGACGGCGTTCTTGATCTTATAGTCGAGCTCGACGATCTCCCCCTCGTTCGCCGCCTGCTCGTTGCGCGCGGCGTCGTATTCGGCATTCTCGGAGAGATCCCCGTGGCTGCGCGCCTCCTGAATGCGCGCGACGATCTCCGCACGCTTCACCTTGGTGAGATAGTCGAGCTGTTTGACCGCGTCGTCGTATCCCTTTTGCGTCATATAGAACTTGTCTGCCATGTTTCTACCCCTTTGCGCGCCCGTGCGGCGCGTTCGTTTTATAAAGGATACCGTGACCCTTGCGGAATCACGGCAATCTCTATGCTGTATTATATACCATGCGCTCGGATTTGTCAACCCACTTTCCCCATAGGCGGGAATTTTTCGTGTGATTTTTTGAATTGGTTGCTTTTCGGCGCAAGGTCTGTTATAATAGGGCTATGTTCCGCATTTGGGGAAAGGTGTATATCGAAGAGCACATCGCACGGCAATTCGTGATGGAGAGCGAGGAAAAGTTTACCTACGCGCGCTTTTTTGCGTACCTCGCCGAGATTTGCGGCGAGCTCGACGTTCCCACTCCCGTCCTCTTGAAGCCGCACCTGTTCCAATATGCGAAATTCAACCATGTCGTATTCAAACAGGCGGACTTTTTGGAGCCCATCGCCTTCGATAAATTGGTGCTCGAAAAAATTTGAAGTTGCGCATACTGCGCTCATGAAATATACGACGTGGATCTTTTGCGGTATCCTCATTTTGTATGGGCTGCTCGCCGCCGTGTTTGCCTTCACGGGCTACAATTTGTTGCTTGTTTTTTGTTTCGGAAACGCCTATGTGTACCGCGCGGCGCTCTCGCTCGCCGGCGTCGCGGCGCTTTGGCTTCTCTTTTGGCTCCTCGCCTTCCGCCCCACAAAGTTTTTATCGTGATATCTCCATCTTCGTATAAGGGGATACGCTCGCCCACTCCGTGGGCTCGGTATGACAACTCCCTTGGCGCCCCTATTTGAGGGGAGCTGGCGCGCTGCCCTTGCGTGACTGAGGGGTTAGCTCCCTCATACCGAGCCCCGTAAGGGGCGAGTGTATCCTCTACTTCTTGGTACGACTCGCGGGGAAGATTCGCTCACTCCGCTTGCGCTCCGTTCGGAATGAGGGGTCATCGCGTCATGTTGAGGAAGCGGAGCGACCGAAACATCCCGAAGTACGAAGTCCGAATTTTCATCCTCATATGGCAACCTCCTCCTGTATCCCCCTCCTTAAAAAGGAAGGGAATTTTGTTGTGGAACGCGCTCTCAAAAAGTGGATAACCCCCACCACCCGCTTACGCGGGAGCTGCCCCCTTTCAACGGGGGCAGCTCTACCAAATCCCCCCTCCCCGCGTGCGGGGAGGGGGACGCAGGGGGAGGGGCTTCCGATTTGCCCTCCGCATTGCCTTCCCCCCCCCAATAAAAATCCCGCCCGCGAATTGCTCGCGGGCGAACACTTACCAATCCTGTTTTTTGAGGCTCTTATCCTTCACGTCGTCGTAGAAGTCGAAATACGTCCGCTTCCACTCGGCGGGCGAAAGCGGCGCGCTCTCCTTCTCCGCATAGGCAAGGTACGCCTCGAGCTCCTCGGGGGTGAAGTCTCCCTCCGAGATCTCCTCAAATTGTTCGAACAGCTTCATCATGCGATAGTTGGACACGGCGTTCTCCACAAAACCAAAAAGTTATCCACAATTCCACGGTGGAAATGTGGAAAGAATTTACTTCGCGGGGCGGAAGGCGTTTGCCTCGGGCGAGAATTCGTAGCCAAACGAGGCAAGCCGCGCCTCGATCTCCCCTTCCTTCGCGCCCAATTTTTCGGCAACTTCCCCGAGAGAAGCCTCCCCGTCGCGAAGGTATGTGTTCACAAGGCTCAACAAAATTGCGTCATCCGATGGCAGCATTTTTCCCTCCAAGCGGGTTTAGTATAGCACATTGTACAAATTAAATCAATTTTTTCGCGAAAATTCTCTGAAATCAGAAAAATTTTATCATTTATTCAAGAAAATGCTTGACAATTGTTCAATATTGCGCTATACTAATGTTAGATTTGTTCATGGAGAAGATAAAAACATATGGATGAAAACAACGCGCTCTACGAAAAGCTCATCGCATCGTGGATCCACCTCACGGGCGTGCTCAAGAACACCCGCATCACGCAGGACATGATCTACAACGAGGCGATCGTCATGAACATCGTGCACCGCCACTATGTGCAGGACGGCGTCGGCCTCGTTTCCTTTAAGCAGATCGTCTCCGAAACGGGCATGCTCAAGTCCCTCGTCAACCGCACCATCGAGTCCCTCGTGCGCAAGGGCGCCCTCGAGCGCTCGGACGGGCAGGACAAACGCACGACCTTCATTCGCCCCCTGAATATGGATGAATATCTCGCCGAGCACGAAAAGACGCTTGCCATGGTCGATCGCATCGTGCAAGAGATCGGCGTGGAGGACGCGGAGGCGTTTATCCGCCTTGCGGATAAGATCGTCGCCCTCGACCCGCTCCTCACCCACCGTCCCGCCTGAGAGCTTACCCCACGGTAAGCTCTTTTTTATAGACCCACCCCCCCGCTTTGGTGTAGCAGGGGATTTTTTTGCGAAGGGATTAGCGGAAGGATCATTCGAAGATCTCCTTCCTGTTTTTAGGAAGGGGATTTTATATCCGCAGTTTATCCCCCTCCCTGCCGGCTCCCCCATAGGGGCGCCAAGGTGGGAATCCCCCCCGAAAGGGAGGGGATTCTTTTTTATCCGCAGTTTATCCCCCTCCCCTTTGGGGTGGGGGACGCAGGGGGAGGGGTTTCTAAATTTGTCATGCCGACCCGCGTTCCAATTATGTCATGCCGACCGTAGTCGAGGCATCTCTACCTTATCATGAGATTTCTCGACTTCGCTTACGCTTCGCTCGAAATGACACCGCCTCCCTCATACCGAGGCGCAGCCGAGTGTATCTTCTACTCCGTGGGAAACCGCGTCATTCTAAGCCCCCTTGTGGGGCGAAGAATCCCGAGGATGAAATTTCGGACTTCGTACTTCGGGATGTTTCGGTCGCTTCGCTCCCTCAACATGACGCGATGGTCCCCTGTGGCTTTCTTGCTTCCCCTGAGAGGGGAAGTACCCCGCAAGGGGTGATAGGGTTAAGAGAACCCCTCAGTCGCGCAAAAGCAGCGCGCCAGCTGTCTCACGCGGGTAGAAACCCGCGTTCGGTCAGCATTTGCCCGTGCATATGGGCAAATGCCAAGAAAATTTTGCGCCAAAGATTATCAACCTTTGGCAGAATGCAAAATTTTCCCTCAATAGGGGAGCTAAGACGGCAACCCCCACCACCCGCTACGCGGGAGCCGCCCCCTTCAAAGGGGGGCAGCTCTATAATTTCTCCCTCCCCACGTGTGGGGAGGGAGACGCAGGGGGAGGGGCGTTCCAAGTTAAGCTCTCCACATGAAAAAACACTTGCCGTAGCAAGTGTTTTTGTTTGATATCCGTGGCTACCTATCCTCCCGAGCTGTTGAGCCAAGTACTTTCGGCGTGAGAGAGCTTAACAAAAGGTGTAAAGCCGCATAGCGACATTTCGCTCTATTCTTCCTATCGGATGCGGCTTGCCCCGGAAGTTAAGCTCTCCGCATGAAAAAACACTTGCCGTAGCAAGTGTTTTTGTTTGATATCCGGCAACTACCTATCCTCCCGGGCTGTTGAGCCAAGTACTTTCGGCGTGAGAGAGCTTAACTTCTGTGTTCGGGATGGGAACAGGTGGATCCTCTCTGCTATCGTCACCGGAATGGTATATAAAGCGCGCAGGCGCGTTATACCGTAGTTGTAGCCGCCAATTCGTTTCCCCCTTTATTGGAATCTTACCAACGGCTACGTTTTTCGAAGCGGCTTTCCCGCCGTTTCTCTCTTCTGCAGTCTCCCGCAGACAGACAACTACACAGCAAGTTCCGAAAGCAAAGTCATTCCCATTCTGTACTCTTTGAAATCATAGTCTTTTCTTTCTTTGAAAGAGATTCGTATCCGCTTCCTCAACTTCCGTTGAGATCAAGCCCTCGACCTATTAGTATCGGTCAGCTCCACATGTCGCCATGCTTCCACCCCCGACCTATCAACCTTGTCGTCTTCAAGGGGTCTTACTCTTTCGATGGGATACCTTATCTTGAGGTCAGTTTCACGCTTAGATGCTTTCAGCGTTTATCTGCTCCGCACTTCGCTACCCTGCCATGCCGCTGGCGCGACAACAGGTGCACAAT